>NZ_JAETXP010000003.1:0-229853 GCF_019641635.1 Frischella sp. Ac48
CTATTGGCATGGCTTTAATAGCGTCAGAATAAGATACCGTGCCACAATAGCCATTAATCACCGGCAACTGAACTAATACCACCCGTTCTTGATATAATGCGGTTTTTAACGTATCCGAAACTTTAGCCGGGATTTTGTCATAATAACTTTGATAAGGCAGACCGACTTGCTGTAGGACAGGGTAAAAGTCTTTACAACTTTGGGGCTGATTAACCAGCTGGTTGACGATATCATCATAACCACTGTCATAAAAATGCTTGATGCGTGTTGGTTTTGGCTGATAAGAGAAGGACTGTGACGCCTCATCTTCCTCCCACATTAACCACTGCTTTTTTAACATCAGTTGATAAAGATACACAGGCTTTGCTATTCCTTAGCGCGTTTATTATTAAAATGGTTGTTATGACTCTTTATACACGAATTCGGTTAGTTATAGCATGCCACTGTGTGAAGGGGCAAGAAAAAGATAGGCGCGGCTCTATTTTTACCTTAATTACATAAAACCATTTTATTTGATCTGCTCCGATTTTAACGGAGATTTTTAATAACTATGTAAATCTTACATCTGAATAAAATATCGTAACATTCTATTATCATCGTTTTATGAAATCACCTGCCAATGCCATTAGGTGAAAGCGAAGATAAAGCTTGTTCCTTCAAGATTTGATATGTTACATATCCAGTAAAGATTATCAAAATAACTATGTTATACGCATCTATACAATTACAAACACAACTACTCAGCGCCAATTTGTGCTGTCATTTTAATTTGCCGATGTTCGCTAATCTCTAGATGACTTAATACGATTAACTGCGTGAAATGCCGCCGTAAAAAACGAGACAGCATCGGTCGTAATGTATGATTCGTCAATAACACCGGTGGTGCGCCTAATATATTTTGCTGTGCTAAGGCCTGTTGTGTTTGCTCAACAATTCGTTCAGCTAAACCGGGCTCTAATCCACTACCATTTTGCATTGCTTGTATTAGTATTCGTTCTAACCCCATGTTAATTCCGATTACCTGTATCTCATCTTTACCGGCAAACCACTGTTGAGTAATGGCGCGTCCTAAAGCCACACGCACAATGCTGATTAGCTCCGTCGGATCAGTTTGCTGAGGGGCATGTTCACAGAGCGTTTCAATAATGGTACGCATATCGCGAATCGAAACTTGTTCGGCAATTAAATTTTGTAACACTTTATGAAATACTGTTAATGTTACCACGGAAGGAATCAAATCTTCGACGAGTTTTGGTAGATCTTGTTTAATGCGATTAATTAATTCTTGCGCTTCCTGACGACCGAAAAGATCACCCGCATATTGTTGTAGTAAATGGTTTAGGTGAGTTGCTATCACGGTACTGCCATCTACAACGGTATAACCTAAAATCTGAGCATTTTCTTTATTATGACTATCAATCCAAATTGCCGGTAAACCAAAAGCCGGTTCGGTGGTGCTGATCCCCTCGATGGTTTCTGATACATGCCCAGGATTAATAGCTAACCACTTATTATTTTGAATTTCGCCGTTACCAATCTCCACCCCTTTCATTAAAAATTTATATTGATAAGGATTGAGTGATAAATTATCGCGAATATGTACCGACGGTGGTAAAAAACCAATCGTTTGCGCAAACTTCTTGCGTAGGCTACGAATACGCCCTAACAGTTCGCCATTTTGCGCTTGATCAACCATCGGAATCAATCCATAACCAACTTCCATCGCCAGTGCATCCTCAATAATTACATCTGACCAATTTGCTTCTACTGTGGAAGGAGTGGTTGCAGGTGGAGGAACCGGCTCATTTAATGCTGTTTGTGATTTTTTCTGGCGCGTTGTTACCCACCAAGCTAATGTTACTAATCCCCCCGTAAATAATAAGAAAACGATATTGGGCATACCAGGAATTAAGCCCAATAAACCAATCACTAATGCGGCTAAAATTAAAATTTGTGGGTTATTAAATAATTGCCCGAGCATCTGTTCACTAATATTCTGCTCTGAAGCCACCCGTGTTACAATAACGCCAGCCGCAGTAGAAATGATTAATGATGGAATCTGTGCCACCAACCCATCGCCAATAGTAAGTAATACATACGTTTTCGCAGCTTCACCAATTGCCAAACCATGTTGCGCAACCCCTACCAATAAACCACCAATAATGGTAATGGCCATAATCAGTAAACCAGCAATAGCATCACCGCGAACAAATTTACTCGCTCCGTCCATTGAACCGTAAAAATCCGCCTCTTGCGTGACTTCAGCACGGCGGATTTTCGCTTCATCTTCACCAATTAATCCAGCATTTAAATCAGCATCGATTGCCATTTGTTTACCCGGCATACCATCTAACGCAAAGCGTGCACCAACTTCTGCAATACGTCCAGCACCTTTGGTAATCACCATAAAATTGATAATGACCAGTATAATAAATACCACAATGCCAATGGCAAAATTTCCGCCAACTAAAAAATGTCCAAAGGCTTCAATTACTCGTCCCGCAGCATCACTACCAGTATGACCATGTAGTAAGACCACTCGCGTTGATGCTACATTTAACGACAGTCGTAATAATGTAGCAAACAGCAAAACCGTTGGAAATGCAGCAAAATCTAATACCTGACGGGTAAATAACGCCACAATCAAAATGATAATTGCTAAAGCAATATTAAATGTAAAAAATAAATCTAAAAGAAAAGGTGGTAACGGCAACACCATCATCGATAAAATTAGTAGGATTAATAAAGGTCCGGCCAATACCTGATAGTGAACATTTTTTAAGTTATGCTTAGCAAAAAAAGCAAATAATGGTGATTTATTCATGAGATTGGCGATGTCCTTTTTTGACTGCTGGATCAAGTGATGTCGGTACCGGTAAATGCTGCGGTTTTACCGGTGCTGTACCACCACGCTGGTGCCAACGTTTTAATTGATATACCCAAGCCAAAACTTGCGCAACCGCTGCATATAATTCAGCCGGGATTGTTTCACCGACTTCACTATGCCGATATAGCGCGCGTGCTAATGGTGGTGCTTCTAATTGAGGAATTTGATGTTCGCTAGCCAATTGCTTAATTTTAAGTGCGATTTTATCAACTCCTTTGGCAAGAACTTTAGGAGCATGCATGGTCTTTTCATCATACTGAAGAGCCACTGCATAATGAGTTGGGTTAGTAATAATCACATTGGCTTTATTCACATCGCCCATCATACGGCGCCTAGCGATACTTTGTTGCATTTGCCGTATGCGTCCTTTTAATTGTGGATCCCCCTCTTGCTCCTTAAATTCATCTTTAATTTCTTGCTTTGTCATCTTTAATTTTTTTAAATGGCTCCAAAATTGATAAAAAATATCAAAACCAACCATCGGTGCTAGTGATACCACAACTAACACCCCACAAAATAGAATCAAATTCATTGATTGACTTAATGCATGTACAAAAAATGTGTTCGGCAATGAAAGTATTGTCGGCAAGGTCGCCCATAAAAATCCCCCTGTCATCAAGGTAATTAATAACACTTTGAGTAAGCCTTTTAATAATTCAGCAATGATTTTACTGCTAAATATTCGCTTAAAACCGCTGACAGGGTTCAAACGTTTAAGATCAAATTGCATGGATTTACTACTAAATAATAAACCACCTATACACATCGGGGCGAATAATGCCACAATAACTAAAGCACATAGAATTGGTACGATTAACCAGAATCCTGTCTGCAATGAATGCATAAAATTGATCAGCATTAACTTTTCATCATTGCCAAACTGACTAACGACCATACCTTGCTGCATCATCATTGTTAAACTTGCGCTCATTTGCGATCCGAAAAAATATAATGATGCCAGCCCCACTAAAAGAATGACTACGGAGGTCAATTCCCGCGATCGGGGAATTTGCCCTTCTTCTTTGGCTTTTTTTAGTTTGCTATCGGTTGGCTGTTCACTTTTTTCTAAATCACTATCATTTGCCATAATGGCACGACTCTCGATGTGAATAACAATAAAGGTTATGCAGAGGGATCAGTATCGCGCTAAATCACGCACACTATTGGCAAGAAAAGACATCATTTTGTTACGTATTTTTAGCGTTTAACGAGGTTAACACCTCGCTAAGCAAGGTGTTGATTAAACTTTAGCGCGGGTAGTTGAAACCGTTTCTGTCGGTTGATAACCACCATTAGTATAAACGTTGGGATTATTTAATTTATTCAAAAAATCAATTGCTTGTTGCGCTTTATCCATACGATTTTGTAAAATTGCACCATTTTCACGGTTCATTTGCGCTAATAATGCCGTCGTTTCAACAATCGATACCCACTGACAGGATAATGATGGATTATCATGATAAGGTGATTCGATTTTCTGCTGTTTACCCATAGCAATACGCTGTTCATCAAGAATTTTTAAGCTAATCAATAATTGATTTTTTTCATCAATAATATTACTTAATTTATGCGCAGGATTACTTTCCAGTAAGATCATTTGTTCTGTATGAAGTATCTCTATTAATTGTTGTAATATTTCGACCATTTTGTTTAAAACATTATGGATTTCAACCATCATTATTCACCTTCAAAATCCATTTCATAGGTGATTTCTTCGAGAGAATTTTTGAGTAATGCATCAGCGATTTTAGCTGTATTAATGACTAAATCGCCGGCTTCAATTGCCTGTTTAATTTTAGCAATTTTTTCCATATTGATGTCATTGGTTGGTGAAACCAATAATGATGATGTCTCTTTTAAACTAACATTGGTACTGGCCGCTACAGCGTGTTCAGCTTGCAGCGGTTGACTTGGATGTTTTGGCTGAGCATTAATTAAATCTCGGTTCATCGTTCCGGTTATTGTTAAAACGGGTTTAGTTGACTCTATACTCATAACATTTCTCTTGATTATTGTTAGTTTAAACATTTGCTCAATATGATTATCGGCATTTTTTCGGATTTCATTAATTTTTTTTGTTGAAAACAGTAATGCCTTGATTGGTAACTGTTCCTAAAATAATTTTGCCACTTTGGGTACGCACATTAACGCTCTCCCCTAGTGCGGCATTGGTTAATGGTTTACCTTGGGTAATAATTTGGTAACCGTCCCCCGTAATCACTAATTGGACAAGTTGCCCAGCTTTAACTTGCCACGGTTTTCTAATCATCGTCGTTTTGATAGGTTGATCAACCACAATATTACGTAAAGCAATATGATTAATAACTTGATTTTTTTGTAAAATAACTGTTGATGGTAATTGATCTAACCGACCAGACTGTAAACGAACATGATCTGTTGAGATTAAACTTCCTGCAGCAATCGCTTGGTTAGCCACCACATAATTCCCCGCCACTGCAACATTCACAGGAATAAAAGCTTGCTTATTTGCACATTGGGCTTTTATCGTCACATTACCTGACATTTTATGTCGATTGAGCAAAGCTAATGTTGGTTTATCACAACTTAATTGTGGTCTTTGTTGCGAATAATGAATTGTAATATCATCAGCAATATCACGCCATTGTTCCGTAATAAATACTTCTATTTGTTGATCCAGTGAATTGGCAAACACGATATTGCCAGTCAACAAAAGGTAACTAGCAAAAAATAACATTTTAATTTTTATCATTATTTATCATCTAACTTATTAATCATTACAGCAATTTTACGCCATCAATAACATGCTTAAAGCAAAAAATAGGGACACTTTTTGTAGTTATTTATACGATGATTTTTTTTTGTGTCGCTTAAAATTCTTACCATACCAATAACAGAGTAGATACAATGCTTGATAAATTAGACACAATGATTGGATTTCACCGCCAGGCGCTCAATTTACGTGCCCAACGTCAACAGATCTTAGCCGCCAATATTGCCAATAGTGATACACCTAACTATCAGGCGCGTGATATCGATTTTAGAGTGGAATTAACCAAGGCTCTCGAGCAACATCAAGTCAAGCGACAAACCGCGATCGGATTGCATGTTACATCTCCTCAACATATACAAGTTAACCTACCACAGCAATTTAGCCCAGATGCATTATATCGGATACCCTTTCAGGATTCGGCCGACGGCAACACCGTTGATATGGATCTAGAACGTATGGCATTTATGGATAACAGTGTGCACTATCAAGGTAGCTTAACGTTTTTAGGCGAACAATTTAAAAGCTTAATGTCAGTCTTGCAACAAGGATAATAATCATGAGTTTCTCCATTTTCAATATTGCTGGCTCAGCGCTTACTGCTCAAACGCAACGCCTGAATATCAGCGCCAGTAATCTGGCCAATGCTGATAGTATCACTAGCACGTCTGGCGAAGCTTATCGTGCTAAACAGGTCATTTTTCGGGTTGATGATCAAGGCACCGGTAGTGTGATTGGTGGAGTAAAAGTAGCGAAAGTTATCGAAGATCCAGCGCCAATGAATCTGGTTTATGAACCGCATCACCCACTAGCGGATGCCCGTGGTTATATCCAAAAACCTAATGTCGACATCGTAAGCGAAATGGTCAACACCATCTCGGCCTCACGTAGTTACCAAGCAAATATTGAAGTGATAAATACTGCTAAAAACTTAATGTTAAAAACCCTCACCTTAGGACAATAACAAGGAATTATTATGGGCGTTTCGAGTATACCGGTTTCAGCAAATGCAATCGATCCGGCTAGTCGGTCAGTAAAAGCAACTCCATCTGATGGTAATAGCAGCCAAGAGTTACAAGATCATTTTTTAACCTTACTCATCGCACAGATGAAAAACCAAGATCCCACTAATCCAATGGATAACAGTCAGTTAACCTCTCAATTAGCCCAAATCAGTACCTTATCGGGTATTGAAAAACTTAATACCACTTTAGGTATAGTATCTGGGCAAATCGATAATAGTTTATCGGTTAATGCCAGTAATATGATTGGTCGTGGGGTAATGGTGCCAGGTGAAAAAATTTTGGTCGCCACGACGCCGGCTGAAGGTAGTACAGACAATGAAAACAATATGGAAACCATTACCACACCATTTGGTTTTGAATTATCGCGAGATGCGGATTCAGTTGTCATTACGATCCGTGATGAAAATGGTAATGTTGTGCGGGAAGTCGATCTAGGTAAAGTGCCAGCAGGCGTCAGTTCATTTTCATGGGATGGTGAACTTAATGATGGCACAATCGCTGCTGATGGTAGTTATACATTTACCGTCAACGCTAGTTATGATGGTCAAAAAATACCCGCAACACCACTCTCATATTCTATGGTATATGGCGTCATTAACAGCCGCATTAATAACACCGTTTTACTTGATTTAGGTATATCGGGCACAGTAAGCATTCACGACGTACGTCAAATTCTTTAAGGATCATTTATTATGGGATTTTCTCAAGCAATCAGCGGCATGAACGCCGCCGCACAACAGTTAGATGTCATTGGTAATAATATTGCTAATTCGGCAACCGCTGGCTTTAAAAGTGCTAGTATCTCTTTTGCTGATATGTATGCTGGTTCAAAAGTCGGTATGGGCGTGAAAGTGGCATCGGTGATGCAAAACTTTAATGATGGCACCGTTACCAGTACTAATAATAGTTTAGATGTAGCAATTTCTGGTAATGGTTTTTTTCGCTTAGTGGATAGTTCTGGACAGGCCTACTATACACGTAATGGTCAGTTTCAAATGGATAGTGAACGAAACATCATCTCTGCTGATGGTTTATATTTAACCGGTTATCTGGCAACAGGTAATCCACCAACCATTCAGCAAGGCGCTACGCCACAACCATTGAGTATTCCACAAACCATGCTTAATGCATCAGCTACCACCAAAGCAGCACTACAAGTAAACCTTAATTCAAATCATAGTGTTCCGAGCAAATCTCCAATTAATGCGAGTGATGCTGATACGTTTAACTATTCAACCACGATTACCACTTATGATTCACTTGGTAATCCGCACAATGTGCAACTTTTCTATGTTAAAACAGCAGATAATCAATGGGATGTGCATTATCTCGATAGTAGTGATCCTGATGCTGAATTGACTAAAGCTGGTGTAATGGCCTTTGATACATCTGGTAAACTGATAAGTGAACCCGAGATGAGCATTAATATTAACGGTATCAAAGGAGCTGCGGCTAATAGCTTTACCTTATCCTTAGCTAACAGTAGTCAACAAAATTTAGATAAAGAAGCCGGTAGTGTAAAAACACCTATTGTTGATGGTTATGTTGCCGGCGAACTAGTGGGTTACAGTATCAATGATGATGGATCAATTTATGGTATCTATTCTAATCAACAAACCATGTTATTAGGGCAAATCGCCATGGCTGACTTTGCCAATATTAACGGACTTGAATCCGCCGGAAATAACAACTGGCGGTCGACCAATCAATCAGGTGATGCTGTTATTGGTATAGCAGGTTCAGGAACATTTGGTTCTTTAACCAGCGGAGCGATTGAAAATTCAAATGTTGATATGAGTCAAGAATTGGTTAATATGATTGTTGCGCAACGTAACTATCAATCCAATTCTCAAACCATTAAAACTCAGGATCAAATTCTTAATACGTTAGTTAATTTACGTTAATTACATAAAAGGAATAAGTTAATGGATCGCGTTATTTATACTGCTATGTCGGCAGCCAGTCAGGCTCTTAACCAACAAGCAATTACTAGCCATAATTTAGCCAATGTCTCGACCACCGGATTTCGAGCACAACTTGCCACCATGAAAGCGGTTCCAATTCAAGGTAATAGTATGGCAACGCGAACATTAGTCACTACAACAACCCCACAATTTGACAATACAATGGGGACGTTAAATTATACTGGTCGTGAACTTGATATCGCATTAGCGCAAGATCATTGGCTGGCAATTCAATTACCTGATGGTAACGAAGCTTATACCCGTAACGGCGCAATTCAAGTAGACGAGAACGGCACCCTCACCGTTCAAGGCTACCCGTTACTGGGTGATAGCGGCGTGCTTACTATTCCTTTACAAGCTGAGGTGAGTATTAGCACTGATGGTACGCTTTCATCACTAGGCGCTGGCGACGATCCCACTACCATTGCCCAAGTGGGGAAAATTAAACGTGTTGCGCTACAACCGAACGAAATTGTACGAGGTGATGATGGCTTTTTTCATTTGACTGCTCAAACCAAAAATCAACGTGGCACGACCTTACCGGATAACCCAAACACCAAATTAATGTCTGGTGTATTAGAAGGCAGTAATGTCAATCCGGTTTCTGCCATGGTTGATTTGATCAGTCATTCGCGTAAATTTGAAATGCAGATGAAAAGTATCATGACCGCTGATGAAAATGCTCAAAAAGCTAACCAAATCTTATCATTAACTTAAATAGGATAAACAAATGATCAAATCATTATGGATTGCCAAAACAGGATTATCCGCTCAGCAGATGAACATGGATATTATCTCGAATAATCTTGCTAATGTCAGTACTACTGGATTTAAACGTCAAAGGGCCGTGTTTGAGGATCTACTTTATCAAACAATGCGGCAACCAGGTGCGCAATCTTCAGAACAAACGACCTTACCATCAGGATTACAGATTGGTACAGGAGTACGCCCTGTGGCAACCGAACGAATCCACAGTCAAGGTAATTTAGAATTGACAGATAACAGTAGTGATATTGCGATAAATGGTCAGGGTTTTTTCCAAGTATTGCTGCCCGACGGTACCCAAGCATATACCCGTAGCGGTGCATTTCAAGTCAATCAGAACGGTCAACTCGTCACCGCAAATGGGTATGAAATTCAACCTACTATTAATATCCCAAGCAATGCTACCAAAATGACCGTATCACGCGATGGTATTGTTAATGTCACACTGGCTAATCAATCCAGTCAAGTGCAAGTGGGACAGTTAACACTACATACCTTTATTAATGATGCTGGGTTAGAAAGTGTCGGTGAAAATCTTTATTTAGAAACTGAAAGTTCTGGAGCGCCAACTGAAAATACCCCAGGTTTAAATGGTGCCGGTTTGCTTTATCAAGGTTATACCGAAACATCGAATGTTAACGTAGCAGAAGAATTAGTTAATATGATCCAAGTACAACGTGCATACGAAATTAACAGCAAAGCCATTTCAGCATCAGATCAGATGCTACAACGGTTAAATCAACTTTAAGTTTAACCTATGGTCAACGTGATGAGATATGTTTGTATTATTACTGCTGTGCTTGTAACTAGTTGTGCTCAGTTACCGAAAAAAGCATTGGTGGAAGGTGAAACCAGTGTAACGCCACAAGTCCCCACTATCACCAATTATAGTGGTTCAATTTACCAAGCAGCACAACCCAGTAGCTACGGTTATCAACCTATGTTTGAAGATCGTCGACCACGCCATATTGGTGATGTATTAACAATTGTGTTGCAAGAAAACGTTAGCGCCAGTAAAAGTTCTTCGATTACAGCCGGACGAAATGGTTCAACTAATCTAGGGGTGAAAGCAATCCCAACTTTTCTTGATGGAGCCTTAGGTCGCGGTAAAATCGATGCGGATATCACTGGTGGTAATGACTTTAAAGGTTCCGGCGGTGCCAATGCCAAAAACACCTTTAGTGGTACCATAACAGTCACCGTTCAGGACGTTATGATCAATGGTAATTTAAAAGTAGTTGGTGAAAAACAGATTGCGATTAATCAAGGTACTGAGTTTATTCGTTTTTCAGGCGTCGTTAATCCAAGAACAATTAGCGGTAATAACACGGTGATATCAACCCAAGTCGCCGATGCGCGCATTGAATATGTTGGTAATGGTTATATTGACGAAGCACAAACAATGGGTTGGTTACAACGATTATTTTTAAATCTTTCACCTTTTTAAAACGGTTTATTATGTTAAAAAAATTGCATTTATTCATTTATCCTATTTTGATTATGATCATGTTACTAAACGACTGTTATGCCGAGCGCATCCGCGATTTAGTTACTATTCAAGGGGTAAGAGAAAATGCCTTAGTTGGTTATGGTATTGTCGTAGGATTAGATGGTACTGGAGACCAAACATCACAAACCCCATTCACCATTCAAAGTATTACCAATATGTTGTCACAACTAGGCATTACAGTCCCAACTGGGAGTAATATGCAATTAAAAAATGTAGCAGCCGTCATGGTAACAGCAAAATTACCACCTTTTCCACATATTGGTCAGCAAGTCGACGTAGTAGTATCATCACTGGGTAATGCGAAAAGTTTACGGGGTGGTACATTAATTATGACACCATTAAAAGGTGCAGATAATCAAGTCTATGCGATCGCACAAGGCAATTTACTGGTAGGAGGGGTCGGTGCCAGTTCTCAAGGGAGTAGTGTTAGTGTGAATCAATTAGCGGGTGCAACCATCCCGAAAGGTGCTACCATTGAGCGAGAACTCATCAGTAGTTTCGAACAGCAAAATGTTATCCATTTACATTTGCATCAATTCGATTTCACCCGTGCTTTAACCATTTCTAACGCGATTAATCAATGGCAAAAAGATTCGGCTATCGCCTTAGATGGCAGTACTGTTGCTGTAAAAATTCCCTCTGAAAGCAGTGAACGGGTTAAATTTTTATCATACGTGCAGGATTTACCGGTCGCCAGTACACCGGTTAGTGCTAAAATCGTCGTCAATACTCGTACCGGTGTGGTCGTGATGAATCAAAATGTTATGTTAGACAACTGTGCAGTAGCTCAAGGTAATTTATCAGTTATCATCAATAATCAATTGAAAGTGAGTCAACCTAACACGCCATTAACGGAAGGCGATACCGTTGTTGTTCCCGAAACACAAATAGCCGTGCATCAAACAAATGGTTCGCTACATAATATATCTACCAGCACCAATCTCAACCAAGTGATTAACGCACTGAATGAATTAGGTGCCAAACCAAGCGAATTAATATCAATTTTAGAAGCATTGAAAACAGCAGGCTGTTTACATGCTAGTTTAGAAACCATGTAGTTGTGATATCGTTAATGATGAATAATATTAATCACTATTCTAACCGCTTAGCTTTTGATATGTCAGGTTTACACCACCTTAAACAGCAGGCAATAAATGGTTCAGCTGACAATATCAAATATGTTGCCCAACAATTTGAAACATTATTTATCAATATGATGATGCAAAGTATGCGTAAAGCAGTACCGGAAGGCGGATTGTTTAACAGCTCTGCGACACAGATGTTTACGTCGATGTTTGATCAACAAGTTGCCCAACAAGCGGCCGGTAATGGTTTGGGTCTAGCCGATATGTTAACCAAGCAGTTGACGGCATCGATATCATCAGACACATCACAATCGAAATCTCCACATGCATTACAGATAACAGCCAATCAGGCACCAACATCATATTCTTTAGCCGAATCATTATTTACTGATTCGACAAATGTTTCCGTAAAAAATCTTGGACAAGTCTTATATCATAATCTAGCAAATCAACCATTTATCCAACCAACAGATAACTCACTTACGACAAGCTATTCCCCTGCGCAACACAATGATAATAATGTTGCACAATTTATTAATCAATGGCTAGATCCAGCGATCAAAGCAGCCAAGCAAACGGGTATTCCATATCAAGTCATTATTGCCCAAGCCGCACTAGAAACAGGCTGGGGGCAAAAACAGATTACAACTGATGATGGTAAACCGAGTTATAATTATTTTGCAATTAAAGCAGGTTCAACATGGCAAGGTAAAACAACGCAAATTACTACCTCAGAATATACAAAAGATGAAAAAATTAAAACCATACAGCATTTTCGTGTTTATGATAATCTTCGGCAAGCTGTCGAAGATTATGTCCGATTATTAAGTCAAAACCCACGTTATCAAATGGTGACCCAAGCGCCAACAGCCAAGGATGCAGCTATCGCATTACAACAAGCTAACTATGCCACCGACCCTAATTACGCTGACAAACTCATTCAGTTGATTGATAAGATCGAAACAATGATAGAATCAATTCGCCTACCACAAGCAGCTGGATTTATGCCAATCAAAATTTAATTTTTAGTTTTTGTAGATGATGTAGGAAATGGTTTTCTTACACCATGGCGTTATTTCGGGCATTAATCACTACAGTACAAAAGTTAACGCCTATCTATGCCGATTCATGGGCTGGCTTCCCACTCGCCATCGTGCGCTACAACACGCGAGCCGAGAGGTTGCGTTTAAAACCCTCGGCTCAGCTAAGTTCCAGTAACCATATATTGAGCGCGTTGCTATAAAGGCGAAACCAATAACAGGGTAAGCGAGCAACTGGCAGCTATAGTTAAAAATATTTCCTAATTATTCCCGGTAGCGGCTTTCATTGCGATTACAAAATCTGCTAATTTTTTCAGCATAACAGTAGGATTTGTTTGATTTTCCGCGATAATTTTTACCGTTGCCGAACCCGCAATTGCTCCAGCCGCTCCAGTTTGTATCGCTTGACTGACTTGTTGTGGGGTTGAAATACCAAATCCTTGAATCGCCGGCGGCGCATTAAACTGTTTGAGTTTGCTGAGTAAATGCGTTAAGGGTTTATTAGCTTTATTTTCGGTACCCGTTACACCAGCACGCGATACTAAATAGGTATAGCCTTGACCATTTTCCGCAATCGCTTTTATTACGTTATCATCGGCATTCGGTGGACAAATAAATATCGGTGCAATACCATGTTTTAATGCAGCTTGTTTAAATGGTGTCGATTCAGAAAGTGGCACATCCGCAACCAATACCGAATCTACGCCAGCTTGAGCACAGCGAGCATAAAAATTATCGATACCACCTTTAAACACGAGATTAGCATAGAGCAATAAGCCGATTGGAATGGTTGGATGTTTTTGGCGAATTTGGCTTAAAATCTCAAAACATTTAGCAACATTGATACCACCAGCAAAAGCACGTAAATTGGCTTCTTGAATTGTCGGACCGTCAGCTAATGGGTCAGAAAATGGAATTCCTAGTTCTAATGCATCAGCGCCAGCATTCACTAAGGTATCAATAATTTGCAAGGAGAGTTCTGGAGTAGGATCACCGATCGCAACAAAAGGGACAAACGCACCGCGATTTTGCTTAGTCAATTCTGTAAATAAGTCTTGATAGCGATTAGATATGGTAACTTGGCTCATGCGATTTCCCCTCTTGCTTTTAAAATATCGTATACGGTGAAGATATCTTTATCTCCTCTACCGGAAAGATTTACGATAAGTAATTGTTCTTTTTCTGGATCTTGTTTAATTAATTTCATTGCATAAGCCAATGCATGTGATGATTCTAATGCAGGAATAATCCCTTCATGGCGTGATAAGGCTTTAAAAGCTTCTAAAGCTTCATCATCAGTGATCGAAACGTATTGTGCTCGTCCGATGCTATCAAGATAAGCGTGCTGAGGTCCCACTGACGGGAAATCGAGTCCAGCAGAAATGGAGTAGGACTCCTCAATTTGCCCCTCTTCAGTTTGCATCATAGGTGATTTCATACCAAAATAGATACCGAGTTTACCATGTTTTAATGACGCACCATGATGACCCGTTTCAATACCGTGCCCGCCGGGTTCGACGCCAATAAGTTGAACGTTAGCTTCATCAATAAAATTGGCAAACATACCAATCGCATTTGATCCACCGCCAACACAAGCGATTACGGCATCAGGTAACCGGCCTTCTTTTTCTTGTACTTGTTGTTTGGCTTCAGCACTAATCATTTGTTGGAATTCTCGCACAATAGTTGGGAAAGGGTGCGGACCTGCTGCAGTACCAAGCATATAATGTGCACGTTCATAACTGCCTGACCAGTCACGCAATGCTTCATTACAGGCATCTTTTAGCGTGGCACTTCCACTGGTAACTGGAATCACGGTTGCCCCCATTAAACGCATCCTAAAAACATTGGGAGCTTGGCGCTGAACATCTTTTTCACCCATATAGATGCGACATTTCAAACCAAGTAGAGCGCAGGCAAGTGCAGAAGCAACCCCATGTTGACCGGCGCCTGTTTCAGCAATGATTTCAGTTTTACCCATGCGCTTAGCCAGTAATGCTTGACCTAATACTTGATTAGTTTTATGTGCACCGCCATGCACTAAATCTTCACGTTTCAGATAAAGCTTGGTTTTACTACCGGCGGTTAAATTACGACAGAGCGTCAACGGTGTAGGACGACCAGCATAATTCTTCAACAAATCATGAAATTCTTGTTGAAATGACGGATCATCTTTAGCGGCTAAAAATGCTTGTTCAAGCTCATCAAGTACAGGAATGAGTATTTGAGGTACATATTGACCACCAAATTCACCAAAATAAGGATTTAATTTTGCCATTATGTTTTCCTTTTATGGTTATCGATAAGATAACTTAAAATTTTTTATTCATCATTATTGGGTTAAGCAAAAGGGTAGCATCTTAACCGTGCAAAGAGTGTGTGTAATTGTTGTGCATCTTTTTTCCCCGGCGAGACCTCAACGCCAGAATTAATATCAAGCCCCGTTACACCCGTTTGTATCGCAGTGACCGCATTGTCTGGATTGATTCCCCCAGCCAAAATGACATTATCAAGCTTTTGATTAGCCAGTAATTGCCAATCAAAAGTTTGCCCTGTTCCGCCTTGTCCTTGATCAAAAATATAACGCTGGATAGCCGAATGAGTGTGGTCGGGTATAACATCCTGAATACTAAGTGCTTGCCAAATTTGGCACCTTTTTGGTAATAACGTCGCTAAGTGTTGGATATAGTTTTGATCTTCACTGCCGTGTAACTGTACCGCATATAATTTAAGCTGTTTAGCTAATTGAGCAACCTGTTCAGGGGTTTCATTTCTAAACACACCGACCCAATTCAATTTAGCAGCCGACATCACTAGGCGGGCTTGTTGTGGTTCAATATAGCGTGGTGAATCTGTTACAAAGATTAATCCGCCATACACCGCCCCAGCTTGATAAGCGGCTAATGCATCTTGCTTGCGAGTTAAACCACAGATTTTATTTTCACCCAATATTACTTTGCGAACCGCTAGTTCAAGGTTATATTCTGACATTAAGGCACTTCCAATTAAGAATCCCTGCGCATAATGACTTAAATCTAGCACTTGAGCATGAGTATAAATACCTGATTCACTGATCACAATGCGATCTGTCGGAATTTTTGCTGATAACTGTTTAACACGATTAAGATCAACTGAAAGATCACGCAAATCACGATTATTAATGCCGATCACTTTAGCATTTAATGTAATTGCTCGTTCGACCTCTTGTTGGGTACTGGCTTCCGTCAGTACCCCCATATTTAACTGATGTGCCAGCTGACTTAATGCTAGGTATTGCGCATCACTCAGTATCGATAACATCAATAACACTGCATCAGCTTGATAATAACGTGCCAAATAGATTTGATATTCATCGATAATAAAGTCTTTACAGAGTATCGGTTGATGGGTGTGCTGTTTCACTATCGGTAAAAAATCAAAACTGCCCTGAAAATATTTTTCATCGGTTAATACCGAAATCACATTCGCATAAACGGCATACGTTTTAGCTATCATTTCTGGATCAAAATCATCACGAATTAATCCCTTAGATGGCGATGCTTTTTTACATTCTAAAATAAATACACTATGTTGATCTGTTAATGCCTGATAAAAATCACGATCACTTGGCGCTAATTGTTCTTTAAAAGAAGTTAACGGCTGAGTTTGTTTTCTTTGAGCAAGCCAAAGCGCTTTATCAGTCACAATTTTTTTTAGTACTGTCGCCATTGCGACATTATTTTGGAGTGATTCCATTGCCATAAAATTAACCTCGTTGTGCTAAAGCCGCTAACAACTGATAAGGTTTACCACTGCGCATCATCGCAATCGCTTGTGCCGCATTAGCTGGTAAATCGTTGTGATCAAAAAGTTTCATTAACATGGCCACATTAACGGCAATCGCAGCTTCATTAGCCGGTTTACCACGACCTTGTAATATATCGGTTAAACTATCCCGATTTTGCTCTGGGGTACCGCCTTCAATATCTTTTAAAGTGTAAGTTGGTAACCCAAAGTCTTGGGGTGAAACATCATAATAGGTAATATTACCGTCGATAACTTCTGCCACATTACTCGTACCATGAATTGCCACCTCATCCATACCTGAGCCATGCACCACAATAGCGTGCTGATAACCTAACATACACAAGGTTTGCGCAATCGGTTCTAGTAAATCTCGATGATACACGCCCAGTAATATTCGTTTCGGTTTAGCTGGATTAATTAATGGCCCTAATATATTAAAAATTGTTCGTGTTTTAAGCTGTTGACGAATTGGCGCGGCATGACGAAAACCAGAATGGTATTGCTGGGCAAACAAGAAACAAACACCTAAATCATCCAGCGCTTGTCGTGCGATATCGGCAGACATATTCAGCTTAATCCCCAACGCAGCTAATACATCTGATGATCCAGATTTACTTGATACTCCACGATTACCATGCTTCGCCACTTTGAATCCTAATGCTGCAGCAACAAACGTACTGGCTGTGGAAATATTAATACTATTTGAACCGTCGCCACCGGTACCAACGATATCGGCAAAATCATAATCTGGTGTAGTAAACGGATCAGCATGGCTTAATAAAGCTTTAGCTGCACCAGCGATTTCTTGCGGTGTTTCGCCACGAACTTTCATACTAATAATGGCGGTAGCAAGTTTAGTAGGCTCTAATTTACCTTGAATTATTTGACTAAATAGCGTTTCACTTTCTGTTTGTTCAAGGGGTTGACCTTGATACAATTTATTTAAAATCGGTTGAATCAACCGTTCACTGGTTTGAGCTGCTGTTTTTTCCGGTGTGACGGAATCGGTTAACAAAATTGGCGGCGGCGTTAAAGCACATTCAATGGTTTGATTTAATAATTGTGCACCATTAATGGTTAAGATAGATTCAGGATGAAACTGAAAACCATATACACGATCTCGATCATTTCTCACCGCCATGACAATATTATCAAACATGGCATTGATCGTTAATGATTCAGGAATATTCTCACCTTTTAATGAATGATAACGTGCTACAGGTAACGGATTAGGTAAATCTTTAAACATCAATTTACCATCATGTTTAATCAATGACGCTTTGCCATGCAATATATCACCTGCTGGCACAATGGTGCCACCATAGGATTCCACAATCGCTTGATGCCCCAAGCAAATACCAATAATCGGTAATTGACCTTTTAAACGTTTTAATAGTTCAGGCATGCAACCGGCTTGACTTGGTGTACCAGGCCCTGGCGATAAAAACAGAATCGGATTATCAAGTTGAGACAGTTTATCAATGATGACTTGTGCCGGTAGGGTGTTGCGGTAAATTGTCACTTGATGCCCACTATAGCGGAGTTGATCTACTAAGTTATAAGTAAACGAATCAATATTATCAAGAAATAGAATATTCGCCATTAGAATTCTCCTGTGACATGATGTGCTTGTGCAATAGCCTGAATTACCGCACGGGCTTTATTACGAGATTCGTCAGCTTCGGATTGTGGATTGGAGTCTAACACCACTCCCGCGCCTGCTTGCACAGTGGCAATACCGTTTTCAACATACGCACTACGAATAACAATACAGGTATCTAAATCGCCATTAGCAGTAAAATAACCGATTGCGCCACCATAACTGCCACGTTTAGTTTTTTCTGATTCTGCAATCAACTGCATGGCTCGTACTTTTGGAGCACCGGTTAAGGTACCCATATTCATGGTTGCCTGATAGGCATGTAAAGCATCCAAATCGGTACGTAATTGCCCAACAATACGAGAAACTAAATGCATTACACAAGAATAACGATCCACTTTTAATAATTCTTTAGTATAACGACTCCCTGGTTGGCAAATTCTCGCTAAATCATTACGCGCCAAATCCACTAACATTAGGTGTTCAGCTAATTCTTTCTTATCGGTTCGCATTTCCAACTCTAAACGACTATCTAAATCATAATCGATAGCGCCTTGGGCTCTAACGCCTCGTGGACGAGTACCGGCTATCGGATAAATTTCCACTTGATTGGTCGATTGGGTATATTTTAGTGCACTTTCAGGCGAGGCGCCAAAAATCGTAAAGTCAGGATCTTGCATGTAAAACATATAAGGACTAGGGTTATTCTGCTTTAAAGTATGATAAGCGGCTAAAGGTTGCGGACAAGGTAAAGTAAAGCGTCGTGATGGCACCACCTGAAAGATTTCGCCTTGCTGAATTGCATCCTGCATCTTTTTCACAATGGTATTAAAATCATCATCACTGAGATTACAATCAATATCAATGTTAGTTAAAGATTGTTGTTGAATGGGTTTTAAAGGCTGTGCTAATTGTTGGCTAAGTTGCAATAACCGTTGTGTTAAACGCTCTTCTTCAGCTTGGTTTGGTGTAAATATACTCGCTTTTAAGGTGCTAGTAATATTTTTATGATTAATTTCCAATAAGGTTTCCGCAAGGTAGAAACAATAGTCTTGACAACGCTGCTCAGTAGCAAGAATTGGTAAATTTTCGAATCCAGCAACTAAATCATACCCAAATAATCCACCTAGAAATATAGCATCATTAGTTGCATCTGACGGTAATTTGACTAATTTCATCAGGTTACGTAATACATCAAAAACAGATAATGATTTTAAGCGTGAATCTTCATCTTGCACTTCATCAATTGGTGTAAAATTGATCGTAAGTGTTTGGGTTTCGGTGGATAATTGTTTTGTAACGTTTGTATTAAATGATTGTGCTAGTAACGGGAGTAATGTCGCGCCATTTTTCGTTAATGCTGCGACTTGAACTTGATGATTTAATGCGGTAATCCGTAGTGCTGAATCGATAATCATCACACTTTTAATACCTTGTTTATTATCAATTTCGGCTGACTCTAAAAGTAGTGTAGCATCGCGTTTTTCACAAAGTTGATTGAATATTTGGGTTGGATCGTTATTATAATGAACGATTTTTTTTAGTTGTTGCAACGTTGGCATTGTAATCCACTCCTTATTTAGATGAATATGGCATAAAAAAACCCAGTTAACTGGGTCAGGTTTTATTGATTATCGATTAAATCACATACCTCACCCGCCAAGTCAGGTTTGCCAACATAACGATATGTTTGTTAAAAAAAATATGAATCGTAAACCATGCATTTTGTTATTCTCAAGATTATTTTGTACTACTATACTAGTTCAGTGGTTGTTGTCAAGCTGTAAATCTTAGCCAAAATACCTTATTTAACCTGAATGTAAACTAATATAATTAATATTAGTTTACATTCAGGCTATTTTTAGGCATCATATTGCGGTTCACTAAAAATAAGAAAGGTCATTATTATGAAAAATCAGTCAACATATTGTTCACCATTTATTGACACCCTCGTGTCATTAACATCTTGGCAACGTAAATTACTTACAACATCAGTTGCTACACTATTTTTAGGCATAGCAGCTAACATCAGTATTCCAGCTTATCCAGTACCTTTTACTTTGCAATCATTAGCGGTATTGTTGGTCGGTGCCTTCCTAGGTCGTAAACTAGCAGCATTGTCTTTAATGCAATATTTATTTGTCGGAGCCCTTGGTTTACCCGTATTTGCTAATGGTAGTGGCGGTTTAGCAGCATTAATGTCACCTTCAGCAGGTTATTTATATGGTTATATCTTTGCGGCATATGTAGCAGGCTATGCTGCTGAACGTGGCTATGATCGTAAATTGTTAAGTGGCATTATTACTTTTGCCATTGCACATCAAATTTTATTTATTTTTGGCGTAGTTTATTTGAAATTTTATTTCCAAATCAGTTTATTTGAAGCATTTGAAATGGGTTATTTACCTTTTGTTGGTATTGATGCATTAAAATTCATTATTGCGACATTGATTATGTTTAGCTTATGGCGTCAAAGTGCTAAAAAATAATTTCTGTGTAGGCTGCATTATTTTTCAAAGCCTTGATAACGAGGATGAGTTTAATCATGCAGTTAGCTGCTCCGGTGCAACATTAGATTCGGTTAATATTGCGCAGATAAACCATGTTGGTTTATATATCGGTAATGGGCAAATCATTGAAGCAACTCAAAAACAAGGGGTGATCATGCGCCCCTTGTCCGCCTTTCTTGATGACGCTAATGAAAATGTGATTACAACCATTAATGAACCATCACTGATTGCACCAGCCATAGCGCGTGCTAAATCTTACTTGGGATTACCCTATAATTTTAGTTTTCATCCAGATGATAAAGGATTATATTGTAGTCAATTAATTACCCATGCTTTTAAAACACATCAAGGTAACGATTATTTTCAATGTTATCCAATGAATTTTAGAGATACTACCACTCAACAAATTCTGCCATATTGGATTAACTATTATGACAAGTTAAAACAAATCATTCCACATGATTTACCCGGTTCCCACCCACAACAATTATTACGACAAAGTTCATGTTTTGCGTCCATAATTCACTTAAAAACTCATGAAATGCTAACATTTGCTTGAGTATTCGGATACTCATCATATTGGATATTTTTACAGATAACTAATCGCAATATGTTTGACATTAAATCCATCGATTAATCTTAATTATGTACATCCATCTACGTAAACTAAATAGAGAAATTGAGAGAGCTATAGCAAAATCAGTCATCGTTATGGCACAAGATCTATTGAATCGATATCTTAGACAGATGCTAACAATTTAGCCACATTTTCGGTATGATATGTGGCAGATATTTTTGATTTAATGTAGGTTCACTAATGAAAACAGCATCAACAGCCATTTTTCCGGGTACATTTGATCCTATAACTAATGGTCATATTGATTTAATTACCCGGACAGCGTTGTTATTTCCACGTTTAATTGTTGCCGTAGCAGAAAGTCCCAATAAAAAGACTCTATTTACCTTGAATGAACGGGTTGAATTGGCAGAAAATTCACTTGCACATTTAGCGAATGTCGAAGTCATTGGCTATGCTAATCTAATGGCTGATTTTGCTAAAGCACATCAAGCTACAGTATTGGTGCGAGGCGTACGTACTACTTATGATTTTGAATATGAGCGACAATTAGCAGAAATGAATCGCAGCTTAAAACCTGATTTAGATACTATCTTCTTGATGCCTTCACTGGTAACAGGATTTATTTCCTCAACCATTGTCAAAGAAGTGGCGCTTCATCATGGCGACATTAGTGGTTTAGTACCAATTCATGTCAAGCAGGCATTATTAAAACGTGTTAGTTAAGTAGAATTGCTATGGTTTTATTTTATTCACCACCTAAAAAAACAGTTTCATCCAAAACAATCGATGTGACAATTCATGCCCTTGATGCGTTTGGGCAAGGTATTGCTGATTATCATGGTAAAACAGTATTTGTCAAAAATGCATTACCTCAAGAACAAGTCAAAGCAAAATTGACCGAAGATAAAAAGCAGTTTGCAAAAGCTAGTGTTATACAATATCAACGTAAAAGTCCGCAACGTATAACACCGCAATGTAACCATTATCAAAGGTGCGGTGGCTGTGAAATGCAACATATTCCAGAGCAATTACAACACGATGTTAAAGCTCAAGCCTTAGCGAATCTACTAAAAAAAGAGGCCGATTACACACTGGAAACAACAAACATTAATGTTATTGCAGCAACGCCCTATCATTATCGTCGTCGTGCACGTTTAGCAGTAATGTGGCAAAAAAATCAGTTATGGATGGGATTTAGACAAGTTGAATCAAATCAAATTGTCGATATAAAAATGTGCCCAGTATTAGTGCCAGAATTAGAACATTTATTGATACCATTAAAAAATTGTTTAACCCATTTAAAGGATAAAAAAGCATTCGGACATATAGAACTGCTCCATACTGAAAGCGGAAGCATGATAATTTTGCGGCATATCAAACCATTTTCTGATCAAGATATCACCACCTTAGTCACCTTTGCCAAACAACATGCGCTTAGCTTGTATCTTTTGGGGGAATCATTAGTTCACTATAGCGGTCCTCAGATGCACTATTATGACATTGATGGCTTAACTTTGACATTTAGTCCGCTGGATTTTATTCAAGTTAATAGCGAAATCAATCGTCAGATGATAGCTCAAGCACTTAATTGGCTTGATCTACAGCCAACCGATCAGGTATTAGATCTCTTTTGTGGCATGGGTAATTTTTCATTACCGTTGGCGAAGCGTTGCCAAAAAGTCATTGGCGTAGAAGGCGTTCCGGCTCTAGTTGAAAAAGCTAAGCATAATGCTATATTAAATCAGCAAAGTTTATTAGCCGAGGTCGATTTTTTTGTCAGTAATTTAGATGAAGTAACTAACCAACCATCTTGGTTCACGGCTGACATTAATAAGATATTACTTGACCCTGCTCGTGCTGGCGCTTACCCGATAATGGATAAAATTATTGCACATCAACCAAGCCATATTGTTTATATATCCTGTAATCCGGCAACGCTAGTCAGAGACAGTAAAAAACTAATTGAAGCCGGTTATCAAATTATGAAAGCTTCAATTTTAGATATGTTTCCACAAACTAAGCATATTGAGTCGATGCTACTGTTCATAAAATAAGGAACACAACTAATGGTATCAATACGAGAAGCACATCAATACAGTAACGAGCTTATTGCGTTAGAACAATTTGATGTTGAGCAATGGGCTAAACAAATCTTATGTTTAACCAATTCAAAATCGTATATCAAGTTTAAGTCGATATGGGATTTTTGTTTTGAGCATAGTGCTGGCTCACCTGAGCAAAGTGCCTATTTTCAATATGCGATTGAGATGGTGGAAATTTTATCTAAGCTTAATATGGACATTGATAGCTTATGTGCCGCATTAGTTTTCCCTTTTTTAGATGCTAAAATCATTCGCCATGAAGATATCAATGAAGAGTTTGATCGTGAAATCTTACATTTAGTGACCAGTATTATTCGTATGAAAGGTATTCGCCAATTAAGTGCAATTCGTAATGGTACGGCAACACTTGAACAGATTGATAGCATCCGTCGCATGCTATTAGCAATGGTCAACGATTACCGTAGTGTGATTATTAAACTGGCAGAGCGTATTACCTATTTACGAAAATTGATTAATGAACCTCGCGAAAAACAAATTCTGGCAGCAAAAGAGTGTTTCAATATTTATGCGCCGTTAGCTAATCGCTTAGGTATCGGTCAATTAAAATGGGAAATTGAAGATTTTTGTTTCCGTTATTTACATCCCGATGATTATCGTACCATTGCGAAAAACTTAAAAGAAAAACGACTTGATCGTGAACGATATATTCATGATTTTGTGGCAAATTTACAAAACATGATGGATCAAGACCATATTCGTGCTGAAGTTTACGGTCGACCAAAACACATTTACAGTATTTGGCGTAAAATGGAACGTAAACACTTATCCTTTGAACAACTTTACGATATCCGAGCTGTAAGAATTATTTGTGATAGAGTTGAAGATTGTTACGCCGCATTAGGTATTGTTCATAGCCAATATAAACATATAGCTAAAGAATTTGATGATTATGTTGCCAATCCCAAACCAAATGGCTATCAATCAATTCATACTGTTATCTATGGACCGCAAGACAAAACCATTGAAATTCAAATTCGCACTGAGCAAATGCATAATGATGCCGAATTAGGTGTTGCTGCCCACTGGAAATATAAAGAAGGCAGTACCGATAAAATGACAGCTTATGACCAACGAATTACTTGGTTGCGAAAACTGTTGGCCTGGCAACAAGAGATGTCAGAAAACGGTGAAATTCAAGAGCAAATCCGCAGCCAGGTTTTCGATGATCGGGTATATGTTTTCACGCCAAAAGGCGATGTTGTCGATTTACCGACTGGATCAACACCACTTGATTTTGCGTACCATATTCATAGCGATGTTGGGCACCGTTGTATTGGTGCCAAAGTAGGTGGACGGATTGTGCCATTTACTTATCAATTGAAAATGGGGGATGAGATTGAAGTAATTACCCAAAAACACCCTAATCCAAGTCGTGACTGGTTAAACCCAAATACTGGTTTTGTCAACAGTAGCCGAGCCCGAGCTAAAATTCAAGCTTGGTTTAAAAAACAAGATCGCGAAAAAAATATTGCGACAGGTAAAGATATACTTGAATCAGAATTAATACCATTAGAGTTAAATTTGAAAGATGTCGATAAACTGCTAATAAATCGTTACAACGCTCACACTTTTGAAGAAGTGTTAGCCGGGATTGGCAGTGGCGATATTCGTATTAATCAATTAGTCAATTACATTAATGCGCAATTTAATAAACCAACTGCCGAAGAAGAAGATCAGGCTGCATTAAAACAAATCACACAAAAAACCAATAACCTAAATAAAAACAGTAAGAAAAACAACAGTGAAATTATTATTGAAGGTATAGGCAATTTAATGATTATTATGGCGAAATGTTGTCGACCTATTCCTGGTGATGAGATCGTTGGTTTTGTCACATTAGGTAGAGGGATTTCAATTCATCGTGCCGATTGTGAGCAATTAATTGATTTAAAACAACATGCACCAGAACGGATTGTTAATGCAACATGGAATAGCAATACATTTAGTAGCTATACCATGGTAGTGAGAGTGATTGCTAATGATCGTAGCGGTTTATTACGTGATATCACCACGATTGTTGCTAATGAAAAGGTGAATGTTTTAGGCTTTTCCAGCCGACTCGATGCAAAAGGACAAGTCGCAACAATGGATATTGATATGCAAGTCAATAATCAAGAAGCAATCACACGGGTATTAAATAAATTAGCACAACTGCCAGACGTCATTGAAGCCAAAAGACTTACTAGCTAACATTTTAATAACCGACCGTTATTATTAATGATTTTGTGCAGGTTATTCTCTCGCTTATCGCACTGTTTGTTTCACCTTATAAGCAACAGCGCAATACATACAAAGTTGCGCTCAGACTGCCGAAGGTTTTTAAACGACCCCCTTATGCTCCTGCGTTCTGCAGCGCAGGGGTCAGGTCAAGGTAGTTTTGCAACTTATTTTTAATTATTAATCAATTGGTTATATAATACTATTTAGCTTTCTCACTTGCGGACTACCTAGTACAGCGATTGTCATAGAGTATTCGGCATGAATGCTAAATAAACTGTAAGCATATAGGATATACGATACGCGGAGGTTGATTAGTAAAATCGCTGAACTGAAGGAAGTCACCTAAAGAACTCTTGGTCGTGGGCGCCAGCGGGGGTATTAAAGTGCTAGCTTGAGCCACTAACTCCGACATGGGTAACATGTTAAATATTGTATTTTTGCCATTAGAATGTGAAATATTTAACACTTTTTAAGAAATTTTTGTTCAATGTGTTACAATAGATAATAACCGATTGTTTCTACATAATTTCCTAAAAAAACTTATTTAACACATTGCCTGGTATCCCTTTTCGTTTCTTAATTATCCTCAAATCATGTTTTATGATATGATAGTCGCCAGAACAATGAATAGATTTTGTATGTGATGTTATGCCCGCTTCATTCAATCCAACCAGACGATTATTAGTAAAAGGTATCGCTGCCGTTTGTTTATTATCTGCCACGCGTGTTGGTTTTGCCGCTCCCGCACAAATGGTTGCTGTACGGGTATGGCCTTCATCAACATATACACGAGTGACATTAGAATCAAATACGGCGTTAACGTATAAGCAATATATGTTAACTAATCCCAAGCGTTTAGTTATTGATATTGATGATCTCAACCTTAATGCCACATTTCGCAATATTTCCACCTTGGTGAAAACAGATGATCCTTATATTAAATTGATACGTGTTGGTCAATTTGATGCTAAAACGGTAAGGTTAGTGATTGAATTAAAACAAGATATCAAACCTAATTTATTTACCTTAAAACCGATTTCAGAATTTAAAAATCGTCTGGTTATTGACCTTTACCCTGCTCAAAATAATACTGGAGATGATGATCCTTTATTAGCACTTTTAAATGAATTTAATAAAGGACAATTAGATGACAATGAGCCGCCGGTGACAACAACGATTCAAAAAGATAAAAATAAAATTATTGTGGTTTTAGATCCTGGTCATGGTGGCGAAGATCCTGGCGCAATAGGTTACTATAAAACCCGTGAAAAAGATGTCGTATTACAGATTGCTCGCCGATTACGTGATTTATTGAAAAAGGAAAAAAATATCGCTGTACATATGACCCGTAATGAAGATGTGTTTTTACCTTTAATTGTGCGGGTTGAAAAAGCACGCGCATTACGTGCTGATCTGTTTATTTCGATCCATGCTGATGCTTTTATTAAACGTAGTGTTCGCGGTTCTTCGGTTTTTGCTTTGTCAACTAAAGGCGCCAGTAGCTCGGCTGCTAATTATTTAGCTCAGACCCAGAATGAAGCTGATGAAATCGGTGGTGTAAGTCGTAGTGGTGATCACTATTTAGATCATACGATTTTAGATTTAGTGCAAACAATTACTAAAAGTAATAGCTTAATTTTGGGAAACGCTATATTAAGTAAAATGAAAAATGTTAGTACGTTACATAATAGTCGGGTTGAAAAAGCTGGATTTGCAGTATTGAAAGCCCCTGATGTGCCTTCAGTCTTAGTTGAAACGGCATTTATCAGTAATCTTAATGAAGAGAAAAAATTGAAAACAGCAACCTTCCAAAATCAAATGGCTAAGGCGATATTTGAAGGAATCAAAGAGTATATTAAATTACGAAAAAAATAATTTAGGTATTTTGGCAAATTTTACTGACCTTTCATTGCAAAATTAATCCAAGACAGTCTCAACTCACGCCGTGTTGTGTCATTAGTTATAGAAAATAACTATATCAAATAATAATTAAATAGAATTATTCAATAACAAATATATTTGTTATCTTTAATTAAAGACAAAAATTAATCAATTAATTAAGGAAATAAATATGGCTACATCTGTTATTGGTTATCCAAGAATCGGTAAATTACGAGAACTTAAATTTGCAATTGAAGGGTATTTTAAAGGTGATAAAAGTCAAAATGAATTACTTGATTTAGCACAATCATTACGTAAAACTCACTGGCAAGATCAAAAACAATCTAACATTCGTTATATTTCTTCTAATGATTTCTCTTTTTATGATGCGGTACTCGATACAGCATGTTTACTTAATATCATCCCGAAACGTTATCAACAATTAGGTTTAGCTGAACTCGATCAATATTTTGCCATGGCGCGTGGTTATCAAGGTGATAAAGGTGATGTGCATGCACTGGCTATGAAAAAATGGTTTAACACTAATTATCATTATTTAGTACCTGAAATCGAAGAAGACACCGAAATTAAATTAGTGGGTAAAAAACCGTTCAATGAATATTTAGAAGCCAAACAATTGGGAATTGACACTAAACCGGTAATTATTGGTCCACTCACTTTATTAAAATTAGCTAAACGACCAAAAGGGCAAACTTACCAAACTTATGTGGCAGCAGTTGTCAAAGCATATCAAGATATTTTACATAATTTCGCACAATTGGGTGCCAGTTTAGTCCAAATTGATGAACCGATTCTAGTGACTGATCTAACTCAACAAGATATCCAATGTTTTGAAAACATTTATCAAACACTTTTAGCTGATAAACAAGTTAAGGTGTTATTACAAACCTACTTTGGTGATATACGCGATTGTTATCAGCAAGTGATTAATTTACCGTTTGATGCCATTGGTTTAGATTTTGTCGAAGGTAAATTAACCTTAGATTTGGTAAAAAAACAGGGTTTTCCACAAGATAAACTGTTATTTGCCGGTGTAGTAAATGGTAAAAATATTTGGCGTAATAACTATGCAAAAACATTAGCACTGCTTGAGCAAATTCAATCTATTACACAAAACATTGTGATTAATACCTCATGTTCACTGTTACATGTACCTTACACGTTACAAAATGAAACAAAATTAACGATTGCACAAAAAGCTTATTTCACGTTTGCTCAAGAAAAACTGCAAGAATTGGCGGAATTAGGTGAATTAGTAACACAAAAAAATCCAAAACAGCATGCAAATTATCAATCTAATCAAACATTATTTACACGTGAAAGAGAAGGCACTAATCAAACAATCCGTGATAAAGTTGCCGCCTTAACAGCGCAAGATTTTGTTCGTTTGCCGGTGTTTACTGAACGTGAAGCACTACAAAAGCAAGCGTTAAAATTACCACTGTTACCAACAACAACTATCGGTTCATTTCCACAAACCAGTGATGTTCGTTTAAATCGTGCTAAATTTAAGAAAGGTGAAATTACACTTGAACAATACACGACGTTCAATCAACAAAAAATTGCTGATTGTATTACGTTACAAGAAAAAATTGGTTTAGATGTGTTAGTGCACGGTGAATTTGAACGGAATGATATGGTGGAATATTTTGGTGAAAGCTTAAATGGTTTTGTATTTACCGAAAAAGCTTGGGTACAATCTTATGGAACACGTTGTGTTAAACCTCCAATCATTTGGGGAGATATCTCACGTTCAAAACCAATAACAGTTGCTTATTCGCAATACGCACAAAGTTTGACAGATAAACCTGTAAAAGGCATGTTAACCGGTCCGGTCACCATTTTAAACTGGTCATTTCCACGTGAAGATATTTCTTATAAAGACTCGGTATTCCAAATTGGTTTAGCCATTGCCGATGAAGTACTTGATTTAGAAAAGGCGGGTATCAATATTATCCAAATTGATGAAGCGGCATTAAAAGAGAAGCTACCATTGCGTAAAGCTGACTGGCATAGTGAATATTTAGATTGGGCGATTCCAGCATTCCGTTTAGTTCACCGAAAAGTGAAACCGACCACACAAATTCATACCCATATGTGTTACAGCGAATTTGACGATATTATCAAAGAAATTGATGATATGGATGCAGATGTTATTTCGTTTGAAGCCTCACGTTCCAATTTATCATTAATTGATGTATTAAAAGCGAATCATTTCAAAACTGAAGTCGGACCTGGTGTATATGATATTCACTCACCACGAGTTCCCTCTGTTGACGAAATTCGTCAGGTAATTGAAAAACTGTTAGCAAAAATCGATAAGTCAAAGCTATGGATTAATCCAGATTGTGGTTTGAAAACCCGTGGTGAATCAGAAGTCATTGCGAGCTTAACTAATTTAGTAAAAGCCACTCAGGATGTGCGCTTGGAGTTATAAAAATGAAAGTTAATCAGTTATTCAAAGATAAAACTGTATTGTCGTTTGAGGTTTTTCCACCTAAGAAGACCTCACCACTCGCATCGATTTACGGTACACTGCGGGAATTGGGTCATCTTAAACCTGATTTTATCAGTGTAACATACGGTGCTGGGGGCAGCTTAAACGGCGAAACGACCATTAATATTGCCCATGCAGTTAAACATACTTATGGTATTGAAAGTGTAGCGCATTTACCAAGTATTAATTTTAGCAAAGAAGAAATGATAACACTCATTGAACAGCTGAAATTAGCCGGTATTGATAATATTTTGGCTTTACGGGGTGATATCACCCCGGATGTAAAACCAAAACAAGATTTCCGCTATGCCAGTGAATTAGTTTCATTTATTAAGCAACATGGCGATTTTAATATTATTGGTGCATGTTATCCGGAAGGCCACACTGAAGCCGTAACTGTAAAACAAGATTTAATTAATCTTAAAGAAAAAGTAGATGCGGGTACCGATCAATTGATATCACAGTTATTTTTCGATAATGATTATTTTTATGTCTTTCGTGACAAAGCTGCTGATATGGGAATTCATGTACCGATGGAAGCAGGGATTATGCCTGTCGTAAATAAAAAACAGATCGAAAGAATGATTGCTATTTGTGGCGTGAATTTACCGAAGAAGTTTAAACAAATGATGGAGAAATATGAACATCATCCCGAGGCATTCCGTGATGCTGGGATTGCCTATGCGATTGATCAAGTGGTAGACTTAGTCTCCCAAGATGTCGATGGCGTACACTTATACACCATGAATAATTCCTTGATCGCTCGACGAATCCATGAGGCTGTCGCTTCGTTATTTACAATTCCTAAACACCCCACTGTTAAAGTATCCGCTTAAGTTAGTTTAACAAAATAAGTATGGGTCATACCGACCCATTCCCAACAATTAAGTTGTTGATTTTAATACACTTTTAAAATATATTAAAGAAATATTATCTATGTTCAGTTTATATAACAATCAACGTATATTACTTAAAATAATATCAACATTTTATGGAGCATAAAAATTGGGATAGAGAATATAGACGTAATAAAGAAGAATTGGTTGCGGGGGCTGGATTTGAACCAACGACCTTCGGGTTATGAGCCCGACGAGCTACCAAGCTGCTCCACCCCGCGTCAAAGTTGCGACTATAATATAGTATTTTGAAAATATTGCAATATTTCTCTCTCATTTATTTCGTCTTTTTATAAAATTATTCGATTTTTTATCAGAAAAATCGATTAGTTGCCAAGTTAAATGATAATAAAAATAGGATATGTTAGACTGCTAAAGTCTAATTATTAATTTAATTTTCTAACGAGAAGTAATAAAATGAGTCTGAGAAGTTTTGGTACAGTATTAATATGTTTATTGTCTAGTCTGAGTTATTCGATCACTGCTGTTGCTGGCTCATCAATCCATCAACAACGATCATTATATAAAGAATGGCAAACTAAATACACCACTTGGAATGATTCAAAACAACTTGAACAGCTTGCAGCATTAAAAGATTATCCTCTTTATCCTTATGCACAATACCAATATCTTAAGGCTCATTTGAGTACGATATCATCTGATGAAATTCAGATGTTTATCAAAAAAAATCACGATTTTCCATTGTCATCATCCTTAATGCAATCCTATATTGAGATGCTAACCCAACAAAAAAAATGGCAAAAAATTATTGAATTACCGATCGATAAATCCTTGGCGTCAAATTGTCGTTATAAATATGCGCTTTCCCAGCTCAATCAGCCAGATAAAGCCTTCGTTAATGTACAGAGATTGTGGCTATCAGCTAATGATTTACCTTCAGCATGTGATCCTCTTTTCACTGAATGGGAAAAAACCGGTGCCAAAACGGCTAATCTTATTTTGCAGCGAATTGAGTTGGCACTTAGCAAAAACAATATTAAATTAGCATCTTATCTAACTGAGCAACTTCCAGATAATTACAATACATTAAAAAAGAATCTATTAGCAGTACTTAAAAATCCACAAAATCTTGCCGATTTTGCCAAAAATATTACTGCTACACCTTTTAGTAAAAAGGTTGTCATACTATCATTTGCAAGATTGGCTAATAATAATACAGACTTAGCAACATCACTACTACCCACAATAAAACAACAACAGAATTTATCAGAAGAACAGGTAATTCAATTACAAAAAAGCATCGCTTTGAATTATTTTAATGCATCAGCTATAGAAGAACAGATTAATTGGCGTGACCATTTTATTAGTTTACATGGTGATACGCAGTTAGTCGAAAAACGGATTCGACTTGCGTTAAAAAATAATCAGTTAGATCAAGTGGCATATTGGCTAAATCTTTTACCAGAAACAGATAAACAAAAAGATGAATGGCGTTATTGGCAAGCTGTTATTTTAACTAACAATAATCAAAATGACGAGGCAAAAAAGATTTTACAAGGTTTAGCTAAAGGGCGCGGTTTTTATGCAATGTATAGCGCCCAAAAACTAAAACAAAAATATCATTTTAACTTTGAATATCCGGTAATAGCTAATGCTTCGCCAAAAATAGAATTAGCACGCTTGGTCGATCAATATGCTAAATTACCAGTTATACAACGTATTGAGGAACTTCGTTATTGGGACAATCTCTCTGAAGCTATTGCCGAGTGGCGATATTTTCTTCAGGATAAAAGTAATTCAAAGCACTATGCTGCAATTGCTCGTTATGCTTATTTACGTGGATGGGGTGAACATAGTATTCAAGCAACCATTATTGGTAAATTATGGGATAATTGGCAAGAACGCTTTCCAATAGTTTATCGCAAATTGTTTCATAAATTTACGCAAGATAAAGCTATATCATTATCCTTTGCTTTAGCTATTGCGCGTCAGGAAAGTGCATTAGATCCAACCGTACAATCACCAAGTGGAGCCAAAGGATTGATGCAATTAATGCCGGCAACAGCTAAAGATAGTGCGAAAAAAGTGGCTTTGAAAGAATATAAAAATGCTACGCAACTTTATGATCCCCTGATCAATATTCAACTTGGTAGCTATTATTTAGATTATGTTTATCAATTGTTTAATAAAAATAGAATATTAGCTTCCGCAGCCTATAATGCTGGACCAAATCGTCTCAACCGTTGGTTACAGGAAATAGCTAATGATTTGGATGCAGTGGCTTTTATTGAAAGCATCCCTTTTACAGAAACACGAAATTATGTTAAAAATGTGTTGGTTTATGATTATATTTATCAATTAATTTTAAATCAAAAGCCGTCTGTAATATTGAATACTAATGAATTAACCCAAAATTACCATAATGCGATAAATAAATGATAGTTTACATGACTCATTAAATGCATTATTGAATAATTAATTCTTTTAATCATTCGGCCCATTATTAGACAGAGATTAAATCAAATGTTTATAGTAAATTTTTTTAATTTAATGATTTTTTAAGAGAGTAAAATGGAAAAAGACGATTGGCAAAAAACGGTAGATTTTTTACAGCAGGCTTTTAACAATAATTATCAATATGATGTATTAAAATTACTTTTAACCCCAGATGAACGAAATGCTTTAATTACCCGAGTAAAAATTATATATGCTTTACTTGATGGCTCTATTAACCAACGGCAGTTAAAAGATCAACTTGGTATTGGCATTGCCACAGTAACACGCGGATCCAATTCCCTTAAAGAGGTCTCCCCCAATTTTCGCGCTTGGATCGAAAAAAACCTTTTAGAACAGCGTTAATAATCAAGAAAAATTATTGACGCTAATCCAATAAAAAACAACGTTAGCAGCTATTAGGTATTCATTTTTCATTTATGCACAATGGGGATACAATAATCGCATTCTATAACGTTAATGTCAGTAATATTATCTAATTTGGTTAATTGATTGTGATTACTGTAAATTTCAATAATTTTTCCTCGGCGCAATTGGACATTTAATAGTGGTATAGCTGAAAAATAAATTTGCGATAGGAAATCAATAAAACCAGCTGGTGCGCCAATATATTTAAAACATAGATATAAGCCACCAGGACAGACTATGCGTTCAACATTTTCTGATGAAATACTTTGATCATCGATTGCTATGCTATATAGCAATTCTTGTTCATCTTGACGATCTTTATCTTTACTTTTGACTAAGCAACTAAGCGAATAAATTTTGTCCGGTATCACTTTCTTTTTACTTAGTGTTTTTGCTAAATAATCATTAAAAAATTGCTTGCGAAATGCCACATTTTCATTAATAAAGGTATTCAAATCACAATTATTCTTATAAGTAATACCCCAAAATTCTTGCTCGGGTAGCGTTAAAAAAGTTGGTTCTGGAATCGAAAGATGATTTTTCTGTAATTCAATTGGCGGGGTCAATCCGCTAGGATTCCATAAATCATTACGTCGATAAGTTGCTGGCGTAACATTAAATTGTTTTTTAAAAGAACGGGTAAAAGTTTGTTGCGAATCAAAACGATATTGCATGGCAATATCAAGTATTGGTTTACTCGTCAGACGTAATGCTAGTGCTGCATGAGTAAGACGACGATGACGAATATAGGTTCCTAAAATTTGCCCAGTCACCTTCTTAAACATTCTTTGCAAATGCCATTTTGAATAACCCGATTTTTCGGCCACATGGTCAATGGACAAAGGTTGTTCAAGATTTTTTTCAATCCATTTTATTAAATCAGTTATAATATTTATTTGATTCATAGTATTCCATTAATTATGCAGTAAATCTTTTGGATTATGCCGTAACTATTGGTATAAGAAAAGAAAAATATTTAATTAATTTATTAACAATAAGAATGACTACCAGCTTGGTGGTCAGTTAAATCCTGCACCCCTTTTATTTCTGCAAATTCAGTCATGATTTGTGCTTCAATGCCTTCTTTTAAAGTGATATCAACCATTGAACAACCATTACATCCGCCACCGAATTGAAGTACAACGTAATTATCTTCAGTGATTTCTACTAAATTAACATGCCCACCATGGCTAGCTAACTGCGGATTAATTTGTGATTGAATCAAGTAATTAACCCGTTCAATTAAGGGAGCATCATCCGCCACTTTGCGCATTTTTGAATTGGGAGCTTTCAAAGTAAGTTGAGAACCTAATTCATCTGTCACATAATCAATGACGGTTTCTTCAAGAAATGGCGCACTAATTTCATCAATATAAACGGAAAAACCATTAAATTTTTCTTCAATATCGGTATCTTCAATACTATCTGGTGGACAGTACGATACACCACATTCAGCGGTTGGTGTTCCTGGATTTATCACAAAAACCCGAATTTGAGTTCCTTCAGCCTGTTTGCTTAATAAATTTCTAAAATGCATTTGTGCTGCATCTTGTATTGTGATAATTGACATAAATTTTACCTGAGCGTTCACTATTACCACTGGCTATAACGTAATCAGCCAAACGACAATAAATAGTTGATATGTTTAATCAACTATTATAAGGGTTGTTTTTGCTTTTACAAGCTTGTGCGACACAAACAGATGATCTGTATATGTTGTACACCTTGTTGGCGTAATACCTTACATGCGGCACGGATGGTATGCCCCGTCGTAACAATATCATCAATAATTGCAATCGATTTACCTTGGAGCGATGTTTGACAACTAAATACATTAACAATATTATCTTTGCGTTGTTGTTTAGACAAAGTTTTCTGATCGTAGGTCTGTTTTTGACGTTTGATCAAATATGGTTGGAAGTGTTTATTTAACCAATGACTAATTATTTTAGCCAATAATTCTGATTGATTATAACCACGAGACCAATAACGGCGTTGATGAAGTGGTATGCAGGTAATAATATCAGGTTTACGTATTCCGGTTTCATTACGAGCAGCTAACCATGCTAACATCATCATTCGTGCCAAAGGGTAAGCCAATTCAGGATGATCATTAAGTTTAAATCGATAGATTAATTTAGTAAAAGGTGGTACAAAATCGGCAACAGCAATAAGATTATCCCAATTAGGTTTTAATTTATCACAATGATGACAAGGTTTCGTAACAGGAAAAAGCGGTAATCCACATCTATGACAAACCGAAATTAATTTTGGTAAATAATGATAACATTGACTACAAATACCCCAGCTCAATCTGAGCGGCAATTGACAAATTATACAACGCAAAGATACCTCTTTTTAATATTTTTATGGTTTTACTGTGAACTCATTGAAATCATTCTAGTCAAACGAATTGGGTATTGGTATTATATATAGTAAATTTGAGAACTTGGTGCGAATAATAATTTTTCAATTTTCTTAAAAAACTAATTTATCGTTAAACAAGTCTCTATAATATAAGAATCAATTGAAGGATGTGAAATTGTGAAAAAAATAAAAATAATTGTTTTATCAGCTGTAATATCACTACTTTCTGGTTTCGCTCTTGCTGATACCAAAGTGTTAATGCAAACGAGTATGGGCGATATTGAGATTGAGTTAGATAGTCAAAATGCACCACTCACAACGAAAAATTTCCTTGAATATGTTAATGAAAAATTTTATGACGGTTTAACCTTCCACCGAGTGATTCCTGGTTTTATGATCCAAGGTGGTGGTGCAGATAAAGAATTAAATTTTCCTCAACCACACGCTCCAATCAAAAATGAAGCGAACAACGGACTAAAAAATGATCGTGGTACTATCGCCATGGCGAGAACGAGTGCGATTGATAGTGCTGCAAACCAATTTTTTATTAATGTCGTAAATAATAATTATCTTAATTATCAGTCACCCGAAGTTTTTGGTTATGCTGTGTTTGGTAAAGTAATCAAAGGTATGGATGTTGTCGATCAGATCGTTAATGTTAAAACCACCCGTAAAGGTCCACATCAAAACGTCCCTGTTGAACCTGTTTACATTATTAAAATGACTGTTGTGGATGAATCTGTACCAGAAAATCCGACAGGATCTGAGCAGTAAACGGTTTTTTTAAATAGAATCCTCTTGGGCGAGTCATAATTAGCTCGCCATTTTCATTGTATGCTGGCGTTAATGCTTTACCATTAGCTGCTTTAGGTCTAATTTGTAGATATTGACCTTGGCGGGCAGTAATGCGTTCTATTTTACCTAGCACAATCATATCCATCAATTCCTGCCAGTCATTTTTGAGTTGTAATTCTTGCTTAGCAGTTGGTTGCCATAATATTGGCATCCCAATTCGACGTAAGGCTAAAGGAATCGCTCTTTCTCCTTCAACAGGAATCCATAATACTTTACTAAGTTTATTTTTAACATGACTTGTTTCCCATGTAATTCCATGATTGGCCACCAAAGGCGCAACACTTACAAATGTCGTCTCTAATGGATAGCCATAGCGATTAACCGGTAATGTTTTCAATTCAATACCTAAATGGGCAAAATCTTGTTCAGCTTTACTCCCAGCATTGGCCCCTAAATAACATTCAAGTAACATGCCAACCCAGCCCTTTTGTTTTTGTAAGTTTTGCGGCACCGTTAACGACATCCTATTGGCGACATCACTTAAATTATATCCCGCAATTAACCGTGCACGCTGCATCAATTCAAGTTCATTTTTAGGAGGAGACTGTATGTTCATAATATTATTTTATTTGAAATAATTTGCCCACAATGGCATCTAATATTGAGGTATTTTAGCGCATTAACTATTATAGCTAAAAGGTTCTTACATTAAATTATGGTAGCACGATTAATAACATTGAGCGATGACACTAAACTTTAAAAAATAATTTTTTGGTTTTACCATATCATGGTTGTGGTATCGGGAGTGAATACCCGATACGAAATTAATAATATCGGAATGGTTTTAGAAGTTCAGATATAATGAATTATGACAACCCATTAAGCCGTTTTTTGAACCCAAGCAGCATAAGCATCAATAAATTGTTGTAAAAAGCTTTTACTCTTATCAGCAATATTACCGTTTTCATCAAATACATTAGCTACACCGCCAAAATATGCTTCAGGCTGTTGCATTGTTGGCATATCCAAAAATACGAGTGATTGACGCAAATGGTGATTGGCACCAAATCCACCTATTGCACCAGGTGATACTGAAATAATGGCTGCTGGTTTTTTACCCCATACACTTTTACCATAAGGACGCGACCCCACATCAATGGCATTTTTGATAACAGCAGGTACAGAACGATTATATTCTGGGGTGACAAATATGACGCCTTGACATGTCATTAGTTCTTGCCTAAATCGTGTGTAACTAGCGGGTGGGTTATCAGTATCAATATCTTCATTATATAAAGGTAAATCACCAATTTGAATTATTTTAAGTGTAAGCGTACTTGGTGCTAAATGTTCTAATACCTTAGCTACTTTAAGATTATATGAATCTTTACGTAAACTACCAACAAGTACAGCGATGGTTTTATTCATATTCAATCTATCCTTCTATAAAATAAAACAGCCAAAAAAATCGCCACGTTAAGTGGCGATGAATAAATGTAATTAATGACCTGATGAATCCATCTTACGTCCAGTCTCAAATAAAAACCAAGCACGTTTTTCAGTTTGATCAATCCATTCTTCAATTAAGCTTGCTGTTGCAGTGTCATTATATTTATCGCAAATATCATGAGCGACACGCATACGGGCTGTTAATTTGATATTATCCTGACATAATTCCGCTAACATATCAGATGGTTCAACAAAATCTGCATTGTTGTCGGAAATACTTTGTAACTTCGAAATATGACCAATTGAACGCAACGTTGTGCCGCCCAATTTACGTACGCGTTCGGCAATAGGATCAGTCATCGCAAATAGCTCTTCACCATGATCATCTAACATTAAGTGATAATCACGGAAATGTGGTCCACTGACATGCCAATGAAAATTTTTGGTTTTTAAATAGAGTGCAAATACATCAGCTAAAACTGAATTCATCGCTGCAGATATCTCTTTAGATGCCTTTTCGCCAAGATCAGTTGGAAATAGAATTGAAGATTGCTGCAATTTTTTAGCTTTTTCAACTTTTGCAGGTGCTAATTTTTTTGCGGTGGACTTTGGTGCAGTTTTAGCTGCCGATTTTGTTGAAGATGCAGCTTTAGCCATAATAAATCTCCTTATTTAACCTTAATTTGCATTTGATAAAAAATCATTAATAACTAGAATGTTATTTATACTAAAATAGCAATGTTTATATGCTAATGTCCAGTAAAATAAGAATTTTTTTAACTATCACTGCTATTTGTATTTAAATTAAAAAGCTTAAAAAATGACTATAATTTTCAACGAGAAGTGATCAAATAACTTATTTAACATTAATATTCAACTCCTTAATTTTTCGAGTTAAGGTATTTCTTCCCCAACCCAATAATTTAGCTGCATCTTGTTTATGACCACGGGTAAATTCGAGCGCACATTCCAGTAAAATTTTTTCAATATTATAAGTTATATCTGGCAAAATATTGTCTTCTCCATTTTTGAAAGCCTGCTTTGTCCATTGGCGAAGGCATTGTTGCCATTCTGGTGTATTATTGCTAAGCACTAATGGTTGATCAGTAAGGGGATTACTTTGTGATTCTGAATTAGCAATAGTGGAATTTAATAACAAATCGTGGGGCAAATCTTGTGGTAACACTTCTTTGCTTGAAGCCATAACTGTTAACCAACGGCAAAGATTTTCCAGCTGTCGTACATTTCCCGGCCAATTGAGTTTTGCTAATATGGTTAATGTTTCTGGAGCTAGCACTTTGGCCTCAACGCCAAGTTCTTTGGCGATAATTTGTAAAAAGTGATGTGTAAGTGCAGGAATATCTTCTACCCGTTCCCTTAATGAAGGTAGCACAATGCGAATTACGTTTAATCGGTGAAATAAATCTTCTCGGAATTTACCTTCTTTTACGCGTGATTCTAGATTTTGATGTGTAGCAGCAATAATTCTCACGTCCACTTTAACCGGTGAATAGCCACCAATACGATAAAATTGACCATCTGCTAATACTCTTAACAGGCGAGTTTGTACATCTAACGGCATATCACCGATTTCATCCAAAAATAGCGTGCCACCATTAGCTTGTTCAAAGCGCCCTTGTCTGACTTGATTAGCACCGGTAAAAGCACCTTTTTCATGGCCAAATAATTCTGCTTCAATAAGATCTTTAGGGATTGCAGCCATATTTAGAGCAATAAAGGGAGCATGCGGACGTGGGCTGTGTGTATGTAAAGCTTTCGCGACCAATTCTTTACCACTCCCTGATTCACCATTGATCAGTACACTAATTGATGATTTTGATAAACGACCAATAATTCTAAATACATCTTGCATGGCGGGTGCTTCGCCAATAATACCCGTACTGGTTTTGCTGTTTAGGTGTTCTGCAGCCTGATTTTTTTGATTATGTACAATGGCACGTTGTACTAAATGCACAACCTCATCAACATCAAAAGGTTTGGGTATATAATCAAAAGCGCCTTTTTGATAAGCATTTACTGCAGCATCCAGATCAGAATGGGCTGTCATAATAATCACCGGCAAAGCTGAGTAATACTCTTTAATGTATTTAAGTAAGGTTAAACCATCAATCTCCGGCATTTTAATATCAGAAATTAATACTGCAGGTTTTTGCTGACTACTTTGCAAAGTATTTAAGGCAATTTTACCATTTTCAAAACTCGTACAATGAAAGCCTGCTTGATTAAGCGCTTTTTCAAGTACCCAACGAATTGATTTATCATCATCAATCACCCATACTTCTTTTTGTGATTGAGAAAATGCTGCCTCTTGCTGCGGATAATGAAGATTTTTGTTAATGTTGACTTGATAATTCATAACATAACTCCTTATTAACGTATAGGCAGATAGATAGAAAATTCGGTATGGGTTGGCCAACTGATAAAGTCAATTTTGCCATGATGTTGATCAATAATATTGCGAGCAATGGATAGTCCTAAACCAGAACCATTTTGTCGGCCACTGACTAAGGGGTAAAAAAGAGTATCTTGCAAATGGACCGGAACGCCAGGTCCGTTATCTTCAATATCAATACGTGCACATAACCGATAACGCGTTCCGTGGATGGTGACTTGAAAAGCAGTACGGGTACGAATAGTAATCATACCATTTGCTTGAGTATCTAACGATTGTAGGGCATTGCGTATGATATTGATAATAACTTGTTCAAGTTGTTCTGGATCGTGTGAAAGTTCAGGTAAGCTTGGGTCATAATCACGAATGATAGCAATATTATCAGGTTTTTCTAACTTTAATAATGCGTATGTTCTTTCCAGTGCTTGATGAATATTAAGTACCTTTTGTTGTAATAGTTGTTGTGGTCCTAATAATCTATCGACTAAGTTTCTTAAACGATCGGCTTGCTCAATAATAACCTGAGTATATTCTTGAAGTTCATTATTAGGTAATTCTCGAGATAATAATTGTGCGGCACCTCTTAATCCACCGAGCGGATTTTTGATTTCATGCGCAAGCCCACGAACTAAATCACGGGCTGCCGTTTGTTGGGCATGCTGTAATTGTTCTTGTGATAAGCGCTTATGATTATTTAACGGTGTCATTTCGATCAGAATTCTATCGTTTGCAAATGGTTGAGCAGTGAGTGACAAAACAGATAGCTGATCGTTAATCACAATATTGACTTCGTTATCAGTGAACCCTTGTCCTTGTGATAACGCAGTATTCATTAGTGAAATATCTAACGAAGTATAACTTAATAAATCAGGAAAATAACCACCATACAGTTTTTTAGTGCTTTGTGCTAAAAGCTGTTGTGCTGCAGTGTTAGCGTAAATAATATTTAGTTGATTATCTAGTAACAAAATATTAGTAAGTAATGTATTCAAGATGGCATCAGTTTCGGATAGACTTTCAACAACCAAAATTTGCCTCCCTAAATAACGATAACAAAAATTAATATCCGAATTGTGCGCAGTGATAACACACAATCGGATAAAGAATCACATCAAGTCAGAATTAAAGACTATAGTAAAGTTCAAATTCAACTGGATGCGGAGTCATACGAACACGATCAACTTCTTCTGTTTTTAGTTTTATATATGCATCGATCATATCATTACTAAATACATTACCTCGTGTTAAAAATTCGCGATCAGCATCTAATGCATTAAGCGCTTCTTCAAGCGATCCAGCAACTTGCGGAATCAACTTCGATTCTTCAGGAGGGAGATCATATAAGTTTTTATCCATTGCATCCCCTGGATGAATTTTATTAATAATTCCATCTAGACCTGCCATTAATTGTGCAGCAAAAGATAAGTATGGGTTACTGGTTGGATCAGGGAAACGCACTTCGATACGACGCGCTTTAGGGCTACTAACAACAGGAATACGAATTGATGCAGAACGGTTACGTGCCGAGTAAGCTAACATAACTGGTGCTTCATATCCTGGTACTAAACGCTTATAGGAGTTGGTTGTGGCATTAGCAAATGCATTTATCGCTTTAGCATGTTTAATGATACCGCCGATATAATAAAGCGCCATTTCAGACAATCCAGCATATTTATCACCAGCAAATAAGTTTACCCCATCTTTGGCTAAAGATTGGTGACAATGCATACCTGAACCATTGTCACCAAACATTGGTTTTGGCATAAAGGTAGCTGTTTTACCATAAGCATGAGCGACATTTTGCACCACATATTTATAGATTTGCACTTCATCGGCTTTCTTAGTTAAGGTATTAAAACGGCAAGCGATTTCATTTTGACCGGCGGTTGCCACTTCATGGTGATGTGCTTCAACAACTAATCCTAATTGCTCCATAATGATACACATTTGTGAACGTATATCTTGTGATGAATCAACCGGCGGAACGGGAAAATAACCACCCTTAACACCGGGACGATGACCTTTATTACCTTCTTCGTATTTTTTACCACTATTCCATGCAGCTTCGATATCATCAATATGAACAAAGCTACCTGACATTGGGGTACCAAAACGAACATCATCAAATAAGAAAAACTCTGGTTCAGGTCCAACAATTACGGTATCTGCAATACCTGATGATTTTAAAAACTCTTCTGCTCGTTTTGCGATTGAACGAGGATCGCGATCGTATCCTTGTAATGTCGCCGGTTCTAAAATATCACAGCGGACATTAATGGTGATATCTTCATAAAATGGATCAATAACTGCAGTTGAGGCATCTGGCATTAATACCATGTCTGATTCATTAATCCCTTTCCATCCAGCAATGGAAGAACCATCAAACATTTTACCGTCTTCAAAAAAATCAGCATCGATTTGACTAACTGGAATAGTGATATGCTGCTCTTTTCCTTTAGTGTCTGTAAAACGTAAATCAATGAATTTGACATCATTTTCTTTTATCATTGTTAAAACTTTTTCTATCGACATGTCGTTTCTCCATGATGGGAATGAATTATAAGGATTATTAACTAATCCCTTGTAATTAATATTGTTATTCATTAAGCAATAAATATGCCAATTTTATTGCCGGCTAAAATTAATATAACTCATTTAATTTTCTATATATTATGCTTTTTGTTGTGTAATGGAAAAGTTTATATCATCAAAACGCACATGAGCATGCACTATTTTTGCACTGAATTAAGAAAATTGCACCAATATAATGCAAATTTGTTATTCATAGAAAAATAAATGAATTATTAATGAAATTGATTCCAAAAATAAACAGATTTTGGCTAAATTTTTAAAAATGATATTACTATTGGGCTAATGCGTTATTTATGGCACAGGTAAAATCATATACTTTTCGATTCAATACTATATTTCAAGCAATAATATCGCTATAATTTGAACTTAAATTTAACTAATTCATAAAATAGTAGGTAACCGTATTAATATGGACTATATCGTAAATGAGATTTTCCCATTTTTTAAATTACATCCAATTTTAACGTTAGGATGGCTGGTACTATTTATCATGCTCATCAATATCAGTATCAAAATGAAATTATCTAAAGTAAAAAGCATTAGTAATTTGCTTGCTGTACAGATGATGAACAATCAAAATGCCGTCGTGGTCGATTTGCGTTCTGCAGATAATTTTCGTAAAGGTCATATCACTGATTCAATTAATATTTTACCCATTGACATTAAAAATGGCAGCATAAAAGAAATTGAAAAATTTAAAGCATCACCAATAATATTAGTTGATGATAATGGCATTAATACAACAGAATCAGGAGATATCTTGTCAAAACAAGGATTTAGTCAAATCTTTACGTTAAAAGACGGTATCGCAGGTTGGAATGGTGAAAATTTACCATTGGTCAAATAAATAAAATAACCACAGGAAATAAGGGATTTATTATGTCAGAGCAAAATAGTAACCAACAGCAAGAAAATGGTTTTTCCATTCAACGTATCTATATCAAAGATATATCCTTCGAAACACCAAATGTACCACAGATTTTTACTAAAGAATGGCAACCAGAAGTTAATATTGAACTAAACACATCTTCACAAGTAATTGTTGACAATGTTTATGAAGTCTCTTTACGTTTGACCGTTACCACCAAATCAGGCGATCAAGTTGCTTATATTTGTGAAGTCACTCAAGCGGGTATTTTTTCAATTTTAGGATTAAATGGGTCGCAATTACAGCATTGTTTAGCGGCATTTTGTCCAAATATTCTATTTCCTTATGCCAGAGAGATGATTTCAAGTTTAGTGAATAAGGGGTCATTCCTACCAATCAATTTAGATCCAGTCAATTTTGATGCGTTATATGCCAATTATTTACAACAGCAACAAACCGAACAAACACCGGTTACTGATTCACCAGAAAATCTACAATAAATATTGCACAGATAAATTATCAAAGTAGGTAAATATGACTCGTCATTTAAGTTCAACAACTTCATCAAGTATCAGTGTTATTGGTGCAGGTTCTTATGGCACAGCCTTAGCGATTTTATTAGCACGCAATGGTTATGAAACCCTATTATGGGGACATGATCAGGCTGAAATGCAAGCTCTTGAACAAGATCGACAAAACAAAAAGTTCCTACCAGATATTTTTTTCCCTGCTAATTTAGCTATTGAATATGATCTTCAAAGCGTTGTATCGTCTTCACCAATTTTATTAATTGTCGTACCGAGTCATGCTTTCGGTGAAGTACTAAGTAAAATAAAGCCTTTTCTGCGGCAAGATTCAAAAATTGTATGGGCTACCAAAGGACTTGAGGTGAATTCTGGTCGGTTATTACAAGATGTCGCAAAAGAGATTTTAGGGGATGCGATCCCCTTGGCTGTAATTTCTGGTCCGACCTTTGCCAAAGAGGTCGCATTAGGTTTACCTACAGCAGTCACCGTTGCATCTACTGATGAGGCTTTTTTGAATGAATTACAAACGCTTTTTCATTGTAGTAAAAGTTTCCGTGTATATAGCAGTAAAGATTTTATTGGTGTACAGCTTGGTGGTGCAATTAAAAATGTAATTGCCATTGGTGCTGGTTTGTCTGATGGGCTGGGTTTTGGTGCCAATGCACGTGTTGCATTGATTACCCGAGGTTTAGCAGAAATGATGCGTTTAGGGGCTGCATTGGGTGCTGATCCAATTACCTTCATGGGCATGGCTGGATTAGGTGATTTGGTCTTAACCTGTACAGATAACCAATCTCGTAATCGTCGCTTTGGTATATTATTAGGGCAAAATAAATCGGTTGAAGAAGCAAAAGCCATTATTGCTCAAGTTGTCGAAGGTTGTCAAAATACCAAAGAAGTATGGACACTAGCGCAAAAATATCATGTAGATATGCCAATTACGGAACAAATTTATCAAATTCTGTACCGTAATAAAAATCCATTAGAAGCAGCAAAAACGCTGTTAGGTCGTACTCAAAAAGAAGAGTTAGCCAGTTCCAACACTAAATAAATGAGCATATTATTTATTGATAGGAGCATTATGTGAGTGTAGCAAAAAAAATAGTTAAGCCTGAACAATTGTGGACAACAATTCGTCTAGAGGCAACTGAATTAGTGAAATGTGAACCAATGTTGGCAAGTTATTTTCATGCTACCTTGCTTAATCATGACGATATTGCCAGTGCAATCAGCTATATTTTGGCAAATAAACTTGCTACTGAAGTAATGCCTGCAATAGATATACGAGAAGTGATTCGTCAAGCTTATCAAGCCGATCCACATATTATAAAATCAACGATAACCGATATTATCGCGGTTTATGTCCGAGATCCGGCCACCAATAAATATTCAACACCTTTACTATATTATAAGGGATTTTTAGCACTCCAAGCGTATCGGATCGGTCATTGGTTATGGAAACAAGAGCGAGAAGCATTAGCAATATTTTTGCAAAGTCAGATCGCTATTGTATTTGGGGTTGATATTCATCCCGCAGCTAAAATTGGTTGTGGTGTGATGTTTGATCATGCAACAGGTATTGTGATTGGGGAAACAGCAGTTATCGAAAATGATGTTTCAATTTTACAATCCGTGACACTCGGTGGAACGGGAAAACAAAACGGTGACCGACATCCTAAAATTAGGGAAGGCGTTATGATAGGTGCCCATGCGACTATCCTAGGCAATATTGAAATTGGTTGTGGCGCAAAAATTGGCGCAGGTTCGGTTGTGTTAGATCCCGTTCCGCCTCATACAACCGTTGCAGGGGTACCAGCTAAAATCGTTGGCTGCCCAGATTGCGATAAACCGGCACTGAATATGGATCAAGTTCTCTGATTGATAAAATTTTTTATAAAATAGGTTGGATACAATTCCTACTGTATATCAGTATCCAATAAATCTTATCTAATATTAATATCCATCGTTGGGAACGGAATATTAATATTATTATGATCCAAATCATTCTTTATATTTTCTAAAACTAAGGTTCTTACCGGCCCATAATTATCATTATCTGTCCAAACCATGACTAAAAAATTAATACTTGAAGTCGCTAGTTCATCAAGACGGATAATAATACCTAAATCTTTCATCACATTCGGAGTTCGTTCAACCGCTGATTGGAGTATCTGATAAACTTCTTTGATATCTGCCTTATAATCAATACCAATAGTTAAATCAATACGTCGATTAGGCTGACGGGTAAAGTTAATGATACTAGTCGCTAATACATGGCTGTTAGGAATTGTTACCGCTTCGCCTGTTGGGGTTAAAATCGTAGTCGAAAAAATTTGAATCGCATCAACTGTACCACGAATATTACTGACAATGACTAATTCACCCACTTTAAACGGACGAAATAAAATCAATAATACCCCTGCGGCGAAATTGGATAAAGATCCTTGTAAGGCTAAACCAATAGCTAAACCAGCGGCACCGATAATCGCTACGATAGAGCTCGTTTGTACACCAAGTTGACCTAATACTGCAACCAAGGTCAATCCCATAATGATATAACGGGAGGTAGAGCTGGTAAATTTGATTATAGTCGGTTCGACATTTTTGGCATTAAGAATTCTGCGTAATTGACTGCTAATAAACATAGCAATAAATCGTCCGACGATAAAAATCACAATTGCTAACCCAAAATGGATTACATAACCCAAAATGGCACTATCATATTTTTCAAAAAATTGTACGCTTCTGTTAATAATTTCCATGCTTAACCTTCTTATTGATTTTCAGGTTACCTGTTTAAATCTCAATTTAATCAGATATGGTGTAGCAACAAAAATGACTTAATATCGTCTTTTGTTACCTAAGCATTAACAAATTTTTGTTCTTCTTGTCGTTAATTGAATAATGAATATAATCTATTTTATAAATAAATCAAATAGTTAATTTCGATTAAAATGCAGTATTTTTTAATGAAGTTATAAATGCAGATGTTTAGAACAAACACCTGCTGATTTCAGTCATATTAATTGTTTACTAAGTAATGACCAGCGGATTTCAAAATCAGTTGTTGGTAGGAATTTGAAGCCAGAGCGCACATAGCGCGCCATCATTCCTTCACAAAACGCCAGTATTTGAGCTGATAATATTCGTTCATCGATAATAAAGCCACTTCCTTCACGAATCTTACGTTCACGAAGGATTTGTTTAAATTGCGTTTCAATACGATCAAATAATTGACTGACGCGATCTTGCAATTTTTCTTGCTCAAACATTAAAGCATGACTAGTCATTATTCGAGTTAAACCCGGATTTTTTTCCGAAAATCCTAAAATTAACGCCACAATTAATTTCAATCGGGTTTCAGTCTCTCTTTCTTCTTGTAAGATAAAATTAATTCGTGAAAGCAATGTATCTTCGATAAAGACAATTAAGCTTTCAAACATATTGGTTTTACTTGGAAAATGACGATAAAGCGCAGCTTCCGAAACCCCGACAGTTGCCGCTAATTTAGCTGTAGTAATCCGTTGAGAACCTTCGTTTGATTCAAGCATGGTAGCCAATGCTTGTAAAATGTCCTCTTTACGATTTTTGCGTTTGGTTGTCACGATTATTTCTTACCTGAATGACCAAAACCACCTTCACCACGAACTGACTCAGTGAATTCTTCTACAATATTAAACTCAGCCTGTACCACTGGTACAATAATTAGTTGAGCGATTCTGTCACCAATTTCAATGGTAAAAGGGTGTTGACTACGATTCCACAGAGGTACAAATAATTGACCTTGATAATCTGAATCGATAAGTCCAACTAAATTACCTAAGACAATACCATGTTTAGAACCTAATCCAGAACGTGGTAATACCAAAGCAGCTAGTTGCGGATCAGCAATGTGCATAGCAAGCCCCGTAGGGATTAAAATCGTCTCACCAGGTTTGATTTCAGTTGTTTTATCAAACATAGCACGCAAATCAATACCCGCTGACCCTGTTGTTGCATAGGTCGGTAAAGGAAATTCATGACCAAATCGTTTATCTAAAACTTTAATATCAATTTTTCTTTTCATTGTTATACTCATCATAATGTCTAATTATTTCATTAATAAGCTGTTGTGCTAACTTGGTTTTATTGGTTAATGGTAGCGATAATCTACCGGTTGACCAATATAAGGTAAGCGCATTATTATCACTGTTAAAGCCTTGTCCTTGTGAAGATACATCATTGGCACAAATCATATCCATGTGCTTGTGAGTAAGTTTTTTCAATGCATATTGTTCAACATTATTGGTTTCAGCAGCAAATCCAACCACAAAAGGACGATTGTGTTGTAAATTAGCGACATCAGCTACTATATCAGGATTTTTCACTAAGGTAATCGTTAATTCTTCACTACCTTCTTGTTTTTTTATTTTCTGATCAGCAATGCTTGCCGCCCGGTAATCGGCTACAGCTGCACAGGCAATAAAAATATCTGCAGTCTTTACCGACTCAAGAGTTTTTTGATGCATTTCTAGAGCTGTTTTAACATTATACCGATTAACATTTTGTGGGGTGCATAAATTTACCGGGCCACTAATTAAAGTAACCTTTGCTCCGAGCTCAGCGGCAGCCTGTGCAATCGCAAAGCCCATTTTACCCGAGCTATGATTAGAAATATATCGTACCGGATCTAAAGCTTCTTGCGTTGGTCCTGCAGTAATAACGATATTTAGATCTGTCAATTGCGCTGACAAAGCAAACTTTTCAACGATTTTAGTACATAGCTGTTGTGGTTCAAGCATACGACCTGGTCCGACATCGCCACAGGCTTGTTCACCTTGATCCGGTCCCCAAATAGAAATACCACGATGACTTAAATGTTGAAGATTATGTTGCGTAATTGTAGCAAGATACATATATTGATTCATCGCTGGAGCAATAGCAATTGGCGCCGTGGTTGCTAAGCATAAAGTCGTTAACAAATCATCGGCAATACCATGAGCTAATTTAGCAACCATGTTGGCAGTACATGGAGCAATAATTACTAAATCCGCCCATTTAGCTAACGCAATGTGCCCCATTGATAATTCCGCAGAGGAATCAAATAAATCGTAGGAAACATGATTACCCGACACAGCCTGAAGGGATAACGCTGAAACAAAATGTTTGGCTGATTCCGTCATGACAACTTGTACTTCAGCTCCCATTTTTTTCAATTGACGAACTAAATCCGGACATTTATAGGCCGCAATACCACCGGTAATCCCTAATAAAATATGTTTATTGGTTAAGTTCATATTGGTTATCTCTTACTCATAAAACGATAGTGTATCTTATCATAAATAAAATCAATAATTAAATGACTAACGTTGGTAAGATAATGTTAATCTTCAAAAGCTTAATTGATTAATAACAATATTAACTTATTAAAAGCTCTTTGGCATTTGCTAGGGTATTAGCAGTAATTTTATCGCCACCAAGTAAACGAGCTAACTCATTTAACCGCTGTTCACTATCCAATATTGTCATCCGCGTTTGAGTATGTTTACCGTCAGTCTGCTTAGCGACAAAATAATGATAATGAGCGTTACCGGCTACTTGAGGTAAATGGGTAACGGTTATAACTTGGGTTGATTGTCCCAATTGTCTTAATAATTTGCCAACTTTAGCAGCGGTTGGACCACTAATACCAACATCTATTTCATCAAATATTAGTGCTGGGGTTTCCATTTTCTGAGCGGTAAGCACTTGTAATGCTAATGCAATTCGTGACAATTCACCACCCGAAGCCACTTTTGCAATTGGCTGTAAGGGCTGTCCTGGATTGGTAGTCACTAAAAAGATCACTTGACTAAAACCAGACTCTGTTAACTTATTTTCATCTGCCTTAACATCGATATTAAAATGACCGTGTGGCATGGAGAGCTCACGAATACTTTTGGTAATTTTTTTTGATAATGTGGTTGCTACTTTTAGGCGTTTTTTATGTAATGTTTCCGCAATAGATAACGCTTGTTGATAATAAGTTTCAATGTCTTTTTTTAACTGTTCTCCATACTCGTCTTGAGAAGTTATCTGTTTAAGTTCATCAAGAAGTTGTTGATGTAAGTTTGGTAACTCTGCGGGTTTAACATGGTGTTTACGTGCCAAAGAGATTTGTTTTGATAAACGTTGTTCAAGTAACATCGACCTTGACGGATCAAGTTCTAAATTATCTGCATAATGATGCAGTTCATAACAGGCTTCTTTTATTTGAATATAGGCTTCTTCTAAAATAATAGCAACATTGTTGAGCTGATTATCCAGTTCTGTTACCTTATGCGCAATATTTTTAGCCTGATTGAGTTGGCTAAGGATATTAAATTCCGTATTTTCATCTAATAAATCAATTAATTGTTGATTGGTGTTGATTAATTGTTCACTGTTAGATAAACGCTTATATTCCTCATCAATTTGTTCATATTCCCCTTCGATCGGAGCGAATTCATTAAGCTCTTTCAGTTGATATTGTAACAACTGGATATGTGCTTCACGTTCATGACGAGACTTTTCATAGTTTTGATACTGATCTTTGGTATCTTTCCAGAGACGATAAGCCGCTTTCATCTTATCTAACAAATGATTATCAGCCAGATATTGATCCAAAATTAATTGTTGATGCTCAGTACGTAACAGTTGTTGGTGCTCATGTTGACCATGAATCTGGATTAACATTTGCCCCAGATCTTTTAGCTGACTTAGCGGAACAGCGCTACCATTAATAAAAGCTTTAGAACGACCGTCTTGACTGATAACCCTCCTTAAAATACATTCGTTATTATCATCCAATTGATTTTGGGTCAGCCATTTAAGCGCACTTGGTGTATCATCTAAAATAAAATGAGCAGAAATATCCAGACGATCACATCCATGACGGATGAATGAGACATCAGATCTTGCGCCTAAACAGAGGTTTAATGCATCGACTGATATTGATTTACCTGCGCCGGTTTCACCAGTAATCGCAGTCATTCCTGAATTAAGGTCGATAACCAAATGATCGACTATAGCAAAATTATTTACCGTTAATTGTGTCAGCATATTTTTATTATCAATAATGTTAGATTGATGAATATTATAGCAACAAAGACACTGTAAATAAATACAGTTTTAAATAAAAGTATGATGACTACCGCTAATGGCAATAGCTAAAATATCATACATAATCTATCATCTTAATTGATCCATAAACATAGCCAAGGCAATTTATCTAATGATATTAATAGATTATTTTATAGAACAAACAGTTAGTAATATTTGTATCAAGAATAAATAGTAGTGATATTTTATACGTATGTAAAAAAATAAAACGACATGGGTTAAAAATAAAAAACCACCTTAACGGTGGTTTTCTATCTACAACCATTGATGAATAACAATTATTCATAGATGCCTAATTTTTTTTCTAAATAATGGATATTAGTGCCACCTTTTTGGAAGTTTTTATCTTCTAAAATAGCAAAATGTAAATCGATATTAGTTTTAATACCATCAATAACTAATTCTGATAACGCATTTTTCATACGAGCAATAGCAATTTCTCGTGTTTCACCATAAGCAATCAATTTACCAATCATTGAATCATAATGTGGTGGTACGGTGTAACCAGCATAAATATGTGATTCCCAGCGAATACCAAAACCACCCGGAGCATGAAAACGCGTAATTTTACCCGGTGATGGCATAAATGTTTTTGCATCTTCGGCATTGATCCGACATTCAATCGCATGACCTTTGATATGAATATCCTTCTGCTTAATTGATAACGGAAAACCTGACGCGATACGAATTTGCTCTCTAATCAAATCAACACCGGTGATCATTTCTGTTACTGGATGTTCTACTTGAATACGGGTATTCATTTCAATAAAATAAAACTGATCGTTTTCAAATAAAAATTCAAAGGTTCCTGCACCACGGTAGCCAATTTCAATACAAGCATTAACACAACGCTCACCAATAAACTGACGCATTTTACCGGTAATACCAACTGCTGGAGCTTCTTCCAACACTTTTTGATGACGACGCTGCATTGAGCAGTCTCGTTCACCTAAATAAACAGCATGACCTTGCCCATCGGAAAGCACTTGAATTTCAATATGACGAGGATTTTCAAGGAATTTTTCCATATAAACCATATCATTATTGAAAGCTGTTTTCGCTTCCATTTTGGTCATTTTGATGGATTGTTCAAGATCTTTTTCGTTACGAACGATACGCATTCCACGACCACCACCACCGCCGGAAGCTTTGATTATTACCGGATAACCAATATTTTTAGCTATCTTTTTATTTAATTCTATATCGTTTCCTAACGGACCGTCAGAACCTGGTACACAAGGAACTCCAGCCGCTTTCATGGCATTGATGGCAGAAACTTTATCCCCCATCAAACGGATAGTATCCGGTTTTGGACCGATAAATATAAATCCAGAACTTTCCACTTGTTCAGCAAAATCGGCATTCTCTGATAAAAATCCATAACCAGGATGTATTGCCGATGCGCCAGTTACTTCTGCCGCAGCGATTAATTCTGGGATATTTAAATAACTTTTTGCTGATGGTGCAGGACCAATACAAACACTTTCATCGGCTAAAAGTACATGCTTAAGTTCTTTATCAGCTGTTGAATGTACTGCAACAGTTTTGATGCCAAGTTCTTTAGACGCTCTTAAGATGCGTAAAGCAATTTCGCCCCGATTAGCAATTAAAATTTTGTCAAGCATATCAAACCTCTAAGCAGCTATTTTAGTATTCATGTCATATAGAAGCATATTGAGAAGGACCAATATTATTCAATGACAAACAATGGTTGATCAAATTCAACCGGTTGACCATTATCAACTAAAATTGCTTTGATAGTTCCTGCTTTTTCAGATTCAATTTGATTCATCATTTTCATCGCTTCAACAATGCATAATACATCGCCGACATTAACTGTTTGGCCGACTTCAACAAATGCTTTAGAATCCGGGCTTGGAGTACGATAAAAAGTACCAACCATAGGCGATTTAATGGTATGACCTGTCATTGCACAAGCATCATTTTCACCTGTTGCAGGTTGAATGGTTTCATTAATTGGAGCACTAACCACTGCTGGTGCAGGTTGCGGTATATGAATATTTTGCACCGGATAGGCTACTTGAGAAACGGCACGACTAATTCTAACTGATTCTTCACCTTCAGAGATCTCTAATTCAGAAATGCCAGATTCTTCAACTAATTCAATTAATTTTTTTATTTTACGTATATCCATAAATAACACCGTATTTTCGTTTCATTGTCAAGATAAGGTTAATTTACTCTAAACCACCTGCTATCAACTCAATTGTGTTTATCATAAATAACTGATATGACTATTTTTGCCGAAATTAGCTGATAAATTGCTAAATTTTAAGACAATTATGTTCAGCGCGCAAGCATACACCTTTAATTTAAATTTGTCATTATATATCTCTTCCAATTGTGGATTTTACAAAAAAATTACAATAAAAATCCGATTAAATACAAAAATTCTAATTATTTGTAACTATGCGTTACTATATAAATAAGATACAATATCAGCCAATTTTTTGGATGCAACTAAATTAGGAATAACTTTTATTATGTTTAAAAAAATTCGTGGCATTTTTTCTAATGATCTCTCTATCGATTTAGGTACTGCAAATACGCTTATCTACGTTAAAGGACAGGGGATCGTCCTTAATGAGCCATCGGTTGTTGCTATTCGTCAAGATCGTAATGGTGCACCTAAAAGTGTTGCAGCCGTCGGTCACGCTGCTAAACAAATGTTGGGTAGAACACCTGGTAATATTGCAGCGATTCGCCCTATGAAAGATGGCGTTATTGCCGATTTTTCCGTTACGGAAAAAATGTTGCAATATTTTATTCGTCAGGTTCATAGCCACAGTTTTTTAAAACCAAGCCCACGAGTTTTAGTCTGCGTTCCTGTTGGTGCTACTCAAGTGGAAAGGCGCGCTATTCGTGAGTCAGCTTTAGGCGCTGGTGCTCGTGAAGTGTATCTCATCGAAGAACCTATGGCTGCTGCGATTGGTGCTGAATTACCTGTATCAGAGCCAACCGGATCTATGGTGGTCGATATTGGTGGTGGTACGACAGAAGTTGCGGTTATTTCATTAAATGGTGTGGTATATTCCGCTTCAGCAAGAATAGGCGGTGACCGCTTTGATGAAGCTATCATCAATTATGTTCGGCGTAATTTTGGCGCGTTAATTGGTGAAGCAACCGCTGAACGCATTAAACATGCTATCGGTAGTGCTTATCCAGGAGATGAGGTCTTAGAAATTGAAGTCAGAGGACGTAACCTTGCCGAAGGTGTGCCAAGAAGTTTTACCTTAAATTCCAATGAAATTTTAGAGGCTTTACAAGAACCATTAAGTGGTATTGTCAGTGCAGTTAAAGTCGCTTTAGAACAGTGCCCACCAGAGTTAGCTGCCGACATCTCTGAACATGGTATGGTTTTAACGGGTGGCGGTGCTCTGTTACGAAATATTGATAAATTGCTTTCAGCGGAAACGGGTATCCATGTTGTAATTGCAGAAGAACCATTGACTTGTGTTGCTCGTGGTGGTGGTAAAGCGCTTGATATGGTGGATTTGCACGGTGGTGATCTGTTTAGTGAAGAATAACTACTGTCCTTTTGCTCAAATCACTTTTTATTTTAGTAATAAAGGGTGGTTTGGCGAATGAAGCTGATTTTTTCTAAAAGTACGCCTTTGGGATTGCGTATTTTTTTGGCGTTGTCCTTTGCAATATCATTAATCATATGTGATATAAATTACCAACCTTTCACCGTTATAAGATATTATTTAGATACGGCTGTTTCCCCTTTATATTTTGTTTCTAACTCTCCATTATCAGCATTTAATACATTGAATAATTTATCCAAAACGCAACAAGAATTATTAAATGAAAACAAAACGTTAAGAAAACAATTACAAATGCAAGAAAGCGATTTGATTCGATTAAACGCCTTAAAGAAAGAAAATAATGAATTAAGAACATTATTAGGTTCACCATTACGTCATGATGAATATAAAAAGGTTGCCCAAGTTTTATTGGCTGATACTAACCCTTATGCCTATCAAGTTACCTTAGACAAAGGATCCCGGGAAGGTGTATTTGTTAAACAGCCTGTTGTTGATGAAAAAGGCGTCGTTGGTCAAATTTATAGCACTGCTTACAATACCAGTCGGGCTATTTTGATCTGTGATTCACAACATGCTATCCCAGTACAGGTTTTAAGAAATGGTTTAACCATGGTCGCTGTAGGTAATGGTTGTAATAATGACTTATTATTAGATTTTCTCCCGAATAATGTAGATATTCAAGTAGGTGACTTGCTGGTGACTTCAGGTTTGGGAGGGCGATTTCCACAAGGTTATCCGGTTGCTACAGTAAGTTCAGTTAAGGTTGATGAGCATGATTCAACACCAATTATTACTGCGGCACCAATCGCGGATTTAAAACGGTTACATTATCTTTTATTATTATGGAATGAAACTAATAAGCCTCAGGTAATAGCACCGGATCAAGAGACAAACACTAATGAATAATATTGCACATAATTATTGGGTGATTTGGGTAACAATTATTATTGGTCTGCTATTACAAATCATGCCATGGTCATCATCATTTTATATTTTTAAACCACATTGGTTAATGTTAATCCTTATTTATTGGATTGTTGCATTACCGCATCGAGTTGGCATAACAACTGCATTTTTGGTCGGTATAATTATTGATCTTTTCTTGGGTACCTTACTCGGTATACATGCGTTTATTTTTTCATTGATCGCTTACTTAGTACTATTTCGTTTTCAACTTATTAGAAATTTAGCGCTCTGGCAACAATCTTTCATTATTTTTGGTCTGTCAATTTGTTATGATTTATTACTATTATTATTCCAGATCATTCTTTATCGAGTGATTACCATCACACCATTAATTTTCTTTTCCAGTTTTGTCGACGGAATATTATGGGCATGGGTATTTTTACTCTTACGACAAATTAGACGTTGTTTTGCAATCGATTAAATGAGGAAATTATGTCAGTCGAATTGTTTATGAATATCACCCCTTCTGAAACACGAGTTGCTTACATTGAAGATGGTATTCTACAAGAAATTCACATTGATCGAGAATCGAAAAGGGGTATTGTTAGTAATATCTATAAAGGTAAAATTATTCGTATTTTACCGGGTATGCAGGCGGCATTCGTTGATATTGGCTTAGAAAGAGCCGCTTTTTTACATGCTTCAGACATTATGCCACATACGGAATGTGTATCAGATTCTGAACAAGAACAATTTCAAGTAAAAGATATTTCTGAATTAGTTCGCCAAGGTCAGGATATTATGGTGCAAGTGGTAAAAGACCCGATGGGCACGAAAGGAGCGAGACTAACCACAGATATCACATTACCGTCACGCTATCTGGTTTTTATGCCTGGACCAACTTCCGCTCATGTGGCCACTTCGCAACGTATTGAGAGTGAAGAAGAACGTCAACGTTTAAAAAATATTGTGGAAAAATATATTACCACAGAAGGGGGATTTATTGTCCGAACGGCAGCTGAAGGCGCAAGTGAACATGAAATTGCACAAGATATCCAGTTCTTACGACGTCTCTGGAAGAAAATTCAAGAAAGAATGTCACGCCCTGGTAGTAAAAATTTACTTTATGGTGAATTAGTCTTGTCGCAAAGAATACTACGTGATTTCGTTGGAGATCCAATTGAAAAAATTGTAGTCGACTCTAAAAGAACGTTTGATCTATTGTTTGAATTCACTAAAGAGTTTATGCCTGAGGTGACAAGTAAATTGGTGCATTATAAAGGTAATATGCCAATATTTGATCTTTATGATATTGAAAATGAGATACAACGCGCTTTAGATCGAAAAGTACAATTAAAATCAGGCGGTTATTTAATTATCGATCAAACTGAAGCTATGACAACTATCGATATTAATACCGGCGCTTTCGTTGGGCATCGTAATCTTGAAGAAACCATATTTAATACCAATATCGAAGCAACCATTGCCATTGCCAGACAATTACGACTACGTAATCTTGGTGGTATCGTTATTATTGATTTTATTGATATGCAACAAGCACTTCATCGAGAACGTGTATTACAATCATTACAGGAGTCGCTGAGTAAGGATCGTGCTAAAACCACCGTAAATTCATTTTCAGCATTAGGTTTGGTTGAAATGACACGTAAACGTACTCGCGAAAGTATTGAACATATTTTATGTGAAGAATGTCCTTCATGTCGTGGTCGTGGGATGGTTAAATCAGTCGAAACGATTTGTAATGAGATATTACGGGAAATTGTCCGGGTACATAAAGCTCACCGCAGTGAGTATCTGTTAGTTTATGCTTCTTCAGCGGTAGCAAATGCATTAACTGCTGATGAATCACATGCTTTAGCTGAGGTTGAAGTATTTGTCGGTAAACACGTAGAAGTGAAAGTCGAACCTTTTTATGTACAAGAACAGTATGATGTCGTATTAATGTAAGTAATTACTCACATTAACCATCTAATGTCATCTATGAGCAAGAGTTATTAATGATTAAATCGATTATAGGATATATATGATTTTAACAGAAGTTAGTGATCGCCTGCTTACGGCTAATAATCTTAAGCAAAATGATATCGCAAATTTATTGGATATCTTAGCCGGCAGGCAAATTGATTATAGTGATTTATATTTCTCATCCGGTTACTATGAAAGTTGGACATTGGAAGATAAGATTATTAAAAGCGCTAATTTTCATCAGGATCAAGGGGTGGGCGTACGAGCAATATCTGGTGAAAAAACCGGATTTGCTTACACAGATCAAATATCAATGGCAAAATTACAACAAAGTGCCATTGCAGCGCAAAGTATTACTAAAACGACAATCCCGTTACATGTAACCCCATTAAAATCGAGTAAAATTGTCCCAATTTATACCAACATAAATCCGATCAACAATACCAAACAAGAAGTAAAGATTGCATTACTCCAACATATCGATCGATTAGCTCGTTCCCTTGACCATCGTGTCATTGATGTGGTTGCCACCTTAGTGGGGAGTTACGAAGATGTGCTAATTGCGGCTACGGATGGCACCTTCGCAGCCGATACTCGTCCGTTAGTTCGATTATCAATTTCGGTGTTAGTCGAACAAGATAACATTCGCGAACGTGGCACAAGTGGCGGTGGCGGACGTTTTGGTTATGATTATTTCTTTTCAATCAACCCAAAAACAGGCGACAGTCAAGTTGATAGTTATACCAAAGAAGCCGTTAGATTAGCATTAATTGCTTTATCGGCTGAATCTGCACCGGCGGGCTCAATGCCAGTCGTATTGGGTGCTGGCTGGCCAGCAGTACTACTTCATGAAGCGGTTGGACACGGTCTAGAAGGTGATTTCAATCGTAAACAATCTTCGGTATTTAGTGGCAAAATTGGTCAACTTGTTACTTCAGAATTATGCACTATTGTAGATGATGCAACAATTAAAGATCGTCGTGGTTCATTAACAATTGATGATGAAGGTACCTTGGGTCAACGTACGGTATTAATTGAGAACGGCATATTAAAAGGTTATATGTTTGATAAACTTAATGCTAAATTGATGGAAACTTCATCGACAGGAAATGGTCGCCGTGAAGGCTATGCTTATTTACCAATGCCACGGATGACTAACACTTATATGCTTGGGGGTCAATCAAGCTTTGATGAAATAATTAACAGTGTTGATCGTGGTATATATGCGCCTGGTTTAGCGGGTGGGCAGGTTGATATTACTTCCGGTAAGTTCGTGTTTTCAACATCAGAAGCGTATTTGATCGAAAAAGGTAAAATAACTAAACCGATAAAAGGTGCAACATTAATTGGTTCAGGTATTGAAACGATGCAAAACATATCAATGGTTGGTAATGATATGACATTAGATATGGGGGTTGGCATGTGTGGTAAAGATGGACAAAGTGTTCCTGTCGGTGTCGGTCAACCGACGCTAAAAGTTGATCATTTGACAGTAGGTGGCACAATAAAGTAATAAAATTTATTTAGTATGTATTTTGGAGGGAAATAAAATTAATGGAAACAATCGTTACACTCTATAGTGCCTTTGTTAATTTGGACTATGCAACCCTATCTAATCCCAATGTGTTATGGATATTGTATGGTATGTTGTTTATGATCATTCTATTAGAAAATGGAATCTTACCAGCTGCTTTTTTACCCGGTGATAGTTTATTATTTTTAACCGGTGTATTAATTAGCCAAGATGTCTTTCATTTTGGTTTAATCAATGTGATTTTGATCTCTGGTGCAGCGTTTGGCACTTGGTTAGGTTACATTCAAGGTCGATGGCTAGGTAATACTAAAATCGTCAAAAGTTGGATGGAACATTTACCAGAAAAATATCATCAAAAATCAGAAGTTTTATTCCATAAATATGGCTTACAAGCATTATTTATTGGTCGCTTTATCGCATTTGTCAGAACTTTATTACCAATGATGGCAGGCTTATCCGGTTTACACAGTAAAAAGTTTCATATTTATAACTGGATCAGTGCAACGTTATGGATTTCATTAATTGTGACCCTTGGCTATCTATTTGGTAATTCACCTTTTTTCAAAGATTATGAAAAGCAAATTATGTCATTGCTGATGTTGATTCCAGTATTTTTATTAGTTATGGGATTAATATTCTCGGCTTGGATGGCATTGAAACGTTGGTTAGCCAATAAGAAATCGTCACAAACCAGTGTAAATAAAGATAAGAATTAAAAAGAAATCAACCGATAAGCCGGGTTCTGTCGAGGACAATCATTCATCTAGGCTAATGCTCACGCATTAGCTCAAGCAGTCTACCCGGATTCAACGCGGGCCGCGCCAATGAATCCCTATTTGACCTTGCTCCGAGTGGAGTTTACCATGCCACAACGGTTGCCCATTGTGCGGTGCGCTCTTACCGCACCCTTTCACCCTTACCTGATCTTAATTCAATAAGCCATCGGCGGTATACTCTCTGTTGCACTTGTCGTGAATTTTCGTTCACACAAAAATCCCCCAGGCGTTACCTGGCACTCTGCCCTATGGAGCCCGGACTTTCCTCCCCTTTATTTGTCTCCCCAAAAGGACAACAATAAAGCAGCGATTGTCTAGTTGATTTCCAAGGCAAGGATAACCGATTAATTCTGGGTTGTAAATGATTTTACCGATTATCCCAACTTGATTGTCGCATTTACCACTAATAAGCCATGAATTTTTTTGCTATTCTTCACGATTAAGTTTATCTGTTAATGCCTCACTTAACGTAGAGTAGAATGCGAGTTTATTTTCTATTGGCAGTAATTTAGCACGGGCCAATGTTTTTAATGGCTGAAACTGTAGTTCAGCAATAGATAAATCAACATCAGCAGGTAATGCATCAATAAAATGCGTCAACGCATTGAGACCACCAGCATCAAGTAATGGTACGGCATCCCACTGTAACACGATATGTTTATAACCATTAATACGATTATATAATTCTAAAAATATCTTTTCTGCGGCGGCAAAAAACAGTGGCCCATTGATACGTACAATTAACGTTTCTTCGGTACTTAATGGTGACTCGACTAATCTTGTCATGCGCGAAATACGACGCATAAATAGTAATGACGCTAACACAATTCCAAACGTGATAGCAATCACCATATCAAAAAGCACTGTTAACGACATACAAATTAACATAATAATAATGTCATCTTTAGGTGCACGTTTTAAAATATAGACCATTCGTTTAGCTTCACTCATGTTCCAGGCCACAATTAATAACAATGCCGCCATCGCCGATAATGGCAAGTAGGATAAAATCGGGGCAAAGCTTATTAATGCTAATAATACAACAATCGCATGAAAACAAGATGAAAGTGGTGATGTGGCGCCAGCTTTCACATTTGCAGCAGAACGAGCAATAGCCGCTGTTGCAGAAATACCACCAAAAAACGGCGCAAGAATATTACCTATTCCCTGACCAATTAATTCACTATTTGAATTGTGCTTAGTATGCGTCATTTCATCTAGCACAACTGCACACAATAAGGATTCTATTGCACATAGCATTGCCATGGTTAAGCCAATAGGTACTAATGCCGAAAATACCGCCCAATCCCAATGTAACTCGGCTGATTGCCACGGTAAAATAAATTCAGGTAATACCGCTGGAATACCATGTCCAATAGTACCATCAGGAAGAGTATAACTAAAACGCGAACCAATGGTTTCTACTGATAAACCAAATTGCTGTAAAAAAAGCATGACAACAACACCAACTAAAATAGCCGGTAAATGACCAGGAAATTTGAGCCTCAATTTTGGCCAAATAATCAAAATTACTAAGGTTGATATACCGACAAGTAAATCTGTGAATTGTAAGGTGGGAAAAGCTGTAGCTATAGCTGTCACTTTGCCAATATAACTCTCCGGCATATGTTCAATGTTCAAACCAAACAGATCTTTTATCTGCATTGTGGCTATAGTTATACCAATTCCGCAGGTAAAACCTAGGACAACAGGTAACGGGATATATTCAATCAACCGCCCTAAGCGAATGATCCCCATTAAGATGAGAAATATGCCGGATAACAGTGTAGCAATTAATAATCCAGATAAACCATATTGCATTGCAACAGGATAAAGAATAACCACAAAAGCCGCAGTGGGACCTGAAATACTAAATCGTGATCCCCCCGTTAAGGCGATGACAATCCCAGCGATAATAGCGGTATACAGACCATGTTGTGGTGCAACACCACTTGCAATTGCGAGTGCCATTGATAAAGGAATCGCGATAATACCAACGGTAATACCAGCAATAATATCTTTTAATAAACGTTGTTTGTTATATGGGGTCGTGATACAGGCAGCTTTAACCGCACTGCCGATCTGAATGATACTAATATTATGCCACTTCATGTTAATTTATTCATCAAAATCAGAATGTTTGATTAAACGGCTCTTTATTTATGACAATTACAATTAAAGCGAGCAAGACTAATCAAACAATTGGTTAATTAAGTGATTAATAAGATACGCCTTTTACATAAAAATAAAAGAGAATCACCACTTCATTAACAAAAATATTTGTCACGAAGCCATGTTATACATGCAATAAATGGTTAGATTTGTAACCAAAAAGTGACAGGACCATCATTAATGAGTGAAATTTGCATATCAGCGGCAAAAATTCCTGTTTGTGTCGGAATACGTAATTGACATAATGAGACAAAATACTCATATAAACGCTTCGCGTCTTCAGGCTTAGCACCTTTGGTAAAACTTGGTCGCATACCTTTTTTGGTATCAGCGGCTAATGTAAACTGAGAAACGACTAAAACACTACCATTTACCTGTTGAATATTAAGATTCATTTTACCGTTTTCATCACTAAAAATACGATACCCTAGCACCTTATCACATAATCGCTGTGTTGTTTCTTCATCATCGCCTTGTTCAACCCCGAGTAAGATTAATAAACCCTGTTCAATTTGGCCGACAGTTTGTCCAGTGACATCAACACTGGCTTGTTTTACACGTTGTATTAAAGCGATCATAATCTATCCTATTAATTATCTTCTTTTAATGCGAGATTGCTTTTACGATGATTATTATATTCTGCTAATGAAGCAGCAAATTCAGCACCAAACAAAATGATACACCATGAAAAGTAAATCCAAATTAATAACAGTGGTATTGACGATAACACACCATAAATTAGTTGATAAGTTGGGAATGACGTTACATACAGGGTAAATGCCCGTTTACCTAACTCAAACAAGATCGCAGCTAACACTGCGCCACACACCGATTCAATAACCGGTACTGCTTCTGTCGGTACAATACAATAAAGTAACCAGAACCCCACCACCGAAATAATGAAAGGAAGAGAATTAAGGAAAATTGAACTCACCGTTGAATCACTTAGCCATTTTGTAGAAAAAATATACGAACTGATCGCAACACTAGCTCCTATCAAAATTGGACCGAGTGTCAATACCGTCCAATACATGGTTAAGTTATACATAATTGAACGACGACGCTTGGTTCGCCAAATAAAATTTAATGCACTATCAATTGAACGGATTAATAATAAAGATGTAACGATTAAACCAATAATGCCAAATACCGTCATCCGATTAGTATTGGCAATAAATTGCTCAAAATAAGGAACCAATGTGTCACTAGCCGTAGGAGCTAAATTGTTATAAATATAAGTTTTAACATTGCCACTTACTTTATCAAAAATAGGAAAGGCAGAAAGTAATGAAAAGATAACGGTAATTAAAGGAATCAACGATAAAATGGTAGTATAAGCCAAACTTGCTGCAGAAGTGGTCAGTCGATCACGGATAATATGTTGTAATAAAATATTTATAAAGGTTTGAGCATCTTTGGTTGTATGACTTAAATTCAATTTAATCAGCTTCATTGATCTTCCTCAAGCAATTATTTTGGAGATAAAATACAGTCTGATATTCCATTACTTTCTAAACGCGTTTTAATACTTTCAGCTTCCGTTTTTGAATAGGATCCATCAACCATTACCCGATATAATTTATCGTTAACAATGGTTGCTGTCACACCAAACATCGCTAATTTTGCTTTTGCAGTTTCAGCATTGTCTTTATCTTTGAAAGCACCGCATTGTAAAATCCAATTATTTAACTGGGTTGCTGGGTTGGTCATCATATTAGCACTATCATTTATAAAATGATCGAGAATTTGCTGACGTTCTTGATTTTGTTGCTGTTTTATTTGTTGCTGTTGAATAGATAATTGATGATTTTCGGCTTTCTCTAACTCTTTCAAATAAGTCCAACGTTCTTCTGGTTTACTTGGTAAAGTGAATTGTGGTTTTTCAGTAATTTTTTTTATCGGGGGAGTCGGTTTATTACTGTTATTTGAGGAAACAAAATACAAAATAGCCACAAATAAAATGACCAAAAGAGAAACTAATACCACTAAAATATTAGGTATTTTACGTGATTTATTACTGGACTTAGCCTTACTTTTTTTTCTGGTACTTTTTTTGACATAATCACGTTGTGCCACAATTTTGCTCTCTTAATACGCTTCATTTAAATAGATTGTATAATGTACAAATAAAAAAAGTGGTTTACACCACTTTTATTTAGATTTAAACAAAATGTCTAAAAGCACAAAAATCTGTGCTTTTACGTCATTAACAGATTTAAGCTAATGCGCTGATCTGTTTTGTTAAGCTTGCTTTATGACGTGCAGCTTTATTCTTGTGGATTAAACCACGAGCCGCCTGACGATCAACAACAACTTGCATGTCTTTAAATGCTACTTGCGCTGATTCTTTATCACCAGCTGCGATAGCTGCGTATACTTTCTTGATATAAGTACGCATCATTGAACGACGACTTGCGTTGTGTTTACGGCGTTTTTCAGATTTAACTGCACGCTTCTTAGCTGATTTAATATTAGCCAAGGTCAACTCCCAAAATTAGTTTAACTAATTAAAACATAATTATCATTAAGGCGGAAAAATATGCCTTATTTAAGCTATTTTGTCAACAAGAAATTTTTGTTAAATCCATTTTTAATTTATCCTTAGTAAACTTTTTTATGATAAAATAGCGCACAGTTTTTTTGAATTATAAATTTTAGAAAGGGGAAGTTTCATGGCAATTATTAGAATGAAGGATCTTGATCTTAAAGGTAAACGTGTTTTTATCCGTTCTGACCTTAATGTCCCGGTAAAAGACGGTAAAGTCACTTCCGATGCACGTATCCGTGCATCACTGCCAACCATTGAAGACGCCATTAAACAAGGGGCGAAAGTGATGGTAACATCACACATTGGTCGCCCTACAGAAGGTGAATATAATCCTGAATTTTCACTTCAACCTGTTGTTGATTATCTAAAGGCTCACGTTAGTTTTCCTGTCCGCTTAGTAAAAGATTATCTTGATGGCGTAGATGTCAAAGAAGGTGAATTAGTTGTATTAGAAAACGTTCGTTTTAATAAAGGCGAAGGTAAAGACGATGAAGCACTATCTAAAAAATATGCAGCATTATGTGATATTTATGTTATGGACGCGTTTGGTACAGCTCACCGCGCTCAAGCATCCACTCATGGTGTAGGTCGCTTTGCTCCCGTATCTTGCGCGGGTCCATTACTTTCTGCTGAATTAGACGCGTTAGGTAAAGCATTAGATAATCCAGCGCGCCCAATGGTAGCGATTGTAGCGGGTTCTAAAGTATCAACTAAATTAACCGTACTTGATTCTTTATCAAAAATTGCTGACCAAATTATTGTTGGTGGTGGTATCGCCAATACTTTCATCGCTGCTGAAGGATATAATGTTGGTAAATCATTATATGAAGCCGATTTAATTCCTGAAGCAAAAAAACTTATGCAAAATTGCACTATCCCGGTTCCAACCGATGTTCGCGTTGCCACTGAATTTAGTGAAACAGCAACAGCAACATTAAAATCGGTAAAAGATGTGCAGAGTAATGAGCAAATTCTTGATATTGGTGATGCTTCTGCTGAAGAATTGGCTAAAATCATTAAAAATGCTAAAACAATCCTTTGGAATGGTCCTGTGGGTGTATTTGAGTTCCCTAACTTCCGTCGCGGTACTGAAATTGTTGCCAATGCGATTGCCGATAGTGCAGGTTTCTCTATTGCCGGCGGTGGTGATACATTAGCTGCGATCGATTTATTTGGTATCGAAGATAAAATCTCGTATATTTCTACTGGCGGCGGCGCTTTCCTTGAATTTGTGGAAGGTAAAAAATTGCCAGCTGTTGCAATGTTGGAAGCAAGAGGCAAATAATTAACTTTAACATAGTTACCAAGGATGAGAAATGACTCATCCTTTACTTTTTATAAAATCTATAGGTAAGAATAATGACAAAAATTTCAGATGTAGTAAAACCAGGTGTTATTACTGGTGATGATGTTCAGAAAGTGTTTCAAGTAGCACGAGAAAATAATTTTGCATTACCTGCTGTAAACTGTGTCAACACTGATACAATCAATGCTGTTATTGAAACTGCAGCTAAAGTTCGCTCTCCGGTTGTTGTACAATTTTCTAACGGTGGTGCACAATTTATGGCCGGTAAAGGATTAAAATTAGAAGGTCAAGAAAGTGCTGTATTAGGTGCAATTTCAGGTGCTAAGCATGTTCATTTGATCGCTGAAAAATACGGTGTACCTGTTTTAGTACATACTGACCATTGTGCTAAAAAATTACTACCTTGGGTTGATGGATTACTTGATGCGGGCGAAGCACATTTTGCCCGTACCGGTAAACCACTGTTTTCTTCGCATATGATCGATTTATCCGAAGAATCTTTAAAAGACAATATTGATCTATGCTGTCAATATCTTGCGCGCATGAAAGCAATCGGTATGACATTAGAACTTGAATTAGGTTGTACTGGTGGTGAAGAAGATGGTGTTGATAACAGCCATATGGATAGTTCTGCGCTTTATACCCAACCAGAAGATGTAGCATATGCTTACGAACGTTTAAATGAAATCAGTCCTCGTTTTACTATAGCTGCTGCATTTGGTAATGTTCATGGTGTTTACAAACCAGGTAATGTTAAATTAACACCAAAAATTCTCGATAACTCACAAAAATACGTATCAGAAAAATTCGACCTACCAGAAAAATCCTTGAACTTTGTATTCCATGGTGGTTCTGGCTCGACTCCAGAAGAAATTGCCGAAGCAGTTAAATATGGTGTAGTAAAAATGAATATTGATACAGATACACAATGGGCTAACTGGGAAGGTATTTTAAAATACTATAAAGCTAACGAAAGTTACTTACAAGGCCAATTAGGTAATCCAGAAGGTCCTGATTCACCAAACAAAAAATACTACGATCCACGTGTATGGTTACGTAAAGGTGAAGAATCTCTTATCGCTCGATTAGAATTAGCATTTAAAGAATTAAATGCAGTAGATGTTTTATAATCCACTAAGCATCTTGAGGCTACCAACCCACTATTATATAGTGGGTTTTTTTATGATAAAAATTTAATGATTTTGCTAGTTGAGTAATAATAAACAATGGTTATTTAGTCTGTTTACCAACCTTCAATCGGATCTACATCAATACTCCAACGGGTATTTTTGGCTTCTGGCAATTGTTCAATCATTAAAACCAATTCATTTAGCAGGATTTGTAATTTACTGCGTTGACTATGTTGTAGTAATAACTGCCAACGAAAATAACCGGCTTTTTTGGCTTGATTAGCTTGGTTTGGCCCCAGTAACCACAAATCAGGATCTGGGTAATGATCATTTAGCCACATGGCAACTTTTTGTAATAATTGTGGTGCATATTGATTATTGCGATCAGCGGCATGAATTAATACCTGATAGCTAAACGGTGGTAAAAATGTGTTTTTTCTTTCGACTAAGGTTTGCTTAGCAAAAGCGGGATAACCTTCATGTAATAAGATATTCAGTAACGGATGCTCAGGGTGATACGTCTGTAAAATCACCTCGCCAGTTTTATTTTCTCGTCCAGCACGTCCAGATACTTGGGTATAGATTTGCGCAAACCGTTCGGTAGCACGAAAATCACTGGAAAATAAAGCACCATCAACATCCACAATACCAACTAACGTTACATCAGGAAAATGATGACCTTTAGCGAGAATTTGGGTTCCCACTAAAATATGTCTTCCCCCTTGGTGAATAGCTTGCAGGTAATGATCCAAGCACCCTTTTTTACTAATTGAATCGCGATCAATGCGACTAACAGGAATACCAGGAAAGAGTATATTTAGTTGTTTCTCCAACTGTTCAGTACCAAATCCAATAGGAACCAAATGGGTTGAACCACATTTGGGACATTGATCTGGAATAGCTCGTGGTGTATCACAATAATGACAAATTAATTTATTTTGGTTCTGATGATAAGTAAAAGGTTTATCACACCGTGGGCACTCTGCAATCCAACCACAATCATGACATATCAACAATGGAGCAAATCCTCGGCGATTTAAAAAAAGCATCACTTGATTATCATTTGCTAAATGTTGATTAATTTTAGCAATAAGTGGTTGCGATAAGCCTGCCGCTAATACTAACCCTTTAATATCTAAAATGGTCTGCTTAGCCAGCTCTGCTTCACCGGCTCTTTCAGTCAATAATAAATGATGATATCGCTTACTTTCAGCATTATTTAATGTTTCTAAAGATGGGGTTGCCGAACCTAATACGATAGGTATATTCTCTATTTTGGCTCGTAATATCGCTAAATCACGCGCATGATAACGCCAACCCTCTTGTTGTTTAAAGGATGTGTCATGTTCTTCATCAACAATAATCATACCGAGATCACGAAATGGTGTGAATAACGCCGAACGCGTACCAATCACAATCGCAATATCACCACAACGACATTGCAGCCAGGCCGCTAAGCGCGCTTTTTCACTCATTGCCGAATGAAGCACTACCATCGGCACATTGAATCGTTGCTTAAAACGTTTTATTGTTTGGGGAGTAAGACCGATTTCCGGAACTAATACAAGTACTTGTTGTCCCTTACAAATCACTGATTGAATTGACTGTAAATAAACTTCAGTTTTCCCGGAACCAGTCACCCCTTCTAATAAATAAACGGCAAATTGAGTAAGATGTTGTTCGATACTCGCTATAGCATTAAGCTGCTGCGCATTGAGCTGAAAGGCTGGTTGTTGAGCTACAATATCCATATGCCAATGGTGTCTTACGGGTAATACTGCAACTTTTTCGATTAGTTTTTTTGCTTGTAATGCCTTAAAAATGGTCGGTGAAAAATCTGAATTATCGATTTTTCCACCAGATTGCATTAATTTCAATAAGGCTTGTTGTTTATGGGAACGTGTTAAATTACGATAATCAAATATTGTCCCTTTTTGGGTTAATTGCCATACCCATGTTTCTGCCAAAGTGGCAGGTCTCCCTTGACGAAGTAAAATGGGCAAAGCATGAAATAATACTTCCCCCAATGGATAATGGTAATAATCAGCGGCCCGCTTTAAGAATTGCCATAATTTGGCTGAATATAACGGTTGCTCATCAAGTAATAGATGAATTGATTTTAGTTTATCTGACGCAAATTGACTGTTATGACACAATTCAACGACGATACCAATTGCTTGCCGTCGACCAAAAGGCACTTGCACGCGTTGTCCAATACCAATGGTTTTCACCAGCACATCAGGCACAATATAGTCAAAAATCTGATGTAAACGAATGGGTAATACAACTTTGGCTATTAACATAACAATACAAGAAGAGAACGCAAAGCACTATATTACCACATTTATACTAATTTAGTTTGTTACCTATCATAAGTAAATGTGATTTTAACCAATCACACGAAATAATAATTTACCATAAATCATGATCCAAACGCTTCTACAAAAAACCGTTTATAAAATAGATAAAAGCTGTTTTATTAAGCTTATTTATCGGGTTTTGTTAATAGTACCACTTATTAAAATAATTATTTTACAGAAAAATAAACTTCTATTATTTTTTAATTTTGCAAAACCAAAACGCGCAAAAAATTATTATAATTTATAATGTTACATTAAAATTAAACGTGAGATAAATGAAAAATATGCTATAATTATTTCTAATAATCAGAAAGGGGAAATCTTACGATGAGTTGCTATAATAATATTTCTTTGAAGTATATATCGCATCGGCTTGGCCATTTTTGTACAAAAAAAACTGCCAATTTACGATCAAATCCATTTAAGTTTTTTGCAATTACACAAAGGGATTTTGTAACCTCTCGAAAGGATCATGTATTATCAACAACGTCTAAATTTTGCTTACTGTTTTTAATGGTATCTAGTTTAGCTGAAGCAGCACTTACGGCACAATCTGCCAATAGTATACAAGGTACAGCGCCTTATTTTACCTTTGATAAAGGAAAACATAAAATTACTACCACTGATGATTTGTTATGGATGAGTTTTAATCACGACGATCAAATGATTATCTATACAGGTGCCAACAACACATCATCGCTGGATGAACCAATTGAAGTACCACCATCAATTAGTACTTTTACTGATATTTTTTTACCCGTGCCGGTAGATGCTCCTTTTTCGAGAGACGGTAGTCAAACGATAAGTTTAGATGCGTTAGTGCGTCCTCCCTATTCCTATTGGGATGATGATGAAGGTGATGGTAAAAATAATGATGAAATTTCTGCACAAGGTAATTTGCGGCTTGAAATACGTGATGAAAATGGTTGGTTGATTAAACGGACAGACCCATTCGTCCCATGTAATTCAGATTATTATCGTATTATTTTAACCAATACCTCTGGCAAATTAATGACCAAATATGGCGTACCTAATTCCACTTCATTTATGATTAAACCGGTTACATTTTATATCCGTCATAAAGCGCAACCTTATGCTTGTTGGGCCGCACCCTACTTATTATCAAATGGTGGTCCTGCAAATAATAGTAATTATAATGGCCCAAGTAATCAATGGGATTTTAGCAAAGGATTTTTTCTCCAAGATTTGAATACCCCTTCTAGAAATTTTCCTACCATCGCGAGTAAAGGAAATTTTTTTACTTTAACAATGGCTGTATCGCAGGTAAGTGATATCTCATATAGCAAACAACCAAGTGATTCTAAATTAAGTTTAATTATTAGTAGTGCATCAGAAAGCCGTAATGTTGCAAAGATTGAAATCCTCGGACCAAGTGATGGTGCTACAGCTCAACAAGCTAAATTCACCCCTACGACTTTCACCATTTATGCCAATCAGGAACAAACTAAAGTTATTTATACATTTAAAATTAATAAGTGGTTTATTGTTAAGCCAGTAGAAAATACAGGCACGAGACCTATTCCTGGCATTTACTATTCTGAAGCGGAACAATACTGTAACGATTTAGGTTATCGTGTCCCTGGTGTATTAGAATTAACTAATGCGAATAATAGTTATGAACCCATCGAATGGAATAATGGACTTGCTGATCAACCTAATAATTATCAAAGAATCATTGGCGGTGGGTTATTAGCTGAATGGGGGAAAATGTTAAGCACCATATACACTAATGATGTGCTGGTAACTAAATTTTGGACCGCAGATTTTAAAAAAGATAATGATCAAATATTAAGATATACTGTTGGTACAAATACTGGTGATATCTACATATCTCAAGATAGCAATGATGCTCAAGGTATTTGTGTTTCACCATGATATATTGTTATATCATGGTTTGATATTTCATGGTTATCAATTTTTATAAAAGGGTATGAATGTGAGTGAATTAGCGCATCAACATTCATACCTATAAGTGTTAACAATTAATCATGATTAAGATCTAAACTTTTTGATTGCCATTGTTTAGACTTCCAACGCCAAGCATTAGCTAATCCTCGTAACCATTCGTCACAAGCAAAGCCGATCCAGATCCCAAGTAAACCCATTTGTAATGTAATACCTAAATAATAGCCAATTGGAATCGCAACACCCCACATAAAGATTAATGCCATATAAAACGGAAAACGCGCATCTCCCGTTGCTCTTAACGCATTAACCATAATAATATTTTGTGTTCGTCCTGGTTCCAAAAATAGCGATAAAATAAAGATTGGCAATAAAATTGTCATCACATCACTATTATTCGTAAAACCAGCAACAATGGTTTCCCTAAATAAGAAAAAGGGGATTACCACAATCGCCGTAACAATAATACCAAGTTTCAGGCTGCTAAAAGTTTGCTTATACGCTTGCTCAAATTTTCTTGCACCAACCAGATGGCCAACGATAATCTCATTACCCACACCGATTGCAATAGCAAACAGCATCATAAAATAGGCTAGCTGTAAATAAAGTGCTTGAGCAGCTAAAGTGGTTTCGCCCATTAACCCAATGAAAGCTGTCATAACAAGCACTTGTCCGGTCCATGACAAATTTTCACCAGCTGACGGTAAACCAATTTTTAAAATTTGTTTTAATACAGTCTTATTCCAATGAATAAAGAGCCTCAATTCCGCTTTAATCTTTAAATGATATAACATTATAAATGTGAGTAACAACACTCCTATCACTCGTCCCAAGACGGTCGACCAAGCAACCCCGACTAATCCCCATTGAGGAAATCCCCAATAACCATAAAGGACAAGAAAATTACCGGAGACCGTAATAATATTCATAATTAAAGAAACATACATCACGGCTTGAGAATAACCATATACTCGAATACACGAAGCCATAATAATGACAATTGCTTCAAAAAATAAGCAGACCCCTAAAATATGAAAATATTCAAAACTTAAATCTAAAATTGAGTTTGGAGTATTCATGGTTTTTAATACTTGATAACCAAACAGTGAAATAAATAGATAACAAAGTAAACCAATAATTAAATTGAATGCTATTGATAAATGAATAGCATGGCGGGCCTGCTGATAATTTTTAGCCCCTAAATATTGAGCCACAACAACGCTACAACCAATGCCAATAAAGTTGAAGATCGGAATAAAAATATCAAAAAATTGATTAGCGACCGTTGTTGCTGCCAACATCGCTATTGACACACGACTGATCATATAGGTATTAATTAATAACGTCGATAAATGTAAGAAAATATCAATAAATATCGGCCAACTTAATGAAAAAAGAGATTGATCGACAACCGCACGATCTGCTTTCATAAAATCCTGCTATAAAATAAATAAATTATAATTTTATTTTACATTATTTAAACTAAGAGGCGATATATCACTCTAAAAGGTAATGAATAAAATCGGAAGGAAAATGCCACGTTATTTATCATATTAAATAGCGCGACATTATGATTAACTAAGCCAAAACGTTAACAATTGATTCACACAGTAAAGACATATTATCTAGTGTCATACCAGCCACATTGATTCGACCAGAATTAACGATATAAATACCATAATCATTTCTTAACGTTAGAACTTGCTGTTCTGTTAAGCCACTAAATGAAAACATGCCATTTTGTTTAGCAATAAAACTAAAATCTTGCTTGGTCCCTTTTTCTTGTAAAGTTTTAACAAACAATTGTCGCATACGGTGAATACGTTGACGCATAACCGTCAACTCGGTAATCCATTCTTCTTTTAATTCTGGATTGTTGAGTATATAAGCAACAACATTTCCACCATGAGAAGGTGGATTAGAATAATTTGCTCGAATAACCGTTTTAACTTGACTAAATGCTTTATCCGCTACTTCAGCATTTTCAGCAATGAGGGTTAATGCCCCAACCCGTTCATTATACAAACCAAAATTTTTTGAATAAGAACTCGCAATTAATAATTCTGGTAAACTATTGGCAAATAGTCTGACCCCCAAAACATCTTCTTCAATACCTTGTCCAAAACCTTGATAAGCTAAATCAAATAGCGGTAACCAACGTTTTTTTATCGCAATATCTAAAATGATTTGCCATTGTTCAAGTGTTGGATCAATGCCTGTAGGATTATGACAACAACCATGGAAAAGTACAGCATCACCTTGCGGAATACGATTTAAATCTGCAATAAATGCATCAAAATTAATATCGTGATTCTTGGGATCGTAATAACGATATTCTTTAACTTTCAAACCGGCAGTCTGAAAAACATTACGATGATTAGGCCAAGTTGGATTACTTACCCATATGTGTTTAACTTTAATTTTACTGGCTAAGAATTCGGCCATGATTCTTAAAGCGGCTGTTCCTCCTGGTGCTTGTGCCGTTTTGACTCTATTTTCTTGAATTAGTTGGCTATCGTTGCCAAGAATTAGCTGTTGGGTTGCAAGATTAAATGTCGCTAAACCGTCTATAGGTAAATAGGTTTTGCTCTGTTCGTTTTTTAGTAAATAAGTTTCTGCTTTTTTAACGCTATTTAACACTGGTGTTAAGGTATTTTCATCTTTATAAATACCAACACTTAGATTAATTTTATTAATACGCTCATCTGCTCTAAAAATGTCAGCTAATCCCAGTATAGGATCGGCTGGTGCTTTGACTAAACTCTCGAACATGCGAACCTCAATAGTTATTTTTATATTGAGCTAATTATTATACGCTTGAAAAATCCAATTGAGCAATAGGTTTTAGCTGCGCTAAAAATTCAATTAAATTATCTGCTAGCAGCGTATTTTTATTATCAATTAATCTTTCCAATAAAATATTACCCGTTTGATTGTCGATAGATATAATTTCAGTATCATCATTCGTTGAAGCAATAAATACCGATGGTCGACGTTTAAGTTTTTTTTGCATAGTCAGATGAGCAATCAAGTGTTGTTCTAAACGAGCAAAATCCTCATCATTCCATACTTGAATTAAACTCAATGACACATCATTAAACACCGCTTGCATATCACCAGCATATTGCGTTTGATAAAAATAATGTGCGTCAGGATGTAACGTGATATTGATAACCTGCTCAACAATGGTTAATGACTTTCCTTCAGCTGCTACAGGGCGCCAAAATACCACCGAACCTTTTGTTTCAGTGATACAAGGTGATGGCATATCATATAGCGCCTCACTTTTAGGATCGTGTTGATAGGTAGCTTGCCATAGTTCAACGTAACGTTGCGTAAATTGCTCAAGTGCGGTTGATGGTTTTGTTATAATATTCATATTGACTAAATAATACCTTTAGTTTTAATGCTAAATTAGCTATGCTTAGTTAACTATAGATAGTGTAGCGAAAAATTACCAGCTTAAAATCATAATAAACGGTAGTAGCCATTTCAACACCAATTTGAATCAGAAAGAATAATTTTAAAATAAACGAGGTAGTTGTGATTACTCAAATTAGTCCTTTAGGATCCATGGATCTGTTGTCACAAATTGAAGTCAATACATTAAAACGTTCTGCCAGCAGTGAATTATATCAATTGTTTCGCAATTGTTCTTTGGCAACGCTTAATGCTGGAAGCAAAACAGATAATACTAAACAATTATTGGAACAGTTTTTATCATTCGAAATTAATGTCATTACTAATGAACGCGGAGTTAAACTCGAACTGATCGATCCTCCTCAAAGTGCATTTGTTGATAATAAAATTATTCGTTCCATTCAGGCTAATCTTTTTGCTGTATTACGTGATATTTTATTTGTTAACAGTCAAATTGTATCTATCAAAGGTTTATTACCTGACGAAATGAAAAAAGAGCATGATACTTATTACATTACCAACTTAGTTTTTGCTATTTTACGTAATGCCAATGCCCTTCATGTTGGCGAAGATCCTAATATGGTTGTCTGCTGGGGGGGACATTCCATTAACGAAACGGAATACTATTATGCGCGTCAAGTTGGTATGCAACTCGGTTTACGCGAGCTCAATATCTGTACTGGCTGTGGCCCAGGAATCATGGAGGCACCGATGAAAGGTGCCGCGGTGGGTCATGCGCAACAACGTTATAAAGACAGCCGATTTGTGGGTCTAACTGAACCGTCTATTATTGCCGCAGAACCACCAAATGCATTAGTCAATGAATTAATCATTATGCCAGATATTGAAAAACGCTTGGAAGCATTTGTACGTATGGCACATGGCATTGTGATATTTCCTGGTGGTCCAGGAACAGCTGAAGAATTATTATACATTTTGGGAATACTGTTAGATCCGGCTAACCAAACTCAAGCTTTACCGTTAGTTCTAACTGGACCGAAAGAATGCCGTGATTATTTTCAAGCTATTGATAGTTTTATTTATAATACATTAGGTGAACAAGCGACTAAACTTTATCAAATTGTGATTGATGCTCCTGAAGAAGTCGCTCGTATTATGAAAAGTGGTATTAAACAAGTAAAAGCGGCACGATTAGTTAGTGGTGATGCTTATGGTTTTAACTGGACATTAAAAGTAAATCAGGCCCTACAACATCCATTTGAACCAAGTCATCAAAACATGGCTGCACTTAATCTTCATAAAGACCAACCAATAGAACAATTAGCGGCAGATTTACGACGTGCTTTCTCAGGTATTGTTGCCGGTAATGTGAAAGAAGTTGGTATGCAAGAAATTGAAAAATATGGTCCATTTAAACTGCAAGGCGATCCGCAAATCATGCAACAATTGGATCAATTATTACGGCGCTTTGTTGCTCAAGATCGTATGAAATTACCCGGTGGTACTGCTTACAAACCATGTTATGAAATCTGTTTTTAAACTGATAACATCATGATTATTAAGGCAGACATCTCTTGATGTCTGTCAATCGTTTTAAATCAATTAATGATAAAAATCGCTATATTTATTAAGCCTGTATAGATATTGACTATAAAAATGATAGATTGAGGTAACCACGAAAGTCGGTATACTTATCCTTTATAAACCAAAAATAACATAGATTAAATATGCTATTTCCTATAATGATTACAAAGGAGCAATAACTATGGCCTATACTCTTCCTCCCTTACCTTATGCCTACGATGCATTAGAACCTTATATTGATGCCGAAACAATGCATTTGCATCACGATAAACATCACCAAACTTATGTTACCAATGCTAATACGGTATTAGCCACATTATCAGCAGATTTACAAAAATTGGCTCCTGAAGCATTATTAAAAAACTTAGATAATGTTCCCGCTGACAAATTAACTGCCGTGCGTAATAACATTGGAGGACATGTTAATCACACTTTATTTTGGGAACTACTTAAAGTTGGAACTGAATTAAAAGGTGATTTAAAAGTCGCCATTGAAAGAAGTTTCGGTTCGGTTGATGCTTTTAAAGAAAAATTTGCAACTGCTGCCGCAACCCGTTTTGGCTCCGGTTGGGCATGGTTGGTGGTACAAAATGGTGAATTAGCAGTGGTATCTACTGCTAATCAAGATAACCCAATCATGGGTGAAAAATTATCAGGTACCTATGGTACGCCGATTCTAACCTTAGATGTGTGGGAACATGCATATTATTTAAAATATCAAAATCGACGAGTTGATTATATCGGCGCATTTTGGCATGTCGTTAACTGGGATAAAGTTGCAGAATTATACGCAGCAGCGCAATAATTTTCTAATTAATATACCTCATTTTTGGGCACGTTTTAACGTGCCATCTCTTTTTTATTGTTATTAGCTCACACTTTTATCTTATTTCCCATCAAAAAAATTGAATGATTTATTTTCGTCAATAAAATAAGATTGAGATCTTCATCACTATTTTGCTTTTTTATTGCTCGTTTCAGTGACTAAAATCACAAAATCAAATTAATTAATTTGTGACGTGAAATATGTTAGTTCATTATAAAACTATCGAAATATATAAGTTCATATTCCAATAACATTTGAATTTATTATATTTTCATTTATAGCTGATTTTTTAAGACAGCATTTTACTTATCTCTGCCTTTTAGGAAGCAATGAAAATGAATAATGATAACCAATTAGTATCAAAATCACTAAAGAAATACCCTTTTTTAAAACGTTCCACTGCTTTTATAGTAAGTTCGTTGTTACTGTTTGATACTGTGCCTGTGTACGCTAACCATTTCTTAGAAGATGGATCCGTTACCGGAAATATTTTCTTCTGGAATCGAGACCGTGAAAGAAAAGATATCTCACAGGATCTAAATGGCAATAGGCAGTATCACGGTTATAAAAAGAATATTCGCCAATCCACTTTTAACGCTAATCTAGATGTAAAATCTGGTTTTATTGCTGATATACTAGCATTTGAAGTAGGTGGTTACGGCGCCTGGGAGGTGAGTAATGGCGGTAACGGTCATCCAAATGAAATTGGCTTCAGTGGTAAAAGAACTCGCTGGGATGAAAATTGGAAAAAAGATGTCAGTGGCGCCAGTGTTTATAAAGCATTAGTCAATTTAAAACTGGATGATAAATTTTGGCTTAAGGCCGGTTATATTCAACCATCCGGACAAACTTTGCTCGCGCCACATTGGAGTTTATTACCAGGTACTTACCGTGGTTTTGAAGCCGGTACAGTGTTTGATTTTCAAGACAATGGTGTATTATCCATGTCTTATATGTGGGCAGACAAATATAAAGCGCCATGGTATAAACGTGTTTACAATTTTCGCCAATGGGATAATAAAACTGAAATCAGTTATCTGCATTCCGCTGGTTTAAAGTATGATTTTAAAAATAATCTCGTACTTGAAGGGGCTTTTGGTCAGGCTCATAATTACATGAACCAATATTTTGCTAAAGCTTCCTATAAAATGGATGTATTAGATAACCCATTATCCATGAGCTATCAATTTTATGGCGCTAAAGATCAACATCACCGTGGCTTAGATGTATATGATGGATTAGCTTGGCTACAATCAGCAAGTTTACAATATCAAATAGGGCCAGTAGGTTTACGAGCTGAAGGGGTTATTGTTAAAGCCGAAGGTAATCAAGGCTTCTTTTTACAACGTATGACACCAAGTTATGCATCATCTAACGGTCGTCTTGACGTATGGTGGAATTCACGTTCAGACTTCAATGCCGATGGCGAAAAAGCATTGTTTGCTGAAATCAGTTATGATTTAGGTCATTTATCTAATTACTTGGCTGGTTGGCGTACCGCGACTTCCTATGCCTATGGTTGGGACGCAAAACCTAATTCTTCAAAAAACCAAAGTGGTCAGCGTAATTTCAAATCGCAAAGATTGATCGAATCAGCTTGGAACATTGATTTATCTTACACTGTACAAGAAAGTTGGGCGAAAGATAGTTCCTTCCAACTCCATTATACTCGCTATAATAACCACTCAAATAACCCAAGCTGGAGTAATGGTTACGACAATATTTTTCAAGATGAACATGATATAAAATTTATTGTGACTTTACCTTTCACCATTTTTAGCCCGAATCAAAAATAGGAAAACCGTATTATGAAAAGCTTTAAAACGACCTTATTAAATGCATCTATTACCGCATTATTAACGACTTTGGGATCATCAGCATTTGCGTCGCAAACCATTGTTGATACCCTTAGTCAACAATTAAAGGTAAATTATAAAGTGGTGGATAATCATGCAGCTAACCATGGCGTTGATTGTTCAAACTTAGGTGGTGATTGGGGAGCATGTAACAAAGCAACGATTTCTTTAACTAATAAAGGACCAGCAATTCAGGATAAAGATTGGGCGATCTATTTCAGTAGTATTCGTATGATTTTAGCCGTCGAGAATGAACAATTTAAAATAACCCATCTTACAGGTGATTTGCATAAAATCGAACCTACTGATAAATTCAGAGCTTTTCCAGCAAATGGCACGATCACAATTCCAATCATTGGTGAATATTGGCAATTAAGTGAAACAGATGTGCTACCACGTTGGTATGTTACATCAACGAATGCTAAACCAAAGATTATAAAGAATACTGACACCGAAACATTAGCCAATATTGTTTCGCCAATTGGTGAGCAATGGCGACGAACACCTGATGATCATAATATTTTGATGACACCACAGAGCCGTTTTGAACGGAATGCTGATGTTAAAAAATTGGATGCTAGCGCATTACGAGGTCAGATTATACCTACTCCAACTAAATTTACGTTGGCAAATGCGAATATTACATTGGATAACAACGGTGTTGACTTACAATTAAACAATCTTAACACCGCAAGTCAATCAGTGTTAAAAGAACAATTTAAAAAATTAGGTATTCCTTTAACAAATAAAGGTTATAAGATTGAAGCTAACATTAATACCAATAAAGCCAATAACACTGTACCCGGTGCCTATCAACTCAATATCACACCTAAAAAGGCTACTATTATCGCTTATGATGAAAGTGGGATTTTTTATGGTGTTGAATCAGTCTTATCATTAATACCAGCCAAACAAAAACCCGTTATACCTGAAGTTAGCGTCGAAGATGCACCGCGTTTTCAATATCGAGGTATTATGCTTGATACTGGACGAAACTTTAAAAGTAAACAGGCTGTCTTACGGCTTTTAGATCAAATGGCGGCTTATAAACTTAATAAATTCCATTTCCATTTAAGCGATGATGAAGGTTGGCGAATTGAAATACCTGGTTTACCAGAATTAACAGAAGTAGGTAGTCAACGATGCCATGATCTCACCGAACAAAGCTGTTTATTACCACAACTTGGTTCAGGACCGAACAATGATAATTTGGGAAGTGGCTATTTTAGTCGTGATGATTATATCGAGATAGTCAAATATGCAAAAGCACGATTCATTGAAGTTATCCCTGAAATTGATATGCCAGCACATGCCAGAGCGGCGATCGTTGCGATGGAAGCTCGTTATAACCGTTTAATGGCAGAAGGTAAGGAACAACAAGCGAATGAATTCCGCTTAGTTGATCCAACCGATACTTCAAATACTACAACGGTGCAATTTTATGATCGTAAAAGTTATCTTAACCCATGTTTAGACTCTTCAAAACGCTTTGTCGATAAGATTATTACCGAAATAGCGCAAATGCATCAAGAAGCAGGACAACCGATTTCTGTTTGGCATTTTGGTGGTGATGAAGCTAAAAATATTCATTTAGGTAATGGTTACCAAGATATTAATGCCGCCGATAAAGTCACTTGGAAGGGAACCATTGATCAAAGTAAAGAAGATCATCCATGGGCAAAATCACAAGCTTGTCAAACCTTAGTTAAGCAAGGTACGGTGAAAGATATTGAATATTTACCAAGTTATTTTGCAATAGAAGTAAGTAAAATCATTAAAAATCATGGCATTAATCACATGCAAGCATGGCAAGATGGTGTAAAACATGCCGAAAATGCTAAATCCTTCGCTGTCGATAAAGTGACGGTTAACTTCTGGGATGCACTATATTGGGGTGGATATGATTCGGCAAGTGAATGGACAAATAAAGGTTATCAAATGGTGATTTCAAACCCTGATTACGTTTACTTTGATTTTCCTTACGAAGTCAATCCAAAAGAAAGTGGTTACTATTGGGGAACGCGTTTTAATGATGAACGGAAAATTTTTAGCTTTGCCCCAAATAACTTACCACAAAATGCTGAAACGTCAACCGATCGAGATGGCAATGTCTTTAGTGCCAAAGGAACAATGAATTGGTCAGGTAGTTATGGTTTATCCGCTCAATTATGGAATGAAATTGTCCGTACTGATAATCAAATGGAATACATGATGTATCCTAGATTGTTGGCTGTTGCAGAACGGGCATGGCATCAATCAGAGTGGGAAATACCTTATGTTAAAAACCGTGAATTTAAACAAGGTGAAACACATTATGTTGATCAAACAAAGCTATTAAGCGATTGGACGCGTTTTGCCAATATTGTTGGTCAACGTGAATTAGCGAAACTTGATTTAGCGGGCATTGATTACCGTTTACCACTACCTGGTGCTAAAATTGTCGCCGGAAAATTAATGGCTAATATCGCGCTTCCTGGATTAACCATAGAATATTCATTAAATAATGGTAAAACTTGGTTAACCTATAAAGAAGAAACTGCAATTACCAAAAAACAGACAAATATACTAGTACGTAGCCGTTCTCTAGATGGTAAACGAACTAGCCGTAGTGAAATTGTTCAGTAGTTAGTTTATAAACGCTCCATCGCTTAGTCGGTGGAGCGTTTTTTAACTTCAATCCGATTTGTTTAGCAAAGTTTATTCTCATATTTTCGATATGATAGTGAGTAATACCATTATCAGCATCACTAATAAGTGGAAAACTAAAAAATTACTGGATTATCGCTGGTAAATATAAGAAAAAGCCACTAGCTTGATGAGCAAGTGGCTTTTAATTGAGTTAACTTAAGCGTATATCAAAACAAAATTGTTATAACACCATTCTGACAATATCAATCTCACCAAGTTCTTTATAGAGACTTTCGATCTGCTGAATATGTGTTGCATTAATCGTAATAGACACCGAATGATAATTGCCTTTACTACTTGGTTTTATCGATGGTGTATAATCGCCTGGCGCATGGCGTTGAATGACTGAAATCACCTTATCAACCAGCTCTGGTTTAGCTTCCCCCATCACTTTATAAGTAAAAGAACAAGGAAATTCAAGTAATTCATTGAGTTTGGTTGGTTGCATAATAATCTCTTTCGTTGTAATTAAGCTTATGATAAATATGGTGCTATATTTTTATTTATCAACTGTTTTTAACCCATTATAGTTAACTTTCACCTTTAGGATGTAAAATTAATCAAAAAAATAGCTAAACCACTGTCTAAATTTAAGTGCCACATAATCAACAGCCATACCAAAGAGTCCTGTTTCTTCGACCTTTTCTAATGTGACTAATGGTTTTTCTGCCACAACTTGATCATTAAGTAAAAATTGCATGGTACCTACTTTTGCACCTTGCTCAATCGGTGCGGAAATGTAGTCAGAATCCATTTTATATTTAATCTGTAAATTAACAGCTTGACCTTTAGGTACAGTAACATAGATATCGTCCATTGAACCTAACTCAACCTTATCTTCTTTGCCATACCAGATAGTTTTGGTAACTTTAGATTCATTGGCTTTCACTGGTGTTGTCGTTTCAAAAGAACGGAATCCCCAAATCAATAACTGCTTACTTTTTGATTCACGCTCTTTATCAGATTTGGCTCCCATAACAACTGAAATCAAACGTGTATTACCATCAACAGCTGACGCTACCAGATTAAAACCGGCATTATTGGTATGCCCAGTTTTAATGCCATCAACATTCAAGGTTGTATCCCATAATAATCCATTACGATTTAACTGTGGTTTATTCAGATTATATTTAAACTCTTTTTGTTTATAAATCGCATATTCATTAGGTAAATTATTAATTAATGCCTGTCCTAAAAACGCCATATCATGAGCGGTTGTATACTGATCTGGAGCATCTAAACCATGGACAGTTTGGAAATGAGTATTTTCTAAACCCAATTGTTTGACGTAATTATTCATTAATCCAACAAATGAATCCTGACTACCTGCGACATGTTCTGCCATAGCGATACAAGCATCATTACCAGATTGAATAATAATACCTTTGTTAAGGTCCTCAACCGAAACTTGTTTACCCACTTCAAGGAACATTAACGACGAGCCTTTTAAGACGGGATTACCTGTAGCCCAAGCATCTTTACTAATTAAGACCATATCCGAATTACTGATTCGGCCTGATTTAATTGCTTCACCAATGACATAACTGGTCATCATTTTAGTTAAACTTGCTGGATCACGACGTTGATCAGCATTGTGTTGCGTTAAAATTTCACCTGACTTAGCATCAATTAGAATATAAGCACCAACATTTTGCAATTGTGGTGCATCTGGAATAGGAAAATTAATATCCGCCTGTACGCTGCTATAAGCCGATAATGCTAAAAGTGCCAAGGTACATTTAAAATGTGTAAAAAATTGTTGTTTTCTCATCATACAAATCCAACGATAATTGAAATTTCAATAAATTATATGTTCTTTGATAACATATATCGGTGAGTGTGGATTGACATAATAATGCCAAAACTAGCCATTAAGACGATCAGAGATGAACCACCATAACTAATTAAAGGTAATGGTACACCAACTACCGGTAAGATACCACTAACCATCCCAATATTAATAAAAACATAGATAAAAAAGACCAATACAAATCCACCTGCTAAAATACGCCCAAAGGTATTTTGTGCTTGGGTTGCAATTATTAATCCACGAATGATTAAGCATAAAAATAGTGATAATAGGATTACTGCACCAATATAACCAAGTTCTTCGGCAATCACTGAAAAAATAAAATCGGTATGTCGCTCCGGAATAAACTCGAGCTGTGATTGCGTACCTTGTAGCCAACCTTTACCCCATATTCCACCTGAACCAATCGCTGTTTTCGATTGTAAAATATGGTACCCTTTTCCAAGTGGATCACGTTCAGGATAAATTAACGTTAAAACTCGCTCTCTTTGATAATCATGCATTAAATATAACCACATGATTGGAATAAAAGCAGCAACCGCCGAAAAAGCACAGAATATAAATTTCCAACTGATTCCAGCAAGAAAAATGATAAACAGACCTGACATCGCAATTAAAATAGCTGTTCCTAAATCAGGTTGCATCGCAACTAATAATGTTGGTACAGCAATAATTAACAGTGTTTGGATAATTGTTAATAATGGCGGTGGACAGTCACTGCGTTTAATAAACTTTGCCACCATTAAAGGGACAGCAATTTTAGCAATTTCTGATGGTTGAAAACGAATGAACCCTAAATTCAGCCACCGTTGTGCACCTTTACTGGTATGACCAAATATATCGACTAAAAGTAAAACGATAATGCAACCAACATAAAGATAAGGGGCAATTTTTTCATAAAAACGTGGGGGGAATTGCGCTAAGGTAATCATAACCATCAACCCTAAGATAATTTGTATTATCTTGCGTTGAGTCATAGCGACATCTTGACCACTAGCACTCCATATAACGTATACACTATATCCGAGTAATAAAACAATAAATAATAAAAATAATGGGTCAAGATGTAATTTTGACCAAATCGACTTTTTTCTATGGTTTATCATTAATCATCTCGTCTTCTTAAAGAATCTGATTCGTTCAAATCAGTTGATTCATCACCCAATAAATAATAATTCAAAATGCGTTTAGCCACTGCACCACCATTGGAGCTACCACCACCACCATTTTCTAACACTATCGCTAACACAATCTTTGGTTTATCAAAGGGAGCATAAGCAATAAATAACGCATGATCACGTAGGTGTTCTGGAATTCGGTCGGCATTATAAATTTCATCATTTCTTAAGCCATACACTTGTGCCGTACCGGATTTACCCGCTGCTTTAAATTGTGCATCGGCATAAACTTTACGTGCAGTACCTTTTGAGCCAAACATTACTTTATACATTCCTTCCTTAGCAATTTTCCAACTATTTTTATTGACTAAATTTGCTAGCGAAGCATCCTCAATAGGTAAGGTTTTATCCGGTTTTGATAGTGTATCATCCAGCAAATCTGATTTTTTTTGCAGTAGCAGGTGTGGTGTGTAAACAATACCTTCATTCACTAAAATAGTTAATGCTTTGGCCATTTGTAATGGCGTTGCCGTCCAATAGCCTTGGCCAATACCAACCGGAATGGTATCGCCTTGTAACCAATTTTGCTTATAACGGTTCTTTTTCCATTCTCGATTAGGTAGAACCGCTTTACTTTCTTCATTCTGTGAAATATCAATGCCACTACGTGAACCGTAACCAAATTTTTTCATCCAATCATTAATGCGGTCAATACCCATATCATAGGCTACTTGATAGTAAAAAGTATCCACCGATTCTTCAATGGATTTAACGGCATCAACTTTACCATGTCCCCAACGTAACCAGTCTCGATATCGTTTAGTTGTTCCAGGAAGCTGCCAGTAACCTGGATCATGTATTACGGTTTTTGGTGTGATGACTCCTTCACTCAAAGCGGAAACGGTTAAAAAAGGTTTAACGGTTGATGCTGGTGGATAGGAACCTAACATTGCCCGATTAAATAACGGTTTTTTCGGATCATTAAGTAATGATTTATATTTGTCAGAGGTAATACCATCTACAAATAAATTTGGATCATAGCTTGGACTCGAAACCAATGCTAACACTTCACCATTATTTGGATCTAAGGCCACGACGGCCGCACGTTTATCGGCTAATAATTGTTGAATATAAAGTTGTAAATTAAGATCAATGGTTAGATAAATATCATCACCGGCTTTAGGATCATGATGATTAAGCAACCGAACAATTCTTCCCCGATTATTAACCTCCACCTCTTCATAGCCGGGCTGACCATGTAATACGTCTTCATAGAAACGTTCTATCCCGATCTTACCGATATTATTAGTCCCCACATAATCAGTAAGTTTATTTTGTTCTTCTAAACGCGCTTTATCGACACTATTTATTTTCGATACATAGCCTAAAACATGGGTCAATGTTTGACCATAAGGATAATAACGATGTTGAGTCCCGGTAATGGTTATATAGGGATAAAGATGTTGATTGACGACAAATTGATTGATTTCTTTTGACGTTAAATTATATTTTAAGGGAACGGCACGATGTGATTTATAATTCAAACGCTCTTTTTGAAAATTCTCAATATCTTCATCGGTCAGATTCACCATAGGTTTAAGCTGTTCAAGTTGCTCATTTAAATTACTGATTTTATCCGGAATGATATTCAATTGATAGATAGTATTGTTTGTCGCTAACGCAATACCATTACGATCATAAATCATTCCGCGATTAGGCGGAATGGGGATGATTTCAATTCGGTTATTATTCGATTTGGTATTGTAATAGCCATAACTAAAGATTTGCAAATGCGCTAACATTACTAACAAAATAATCACCAAAATGATGATTACAGAAAAAGCAATTATCGCTCGACGCAAAAATAAATTGGCTTCGGCACTATGGTCACGGAATTTAGTGCGTTGATACCTTTTATACTGTTGTATAAGACGACTCCTTAGTATTAAGTTTATCTAGTTCACGCTGACGACGTTTTTCCGCTTGCCTAACTTGCTCCTCGGCATCCCATCTATCGTAAGCGTTTACAATTTTCGCTACAACAGGATGACGAACCACATCATCACTATGAAAATAGTTCAAACTAATATCATCGACTTCAGCTAAAACTTCAATGGCATGCTTCAGGCCTGATTTCTGATTACGGGGTAAATCTATTTGCGTAACATCGCCGGTAATAACCGCTTTTGAGTTAAAACCAATACGAGTTAAAAACATTTTCATCTGCTCAATGGTCGTATTTTGACCTTCATCCAGGATGATAAAGGCATCATTTAATGTCCGACCTCGCATATAAGCAAGTGGAGCAATTTCAATGACACTTTTTTCGATTAATTTTTCCACTTTTTCAAAACCTAGCATTTCGAATAAAGCATCATAAAGGGGACGTAAATAAGGATCCACTTTTTTACTTAAATCACCTGGCAAAAAACCCAGTTTTTCTCCTGCTTCAACCGCTGGTCTGGTTAATAAAACGCGACGAACTTCCTGCTTTTCTAAGGCATCGACCGCCATAGCAACCGCCAGATAAGTTTTACCAGTCCCAGCTGGACCAATACCAAAACTAATATCATGATTGAGAATATTGGACAGATAATGAGCTTGATTTGGGGTTCGTGGCTTTATCACTCCCGCTTTCGTTTTAATGGTAAATTTACTATTTTTGTAAAAATCATCAACCATTGAATCTGGATCAACTTTGATTAAAGCTCCACTTTCTATGATGGCTAAATGTACATCTTCGGGCTTTATATCGATAACATAATTAAAAAAAAGCGTTTGTTGATATAATGATTGTAAGATTGAACATGTTGCGTTTACACAAATCTCATTTCCCGTGACAGTAAATTGATTATTTTGTTGATTGATTTCTACATTTAAACGACGTTCAATTTGTTTGATATTGTCATTATGCGGCCCACATAGACTGTTTAATCTTTGATTATTGGCAGGTTCTATAGCTATTTCACGTTGAATGTTATTCAAAAGATCACCTTTGTTAAGTAGAATGAAATTTAATCCGATCAAATTTTATGATTGTTATAATATATCTTTTTACTGCATTACTTATCCCAACGACTTGGGAAGATAACAGAACGATTTAATATCCACATTTAACAACTTCATCTGTGGATATTAATGCTAACTCAACAATATATATTTTTTAAGGATAATACATACCAACACCTAATGAATTCTCTTTTTGCGTTCGAGCAATAATATCACTCGGTGATTCATTAGTGCGTAATGTCATTTCATCTTCAGTACGAATAACTTTACCGCGTAACGAATTTGGGTAGACATCAGTAATCTCTACATCGACAAATTTACCTATCATATCGGCACAACCTTCAAAATTAACAATCCGATTATTTTCAGTACGCCCAGTAAACTCTAGCGTATCTTTTTTCGATGTACCTTCAACTAATACACGTTGTACCGTACCTAACATTTGTCGACTAAATTGCATAGCTTGTTGATTAATTCTTTCTTGTAGAATATATAAGCGTTGTTTTTTCTCTTCTTCGCTTACGGTGTCTTCCATATCAGCAGCAGGCGTACCAGGACGAGCTGAATAGATAAAACTATAACTCAAATCAAAATTGACATCAGCAATCAGTTTCATAGTCTGCTGAAAATCTTCTTGTGTTTCACCAGGAAAACCAACGATAAAATCGGAACTAATTTGAATATCTGGACGAATTTTTCGCAGTTTACGAATAATCGATTTATATTCTAAAGCGGTATGGGTTCGCCTCATAAGATTCAATATCCGATCGGAACCACTTTGCACAGGTAAATGTAAGAAACTGACTAATTCAGGAGTATCACGGTAAACATCTATAATATCATCAGTAAATTCGATAGGGTGACTCGTTGTGAAACGAATTCGATCAATACCATCTATTGAAGCAACTAAACGTAATAATTCAGCGAAGGTACAAATTCCGCCATCAAAGGTTGCTCCTCGATAAGCATTGACGTTTTGTCCTAATAAATTGACTTCCCTGACGCCTTGAGCAGCTAATTGTGCAATTTCATAAATTACATCGTCGCAAGGGCGACTCACTTCTTCACCACGAGTATATGGAACCACACAATAAGTACAATACTTATTACATCCTTCCATAATGGAGACAAATGCAGTAGGACCTTCGCTACGAGGTTCAGGCAAACGGTCAAACTTTTCAATTTCTGGAAAACTCACATCAACCACATGGGCATTTTCCTGACTACTAACTTGATTAATCATCTCGGGTAGCCGATGAAATGTTTGTGGTCCAAAAATAATATCAACAAATGGCGCTCGTTTGCGAATATGTTCACCTTCTTGCGAAGCAACACATCCCCCAACACCAATGATCAAATTTGGATTATGTTTTTTTAAATTCTTCCAGCGCCCTAACTGATGGAAAACTTTTTCCTGCGCTTTTTCACGAATAGAACAGGTATTTAGTAATAATATATCTGCTTCTTCGGCATTTTCAGTTAGGACTAACCCATGGGTAGATTCAAGGAGATCTGCCATTTTTGATGAATCATATTCATTCATCTGGCAACCCCAAGTTTTGATATGTAATTTTTTGCTCATCAATTACTCAGCTAATTTAATTGTTGTTAAAATGAAAACGGTTTTAAATCCGCGATTTTAGCGTGTCATATTGTAATGCTTTGTTGTTGTTGAATCCAGTTAAAAAAACTATATTGTTCTGCTAAAAAAGAGTTAATAAGTCATAATGACTCATCATTTTTTATTTTTTGATTTAAGTTTATAGCGATTTGTATAAATTTTATAAATAAGCAATTTTAAATCTCAAATAAGAGTGACGTTGATCACACATCATACATTTTTATTTTTATAAATGAACGCTATTATTGAATATAACATTTGGGTATAATTGTCTCGCTTGATTATTATTTTTAGTAAAAATTATTATATTTAGCTTAATAAATTAGGAACTTTTAATGAATCAGTTGCGCTGCTTATTCGTAACCTTATTGTCTATTCTAGTATTTATGCATATCGCGTCTGCGCAAGAGCTTAACGTTACTGAAAATAATCCTACTAAAACAGAGGTGATAATCTCTGACCCTGCCATTTTAATCCCCGCATTACGTACCGCGGCCGAAAACGGTGAAATTGATGCACAATATTCACTGGGGAATATTTATCAACAAGGTTTAGGTGTTGATGTTAGTTATATAAAAGCGGCCTTTTGGTACAAAAAAGCAGCCGATCAAGGATCCGCCAAAGCACAAAACAACTTAGCTAATCTCTATTTAGATGGTTTAGGATTTAAACGTGATCCAGTAAAAGCGGTTGAATATTATAAAAAATCCGCAGCTCAAGGATTTGCCTTGGCACGTTTTAATCTAGGTTTAGCTTATAAAAATGGTAATGGCGTTAAAAAAGATATCACTCAAGCGATAGCTTATTTTACTCAAGCGGGTGATCAAGGGATATCCGATGCTTATCTCAATCTTGGCTTAATGTATTTTTTTGGCGATGAGGTAAAACAGAACAAAGCGACAGCAGCTGATTGGTTTAGTAAAGCTGCGAAAGATAAAAATAGTGAAGCTGAATATTATTTAGCCGTTATGTCAGAAAAAGGGGATGGTATTACGCAAGACTATATAGCGGCTATTTTCTTCTATACAGCAGCGGCTGAACATGGTCATGTTAATGCTATGTATAACTTAGGAATAATGTACGCAATGGGAATAGGTACTAAATCCGATAACCAAAAAGCTGCGCATTGGTTCACTGCAGCTGCGGAAGCAGGTAATGCTGAAGCCCAATATAATATAGGGGTTATGTACGATGTTGGTGGCGGTGTAGAACGTAACGCCGAAACAGCTGTGAAGTGGTATATTAAAGCAGCAGAACAAGGAAGTGTCGATGCTCAGTACAATTTAGCTGTTAAATATCTAGAGGGTGATGGTATTATGCAAAACAAAGGTCGTGCGATTTATTGGTTTACAAAAGCAGCCGTACAAGGCGATGAAGATGCTAAAGCAAGTTTAGCGCAACTATTAAAAGATGATAACTACACAGAAACCGTTAATTAACAGTGTTTGCAAACCATTTTAATGAACTTGATACTTATAAGTTGAAGTTTTTACAGTATGCGACAGTCCATCAGTCCTCAATTTAGACATTATTATGATGTTAAATATTGCATTTTGCCAATGAATACCGAAACAATCACTATTATTTAAGTAACAAATTTCTTATATTTCTTAATAACTAGCACGTTGATTTTAGCTAGCCTGCATTGGGGGATTAAATCGCCAAAATCTCATTTTTTAACTCGTCACCATTTATCATCTCGCGACTTAAATTGTGATTTATTTTCAATAGCAATTAACTTGCTATTGAAAATAAAATTTAAATAAATCATTTAGAGCTGAGCAAACCACTGATCTAATTTTTGTTTAAGTATTTCAATTCCGGTTCGTTTCAATGAAGAAAATGTCGTCACTGAAATATCGCCTTGAAATGGTAATATAGCTTCTTTGACCATATTTAGTTGTTTTTTCTGCGCTCCAGAAGCCAGTTTATCGGCTTTTGTCAGTAACAACATTACCGGTAATTGTGATTGCACCGCCCAGTCTATCATCTGTTGATCGAGATCTTTCAAAGGATGACGAATATCCATTAATATCACTAACCCTTTTAAACTTTCACGCTTATGCAGATATTCACCGAGTGATTTTTGCCATTTACGTTTCACCTCTTCTGGTACTTGAGCAAAACCATAACCAGGTAAATCAACTAAGCGACAATTAGGTACAACTTCAAATAAATTGATTAATTGCGTTCGACCGGGTGTTTTACTGGTTCTAGCCAGATTTTTTTGATTGGTTAACGTATTTAATGCGCTTGATTTTCCAGCATTAGATCGTCCAGCAAAAGCAATTTCCACTCCCGTATCAGACGGCAAATGATGAATATCCGGTGCACTGGTCACGAATTGCGTTTTGGCGTAATTTAATGGTGTGATAGTCATTGTACAATGCCTTAAGTTGATAAATTAAATCGCTTGGTAGTAAGTTAAGGATAAGCTTAACAGCGTTAGTAATATTGTTTTATCATTTGAGTAAGTGAATGAACATGCATAATCACATCAAACAAACATAACAGGGAACATTTTATCAAAAAACTGTATTTTTAGATACAGCTTATAAACATTAGCATGTTATTTTCAAATAAATTAGAGGAATACTTTGATGACGGCTAAAAGATGAGTTTCTTAAACAAAGACGATTGTATAAGGCATTAATAATGAAATTGCAATGCTTAACATCTTTCAAATACCCGAATAATGAGCTAGATAACCCTCAATATATTTAAATTCCAAAACGACACCACATAATATGCGACCTGAAGACTTTCGTAAAAAAAAATTTAGTTATCAGGCTTAGTAGCGCTATATTACGTTGTTACTTTGAAAGCGAAACGGGTAACACGATATATTAAAGATAATAAAACGATAACGACTATTCAAATCAATAACCAATCGCATTATGAATTAATATTCATTATTAATGAATAAATATTTACAGTGACCAATTTTCGTTTAAAATATTAACAAAAACCAATAAACATTTTAGGAAAGGCTTATGACTAAACAACAAAATCATGTTGTACGTGAACTCTTTGATAAAGTTATTCTTCCTGTCTATGCTCCAGCTCAGTTTATTCCAGTAAAAGGGAGTGGAAGTCGTGTTTGGGATCAAAACGGTGAGGAATATATTGATTTTGCTGGTGGTATTGCGGTTAATGCATTAGGTCATTGTCATCCTCATCTTGTTAAAGCTTTGCAAGAACAAAGCGAAAAACTTTGGCATGTTAGTAATGTATTTACCAATGAACCCGCTTTAAAATTAGCTCAACGACTGGTCGATAATACTTTCGCTGATCGGGTTTTCTTTGCTAATTCTGGCGCGGAGGCTAATGAAGCAGCATTAAAACTAGCACGTCATTATGCTATTGAAAATTTCAGTCCATATAAAACCAAAATTATATCTTTTACCCATTCCTTTCATGGAAGAACCTTTTTTACCGTATCGGTTGGTGGACAGGCTAAATATTCCGATGGTTTCGGTCCAAAGCCGGCTGACATTGTTCATGTGCCATTTAATAATTTGGATGCTGTTAAAGCTGTTATCGATGACCATACCTGTGCTGTTATTTTAGAACCAGTACAAGGTGAAGGAGGACTGACATCGGCCACACCAGAATTTTTAGTCGGCGTTCGTCAATTATGTAAGCAATTTAATGCTTTACTCATTTTTGATGAAGTACAGTGTGGTATGGGAAGAACGGGTAGTTTATTTACTTATCAGCAATATGGCGTAATACCGGATATTTTAACCTCAGCCAAAGCACTCGGTGGTGGTTTTCCCATTAGTGCGATGCTCACTACTGAAGCAATTGCTTCAGTCATGTATCCTGGCGTACACGGCACAACCTATGGTGGCAACCCATTAGCATGTGCGGTTGGTTGTGCGGCTTTTGATATTATTAATTCTTCTGAGGTTTTAAATGGTATTCAAATAAAACGTAAACTATTTATTGAATTATTAGAAAAAATTAATCAACAATTTGCTATTTTTAGTGAATATCGAGGCAAAGGCTTATTACTTGGCGCACAACTTACAGAACCTTATCAAGGCCGGGCGAGTGAATTTTTGAATATGGCTACTGAATATAAAGTCATGCTTTTAAATGCAGGATCTTCAGTACTTAGATTTACACCTTCATTAGTGATCACCGAAGAAGAAATCATACAAGGTATGGAACGTTTTGCAAAAGCAGTAGCTAAAATAGTGATTAACAAATAACAGTGGTGTGCAAGTTGCTCTTTCGATTACCCTAATTGGCGTTGTACTTTTCAAGCAACAACGCAATATACGGTTAATGATGTTTAGGCAATCAAATAATTTTAAACGAAAAACATCATCCTCCTGTTTTAAGTTACGCAGGGCCGACTAGACTAGCCAGCCCTCGATTCTGACATAGGCACTGTATTAAATATGGCATTTTGTCATTACAGCCTTACCTATCGCCTTCTTTACCTAATAAGCAACTAAGGCAAATAATGACAAGCAAACAAATAAATCCATAAAATGGCAGCTAAGAGAATTGATAACAATACCGCTGCTGAACCGTAATCTTTAGCTCTACCTGACAGTTCATGATGTTCAAAACTAATACGATCAACGACACATTCAATAGCACTGTTAATCAATTCTACAATCAGAATAAACCCTACTGAGCCAAGTAATATAATGCGTTCAAAAATCGAAAAATCCGTTAACATCACTATTATATTGGCAACAATAAGAAGATAACATTCTTGGCGAAATGCAGTTTCATTGATAAATGCGGATTTTAATCCTTGGATCGAATATTTTCCTGCATTAATAATACGTTTTATACCTTTTAGTTTTGTCATTATAATTATTCACTTATTTATTAATTATTATTTATTATTATCTAACATAACCATAGTTCATTAAACGTTGGAAACGTCTCTCTTGTAGAGCTGGTAATTCCATTTCAGTTAATTCATCAAGATCACTAATTAATCGTTGTTTTAATGATTGCGCTATTGCAATATAGTCACGATGAGCACCACCGAGCGGTTCTTCAACAATCGCATCAATAAGATTTAACTTCAATAATTTGTCAGATGTCATATTCATCGCTTCGGCGGCTAATGATGCTTTGTCAGCACTTTTCCATAAAATAGACGCACAGCCTTCAGGCGAAATAACTGAATAGGTACTATACTGTAACATATTCACTTTATCGCCGACACCTAATGCTAATGCACCTCCAGAACCACCCTCACCAATCACTGTACAAATTGTTGGTACTTTTAGACGTGACATTTCACGTAAATTACGGGCTATCGCTTCAGCTTGACCACGCTCTTCTGCGCCAATTCCTGGATAAGCACCTGGGGTATCGATAAATGTGATAATAGGGAGTTTGAAGCGTTCGGCAAGCTCCATTAATCTTAAAGCTTTACGATAACCTTCTGGAGCTGGCATTCCAAAATTTCGATAAATTTTTGCTTTAGTTTCACGACCTTTTTGATGGCCAATAACCATAACCGGGCGTTCATCTATACGGGCAATGCCGCCGACAATCGCTTTATCATCTGCAAAAGCGCGATCACCATGCAATTCATCAAAATCGGTAAAAATCTCATTAATATAATCCAGTGTATAAGGTCGATTTGGATGACGTGCTAATTGAGCAATCTGCCATGGGGTTAAATTAGAAAAGATTTTTTTGGTTAATTCCTGATTTTTTTTGTTAAGCTGTTTTATTTCTTCATCAAGATTGATATCCAGTTGTACTTCCTCTGAATTCATATTCTTTAAGGAATCAATTTTAGCTTCTAATTCAGCAATTGGTTTTTCAAAATCTAAAAAATTATTCATAATAGTCCAACTTATGGCCTCTTATTTAAGTTTATTCTTCAATAAGTTAATTTAAATAAAATAGTTAACGTCATTGTACGATTAATAATATTAGCTGATTTACATCAATAAACTAAATGGTAGTTATTAAAATTTCCGTTAATTCTACTATGTATTGGGTACAGATCGCTAGATATTTAATAATTAATCTTATTTTTTTACCAAATTTATTGTTTATATACCAATATGTTATCCTATAAAATAGGATAGTTATTAATTAATCAAACTCCAATTCCACGCGTTCATTACCAAGTAACGTTTTTAAACTAATCAGCAAATTATCAGTTGGTGTCACACGCCAAGTTGTACCAAATTGGATACGCGCTCTGGCTTGATCGGTTTGATAATAGACATTAACTGGAATTGTGCCATTGCGATGTGGTTCAAATATTTTTTGTAATTGTTGTAAGAAAAATGGATTCACTTCAGTGTCTTGTAAAGAAAGACTAAGTCCTTTTACATATTTTTCACGTGCTTCGCTCAGTTCTACAATTTCTCTGGCTGTAAGCTTGAAGCCACCATTAAAATCATCAACACTGACTTGCCCGGATACTATCAAAATTTTATCTTGTACCAGATGATGTTCAAATTTTTCTAATGTTTCACCAAACGCCATGACTTCAATACGACCTGAACGATCGTCTAAGGTAAATAAACCGATGCGATTGCCTTTTTTCGTTAACCGAATACGAGCCGAAATCACTAATCCAGCAAATGTTGCCATTTTTCCCCATCCGGTAGGATTTGCTTCACTGATCCGCGCACCATTGGTATAACGACTTAATTCTTTAAGGTATTGGGTGACAGGATGCCCAGTTAGATACAATCCTAAAGCTTCACGTTCCCCCTCAAGTAATACTTGTTCTGGCATTTGGGCAACACTACTATAAGCTCGTTCTACTTGTTCAGGTTCTTCGGCTAATACACCAAACATATCTTCCTGACCAATATCTTGTGCTTTAGCATGTTGATCAGCCGCCTGTATCGCATCATTAATACTGTGCAATATTGCTGCACGATGTGGGCCTATTTTATCAAATGCACCTGCCATAGTGAGTTTTTCTAATACCCGACGATTGAGCTTCTTAATATCAGTTTTGGCGCATAATTCAAATATATTTTTAAAGTAACCTTGCTTACCTTGGTTATTACGTGCTTCAACAATAGCTTCAATAGGACCTTCACCAACACCTTTAATTGCACCAATACCGTATACTATCTCACCTTTATCATTGACATGAAAGTGGTATAAACCACTATTAATATCGGGTGGATTAACTTTAATACCCATTCTTAAACATTCATCCACTAAGCCAACAATTTTATCAGTATTATCCATATCAGCCGTCATCACAGCTGCCATGAATTCGGCAGGATAATGGGTTTTAAGCCATAATGTTTGATAAGAGACTAAAGCATATGCTGCAGAATGCGATTTATTAAAGCCGTAACCAGCAAATTTTTCAACTAGATCAAAGATTTTCATTGATAATTCGCCATTTACTCCTTGTTTTTCAGCCCCTTCTTTGAATACCGAACGCTGTTTTGCCATTTCTTCCGGTTTCTTTTTACCCATGGCGCGGCGTAATAAATCTGCACCACCTAAGGTATAACCGGCTAACGTCTGAGCAATTTGCATTACTTGTTCTTGGTACAGAATTATGCCATAGGTTGGTTCTAAAATTGGTTTTAATGATTCATGCTGATATTGGCTGTCAGGATAAGAGACTTCTTCCCGTCCATGCTTACGATCTATAAAGTTATCTACCATGCCAGATTGTAGCGGACCCGGTCGAAACAGTGCCACTAACGCGATCATATCTTCAAAACAGTCTGGTTTTAAGCGACGAATAAGATCTTTCATACCGCGTGATTCTAACTGGAATACTGCTGTTGTTTCAGCTTTGAGTAATAATTCAAATGATGCTTGGTCATCTAACGAAATACGATTAATGTCAACTAACGGTTTACCCTCACGTTGCATACGCTCATTAATCATCGCTAATGCCCAATCAATAATCGTTAATGTTCTTAAACCTAAGAAGTCGAATTTAACTAGCCCAGCATATTCAACATCATTTTTATCGAATTGGGTAACCGGATGATGTCCCTCTGAATCACAATAAATCGGTGCAAAGTCAGTAATTTTAGTAGGTGAAATCACTACCCCTCCAGCATGCTTGCCGGCATTTCGCGTTACCCCTTCTAATTGGCGAGCAATGTCAATGAGTCCTTTAACATCTTCATTATCATTATAGAGTTCTTTTAAACGCGGTTCGGCGTCAAAAGCTTTAGCCAGTGTCATACCAGGATCCGGGGGAACTAATTTGGAAATGCGGTCAACAAAACCATAGGGATGACCCAATACTCGCCCCACATCACGGATTACTGCTTTCGCGGCCATGGTACCAAATGTAATAATTTGTGATACTGCATCACGACCATACATTTCTGCTACATGCTCAATAACTAAATCACGTTTATCCATGCAAAAATCAACATCAAAATCTGGCATTGAAACACGTTCTGGATTTAAAAAACGTTCAAATAGTAAGTCAAATGCTAATGGATCAAGATCGGTAATTTTTAATGCATACGCCACTAATGAGCCGGCCCCCGATCCGCGTCCTGGACCAACTGGGACGGCGTTATCTTTCGACCATTGAATAAATTCCATCACAATCAAAAAGTAACCTGGGAATCCCATTTGATTGATAACAGATAATTCAATAGCTAACCGTTCATCATATTCTGGACGGCGTTCTTTACGAACTAGTGGATCTGGAAACAAAAAAGCTAACCGTTCTTCAAGACCTTGCTTGGCTTTATGTACCAGAAAATCTTCGGTACTCATTTCACCAGTAGGGAATTGGGGAAGAAAATATTCACCTAATCGAATTGAAACATTACAACGTTTAGCGATTTCAACACTATTAATTAAGGATTCTGGAATGTCAGAAAACAGTTCAATCATTTCAGCTTCACTACGGAAATATTGCTGCGCTGAATATTTTTTAGGACGCTTTGGATCATCTAAGGTGTCGCCATCATGAATAGCAACTCGAATTTCATGGGCTTCAAAATCGCTGGCAGAAATAAATCGAACATCATTACTTGCCACAACAGGTAAATCGTACTGTTCAGCCAATTTAAGTGCTTGTTTTATAAATAACTCTTCATTTTCTCTTCCGGTACGGATGAGTTCTAAATAACAAGCATCAGCAAAATGGCTTTGATAAAATTCGATTGCCCGAGTCACAATGGCTTGATTGGCACGAATTACACCAAAACCAATATCACTATGATAACTGACTAATAGAATTAAACCTGTTTTGTGATCAATAAGCCACTGTTTATCAACTACCGGACCATCATTGATATAGCCACGTTGGTAGGCTTTTGAAATTAATAATGTTAAGTTATGATAACCTTCATTATTGGCTGCTAATACCGTAATATCATAAAATTCATCCAACTCTTCATCACGAATTTTCAGATCAGCACCAATAATGGGTTTTAATCCTTTTGATAAAGCACTACCATAAAATTTAACTAATCCACATAGGTTAGAAAAATCAGTAATTGCAATCGCCGGCATATTCATCGCAACGGCTTGCTTGACTAAAACATCGATTTTAGCCATGCCATCAATCATGGAAAAATCACTATGAACATGGAGATGAATAAACTTAGGATCTGACATAACTTTGTATTATTAACCAATAAAAATTTATTTATTATAACATTAAATCCACACGGTTTGAGATAATCTTCTGCGGTTATTAATTTATCATTATAAGGATTTCTCCTAGGCAATAGTATGGAAACAAAACAACGACAGAGATGTTCTAAAAAAGCACTTTACCGAGCTTAAATTTATTAGTGATTACTCACATTTTATGGTGATAGCTAATCCTCCACGCGATGTTTCTCGATATTTAGCATTCATATCACGCCCTGTTTTGTACATGGTTTCAATTACTTTATCGAGCGAAACTTTCGCTGCAGTAGTACGACGTAACGCCATACGGGTAGCATTAATGGCTTTTACTGCAGCAATAGCATTGCGTTCAATGCACGGAACTTGTACTTGTCCGCCGACGGGATCACATGTTAGTCCTAAATTATGTTCCATGGCAATTTCTGCAGCGATACACACTTGCTCAGGATTACCACCAAGTAATTCGGCCAATCCTGCTGCTGCCATCGAGCAAGCCACCCCCACTTCCCCTTGACAGCCTACCTCAGCGCCAGAAATCGAAGCATTGGTTTGATAAAGTTGGCCAATTGCTCCACAAGTTAGAAAAAAACGCACATAACTATCTGGGGTTAATGGGGTCACAAATTTATCGTAATATGCCAAGATTGCAGGAATAATCCCACAGGCGCCATTGGTTGGTGCAGTAACTACCCGACCACCGGCAGCATTTTCTTCACTAACAGCTAACGCAAACATATTCACCCAATCAATCACTATCATAGGATCTGTGATCATCATTTGTGAGGAAGCGATTAACTGTCGGTATAATGCATATGCTCGACGTGGTACTTTTAATGAACCGGGTAATAAGCCTTCACTATGAATACCTCGCTCTATGCAGTCTTGCATAGTTTTACCTACCCGTAAAAAATAAGCTTCAATGTCAGCATAACAATGATAGCTGAGCTCATTTTTTAATACTGTAGTGGAAATAGACAACGCATGTTCCTGGCAATATTGCAATAACTTTTCCGCACTGGAAAAAGGATACGGTAACAGAATTTTAGCCGGCTCTACCTGACCAAAATCCTGTTCAGCAACAATTTTTCCACCACCCACCGAATAATAAGTTTTTTGTAATACGATGTTAGGCCCCTGATAAGCGGTTAATGTCATACCATTTTCATGTAATGGTAAAAATTCATTATGAAACCGCATACATTGTGTTAACGGAAAATCGATTTCATAGTCACCTTGATAAATCGGTAAACGACCACTGTTACTTACTTTTTCAATAAAGCTAGGGATTTCATCTATATCCACCGAATCAGGTTGATTACCGGCTAACCCCATAATAATTGCAATATCAGTTTGGTGACCTTTACCAGTTAGAGATAACGATCCATACACATCAGCAACAATAGTGGTTACTGTTGGTAGTAAATTTGTATCAATCAGTTGATCAATAAATAATTTACCCGCTTGCATTGGTCCAACAGTATGCGAACTAGATGGACCAATACCAATTTTAAATATTTCAAATATTGAGCTCAATACTCACTCCTTCACATATCGAACTATGATCTTTCGATAATCAATCTCAACTGTTTATCCAACACATGATCATGTTAAATTACATTAAACCATATAACGTGGCTGAAATCGCAATTAATCCTGTTATCACAATAAATAAGTTACTTAATCTTCCGCGATAGTTAGCTAATGCTGGTAATTTATGAATCGCATACATCGGTAAGATAAAGAGTAATATCGCTTGTACAGGACCACCAAGTGACTCAATCAAGGTTAAAATACTAGGATTAAACGTCGCAACAATCCAAGTTGTTAGAAACATAAAAATCGCGGTTATATTATTTAATCGTTTGGGCATAATACTAATGTTTTTGTATCGTAATGCTTTAGTAACAACCCCATTAAAGCCTTCTCTAGCACCTAAATAATGACCTAAAAATGATTTAGACATTGCCACTAAAGCTATAGGCGGAGCCACATATTCAATAAGCGGTGAATTAAATCGGTTGGCTAAATAAGATAATATTGAGATATTTTGCGCCTTGGCCTCCAATAGTTCAGCTGGTGTTAGACATAATACACAGCTAAACACAAAAAACATCACCGTCACCACCATCATCACATTACTCATAGCAATAATTCGTGTACATTTTGCTTCAGCAAATTGATCACCATATTCCTGACGTTTAGCCACGGCTAAAGATGAAATAATTGCCGAATGATTAAATGCAAAAACCATAACTGGAATCACTAACCATAAAGTTAGCCAAATACTCTGAGTTTGGTTAGTTACATTACCTGACCAAGAAAAATTATCAAATATTGCCATATTCCATTCCGGAATTAAAAATAATGCAAATGCCATTAATACAGTCAGAAAGGGAAATACCAAAACAGACATAACCTTAACAATTAAATTTTCGCCAAAGTGGACAATCGACATCAAAATTGCCAGTAGTATAAATGACAATAATATGCGTGGCGGGGATGAAAAACCCAATTGATGGACAATAAAGCTATCAACGGTATTGGTCACCCCAACACTGTAAACTAATAAAATGGGATAAATCGCTAAAAAATAGAGTAGGGTAATTCCGTCGCCAATTGTTCGCCCAAACGCTTGTTCAACCACATCAGTAATATCACTATCATTATTTTTTCCCGACAATACAAATCGGCATAATGCTTGGTGAGCGAAGAAGGTCATTGGAAAAGCAAGCACCAACATTACCAGTAATGGAATTAAGCCCCCGACTCCAGCATTAATGGGAAGAAATAATACACCAGCCCCCACAGCAGTACCATATAGACTTAACATCCAAACAGTATCACTTGCTCGCCATCGAGGAAATTTATTATCAGTTGTACTCTGATAATTAACATTTTTTTGAGTTATCGTTTCGTTATTCATTGTAAATTAATTTTTGAATTGTCCTACTTATTTAAATGGGTAAGAATAATAACAAAATTTACTTATCATGACGTGATTTTTTTTAATTAAATAAATCGTTATTATTCAATTTGTTGAATATTATTTCATTTTTATATTGTATTGCGTATCACAATCATCGCTTTCTATTATGATGGAATCATTTATTTAAACATAAATACCGTAAAAGGTAACTCAGTCAAATTCTGATTAGATAAGCGTATTTTCAACTTGTCACATAGATAATTGCGATACTTTATAGGTAATCTTTTATTATCAATTAATAATAAAATTACTTTGGTGTTGTGCTAGCTACTGCTAAACTAGCTAGCATTTTATCATATTTATAAATCAATTTTTTGGGATAAATTCATGCGAACCAGTAAATATCTTCTTTCTACGCTAAAAGAAACCCCAGCAGATGCTGAAGTGGTTAGTCATCAATTAATGTTACGTGCCGGCATGATCCGTAAAGTTGCCGCCGGATTATATACTTGGCTACCCACTGGTTATCGTGTACTTAAAAAAGTTGAAAACATTGTTCGAGAAGAGATGAACAAAGCTGGAGCCATTGAAGTATTAATGCCTGTGGTTCAACCTGCTGATATTTGGCAAGAGAGCGGTCGTTGGGAACAATATGGTCCAGAATTATTGCGGATAAAAGATCGTGGCGATCGTGATTTTGTGTTAGGCCCAACACATGAGGAAGTCATTACTGATTTAATCCGCAATGAAGTGAGTTCATACAAACAATTACCCTTGAATTTTTACCAAATTCAAACAAAATTCCGTGATGAAGTTCGTCCTCGTTTTGGGGTAATGCGTTCACGTGAGTTTATTATGAAAGACGCTTACTCATTCCATACATCACAAGAATCATTGCAAACAACTTATGATGATATGTATGCTGCTTACAGTGCTATTTTTACCCGTATTGGTCTTGATTTCCGAGCAGTACGCGCCGATACCGGCTCTATTGGTGGCAGTTCATCACATGAATTTCAGGTGTTAGCCGATAGTGGTGAAGATGATATTGTATTTTCAACCGAATCCGATTACGCGGCAAATATCGAAATGGCACAAGCATTAGCACCGACACAAAGCCGCCCAAAACCGACTAAAGCTATGGAATTGGTTGATACACCAAACGCGAAAACTATCGAAGAATTAGTCGAACAATTTAATTTACCGGTTGAAAAAACAGTTAAAACATTAATCGTTAAAGCGAGCAAAGAAAGCGGACAACAATTAGTTGCCTTATTGGTTCGAGGTGATCATACTTTAAATGAAATAAAGGCCGAAAAATTAGATATTGTCGCTTCACCACTGGAATTTGCCACTGAAGAAGAAATTCGTGCTATGGTTAATGCAGGTCCTGGGTCATTAGGTCCAATTAACTTAACTATGCCAATTATTATCGATCGTGATGTTGCAGTAATGAGCGACTTTAGTGCCGGCGCCAATATCGATCATAAACATTATTTTAATATCAACTGGGAACGTGATACAGCGCTACCACGCATAGCTGATATTCGCAATGTTGTGGAAGGTGATATCAGCCCTGATAATAAAGGTACACTACAAATCAAACGTGGTATTGAAGTTGGTCATATTTTCCAACTTGGCACTAAATATTCACAAGCCATGAACGCAACTGTCCAAGGTGAAGACGGTAAAAATCATGTGATGATTATGGGGTGTTACGGTATTGGCGTAAGTCGTATTGTTGCCGCTGCAATCGAACAACGCCATGATGATCGCGGTATCATTTGGCCAGAGGCTATTGCACCATTTCATGTTGCCATTATTCCTATGAATATGCATAAATCTGAACAAGTACAACAAGTGGCAGAGCAACTTTATGCACAATTGCAAGCAGCAGGAATTGATGTACTATTTGATGATCGCAAAGAACGCCCAGGCGTGATGTTTGCTGATGCGGAATTGATTGGCATTCCACATACTATTGTGGTTGGTGAACGTAATTTAGTGAATGGTGAAGTAGAATATAAACATCGATCCAGTGTTCAAAAAGAAATTATCAATATCACTAAAATTGTTGATTTTATCAAAACCAAATGTCGATAAAATAACTAGTGGGCATTATTGCCCACTTTCTAAATAACCTTACTTGTACTCTCTTTTGTTTGATAAATCATACTTACGCAAAATCAACCGAGAACATCGCAAATATAAAGACACACCTGTTTACATTTTCTGTCAGCAAATTAATTTGTATGAAACAATTTAAATCATTTTTTGATCGTGTATCTACTGGATATATAATTGGCGGATCTATGCATTATTCGTTTCTGAGTTCTGCTGTTTTTTCGAGTTGTTGAAAAAAGGGGTAAAGCGACTTTAATCTGTGATAAGTTATCAAGTATTGTTGAGTACAAACAAGACTATACAAAAGTAATTTCATGTGATGAAAATCGTATAGAAGAATCAGGTGTAAAAATCAGATGTAGTAAGTATTCTACTCGTTACGATGACTATACATTACTAATTATTGACTGTGATCAGCGATATTACGAAGGTTCAGCTACAGATTAATTATTATTGTTTCTTCAAAGGCTATATTTCATGATATAGCCTTTTCTATATTAGAACTTATAACACTATAATATCCTAATACTGTTTAATCTTTTAGTTACTCTTTTTTTTGAAAAAAAACATTATAATAGGTGATGTATACATAATGTTATGTATATGCGTTGTTAGCGCAATTTAACTATTAAAGAGTTCTTCACTCAAAAGGGGACTATGTATGTTACAAATAGGCCAATTAAACTTTCTACACTATAAGCAGAGAATGTGATTTGTATAGTAATTTATATCAACGAATGAGAAAAGTTATTGGTATAAGACGTGCAATTTATTTTAGATTGAATATTTCAAAATATTATAAATTGCCTGATTATGATCTTGTTTTTTGGCTATTGTTATTATTGAATTGCAAAATCCGAGATTACAAAGCAAATATAAAGATGATTATTTGTTTAAATTAAAACGAATTTCCGACTCTTTATCAAGTAAAGATCGTAATATTGTTTCGGATTATAATACAACTCTCATTTATGGTAGGGTATAATTTTCTGTATAACATATATAAGAAAAATTAGATAATTTTTCAAAAAAGTAACTATTTATTTATAAATAGTTACTTTTAATTTAAAGGAGTATTTTGTGAAAACTACTATCGTTAAACTTGCTGTTAATTTTAAAACAAAGTCGAAGTGGAGCAAAGAAGCAAAAAAGAACAACTTAACCCTGTCCAATTGGATTATTAACAAATTAAACTCAGATATTGAATTTGATTGCAATCAACATGTAGATTTACATAATGATATACCACCTTCTCATCGATATTTTATATCTATTACTGTTCCAATCGAGTATAAAGGCTATTGGGTTTTTTCTGCTAGAACTCAAGGAAAGAAACTACGGGTATGGATTGTTAATAAGTTAAATCATGGTATTGATTAGAATTTTGTGTTTATCTCTTTCTTTGTCTTTAATGCGCTATCAATTAAAGGATAGCACCCACAGCGTAACAATTTATAAAAATTGAATTTTGAAAACACTAATTATTGAATAATTGTTCACGCACCGCCATTAAAGCAAATCCTAATAAATTTTTTCCACGCCAAGTTAACGGATTGTCAATATTGTGACTATCCTCAGCTAAACCAATGCCCCAAATTTTATCTACTGGACTTGCCTCAACTAAAACTCTATTTTTAGTTGCTAATAAAAAATCGGCTAAGGATTGATTCTGCGAAAATTTAGCTAAATTACCGGCAATTACAATCGAAAAGCAGTTGTCTTGCCATATTTTTTCATTAAACCCCCTCACCTGACGACCTAATGCTTTAGCAGTACCTGGATCGTGGGTTTTCAGGATATCGTGTAATATTTTATTATCGTTAAAGAGTCTCGCTTTTGCAGCCATCATATAATGTTCAGCCGTTGCATAATAAATATCATCAACGATAAAAGAACTTGAATACCATTGGCTAAAACAGCATTTCGTTATCACTGAAGATGGTCGTTTTTGTTTATGTCCCCAAAAATAAAGATATTTAAACCGTTCGCCCGTTCTATAACGTTGGCAAAGTTCTTTAATATCCATCATCATTCCTTATTAGCTGCATTGTTATATTTTAAATTTATAATAATTTTGGCAACATCATATACATCAAAAAGATGAAGATTATCTATTAACAAAATATATAAAAACACGCTTAACGTTTGGTTTCTAGACGAGTCATTTTTTTCATTTTCTGTTCAATGCGCTGCCGTTTTAATGGCGATAAATAATCAACAAAAAGTTTACCTATAAGATGATCCATTTCATGTTGAATACAAATTGCTAAAATACCATCAGCATCAATTATATATTCTTCACCATTACGATCAAGCGCTTTGATCTTTATCTTCTCAGCTCGAGGCACAAAACCACGACATTCAGGTACTGATAAACATCCTTCTTCAATACCGGTTTCACCCTCTTTACTGATCACTTCGGGATTAATAATGACATATACATGATCACGCTCTTCTGATACATCTATCACAATAATCCGCTGATGAACGTCAACCTGAGTCGCGGCTAAGCCAATGCCTTCTTCGGCGTACATGGTTTCAATCATATCATCGATAATTTGTTGTATTTCGGGGGTAACCGTATCAACCGGTTTAGCCACTTTGCGTAGCTTTTCATCAGGAAAACGTAATACAGGTAAAATAGCCATAAATTTTTCGATCTGCCTCTCAGTCAAGGGATTTAAATTTGGTATAGTTTAAACACTATTTAAACTAATGCATAGGGTATAAATATCTATTAGTAAAATAGTATGTTATGAATAAATATGAATTATTAATCCGTTTTTCAATGCTAGAACATAAAAAACCTTCAAAATTAAAGACATATATTAACACATCAGTTAATGATATTGATGATGAATTGATATTACGGCAGTGCCAACTCAGCAAAGAACAGATCCAACAATTTTATCAATTTAATGTTCAACCAATATTAGATTGGTTAAATCAGGATAATCATCATTTAATTAGTTACTATGATCCAGCCTATCCAGAACAGCTAAAACAAATTAACAACGCGCCACTTTTTTTATTTGTCACAGGCGATCCTTTGCTATTAGCCACTGCCCAGCTCGCGATGGTTGGTAGCCGACAATTTACCGATTATGGCGCACAATGGGCTCGCTATTTTGCTGCAGAATTAGCTATAAATGGATTAACAATTACCAGTGGTTTGGCATTAGGGATTGATGCTATCAGCCACCGTGGGGCATTAGATGTAAAAGGTAAAACCATCGCCGTACTAGGTAGTGGATTAAATTATATCGCGCCAAAAACAAATCATTACTTAGCCCGCGATATTTTAGCTAATCAAGGCGCTATCATTTCTGAATTTTTACCTAATATTCAAGCTCGTTCAGAATATTATCCACGCCGTAATCGCATCATCAGTGGGTTAAGTTTAGGAACTTTTGTCGTTGAAGCATCACCCAATAGTGGATCTTTAATCACAGCACGCTATGCATTAGAACAAAATCGTGATGTGTTTGCATTACCGGGTGAAATAGATCATCTTAATAGTGGCGGTAGTCATTGGTTAATAAAACAAGGAGCATATTTGGTCACTAAACCTAGTGATATATTAGAACATTATACTAATCATTTAAACTGGTTAAAAAAGCAGACACAATTATATGCAACATCATCGTTACTCCACAATGATATTTTAGCAGTAATTAATCATCATGCTATGCCCATTGATATCATTGCTGATAAAACCGGACAAACTGTAACCGATGTTGCAATAAAACTAGTAGAACTAGAATTAGAAGGGTTAGTTAAAACAGTATCAGGTGGTTATATAAAAAATGGTGCGTTAGCTATTGATAATTGATGGTATAAAAATGAAATTAATGATGTAACTTGATGAAGTATATCATTAGCCTTAAAATGTTCTATCGTTAACTATTATTTGTTCGTTAAAACTATGACAGCACTAACCCTTACTGAATCTTGTCAGCGTTTAATCACTGGAGAAGTCATCGCTTATCCGACCGAGGCAGTATTTGGCTTAGGCTGTGACCCCGATAATCAATCAGCTATTTTAAAATTATTATCTTTAAAACAACGATCACCAGAAAAAGGATTGATATTAATTGGTGCTAATCTAGCACAATTAAAACCTTATTTTGATAAAACTCTTTTAACCAAACAACAATTACAATTAATTAATCAGCCATCCGATCAAGCTATCACATGGTTAGTGCCGAAAAATGCCAATACCCCACTTTGGTTAACCGGACAATTCGATTCTATTGCCATTCGGATTTGTCATCATCCTTTGGCTCACCAACTTTGTTTAGCGTTTGCTAAACCAATTGTTTCAACGAGTGCTAACCTTTCAGGTTATCTACCATGCCGAACACTGACTGAAGTTGAAACACAATTTGGCTGTTCATTTCCTGTATTAAATGGCGAAACCGGTCACCGATGTAATCCATCGCAAATTCGTGATATTTTCACCGGTGATATCATTCGACAAGGATAACGATTATGCAATCCACTCTTTATATTGGCGTCATGTCTGGTACCAGTTTAGACGGTATCGATATTGCTTTAGTCGATATTTCAGTTGATAACATCACATTTATTAGTGGCGAATGTTATCCGTTACCAAGCTCATTAAAAGCCAATTTATTACAGTTATGTCAACAACAGCAATGTACATTACTTAAATTAGGTGAGCTCGATCATCAATTAGGTCAATTATACGCGCATTGCATTAATAAGTTTATTCAAACCCATCATTTAGATAGAACACAAATTAATGCCATTGGTTGTCATGGGCAAACTATTTTTCATTCACCTAATGGCTGCTATCCCTTTACAATGCAAATAGGTGATGCAAATATCATTGCTGCAAAAACAGCCATCACAACCATTGCTGATTTTCGCCGTAAAGACATGGCATATGGTGGTCAGGGTGCACCTTTGGTACCTGCTTTTCATCAGGCAATATTTAGTGATCCCAATAAAAATCGCATTATTTTAAATATTGGCGGCATAAGTAATATCACGGTGTTATCCCCTAATCATCCGCTTATTGGTTTTGACACAGGTCCAGGTAATGTATTACTCGATAGTTGGATTGCTAAACAATTAGCACTTCCTTACGATAAAGATGCTAAATGGGCAAAAACAGGTAGCGTAAATCAACCCTTGTTACAACACTTATTAAATGATGAATATTTTCGATTACCCTATCCGAAAAGCACTGGACGTGAACGATTTAATCTTAATTGGTTACTCGATAAATTGACCGGCTTTTCTCTCGCACCACAAGATATTCAAGCAACACTTATCGAACTTACGGTAATAGTAACAACTACAGCTATAATAAATCAAATATCACTGAATAAACAATTACCAAATGAATTATTAATCTGTGGTGGCGGTGCTAAAAATCCATTGCTTATGGCGCGGTTTGCAGCATGGTTACCCAATTGGTCAGTAAAAACGACTGATGAGTTAGGTACTAGTAGTGATTATATGGAAGCTATTGCTTTTGCTTGGTTAGCTTATTGCCGAATACATAATTTATCGAGTAATATTCCAACAGTAACTGGTGCAACAAAAGCCATAAGTTTAGGAGTGATTTATCCTAAATAATAAAAAATATAAAATAATAAGATATAAAACTAACTCATGAATTAATTTCAACTTAAGTATGTTTATAAACCAATAAAATACAGTGCTAATTAAATCAAACCCGCACGTTGTAAGCCTTTTACAATTCCATCATGATTATTATCATCAGTGATAAATTCAGCGAGTTGTTTTAACGGTGTGACTGCATTAGCCATTGCGATTGGATGATCAACTATCTCAAACATCTCAATATCATTAAAGCCATCACCAAATGCATAAGTTGGAATATTTTGTAATGGGGCTTTTTGTAATAATTTTTTAATCCCAAAAGCCTTAGAACTTTTTGCATTAATCACATCGACACAATAAGGTGTATTACGTACAAAGCTCAGCTCTGGGAAAACATCACGATAAATTTCTTCGCCACTTTCACATAAAAGCAATAACATTTGAATCGGTTCTTGATAATGAATCTTATCATCAACCGGTGGAATAGCTTGTTGTAAATAGTGATAAAATTTCGTTGCTGGTTCGCCGAGTTCAGAAATACGCATAATATAATCATTATAAAAAGCGATAGGAATACCCGTTTCTGAATGAGAAAATTGCAATATACGATCTATTATCTGAGGGTCAATATCATTTGAAAAAATTGGTTTTCCCTCAAAAATAACTGATTGACCATTCATACTCACAATAGAATTAATGCCTGTATGCTGCATAATATGCTCAATTTCAAATAATGATCGACCCGTTGCAATTATGGGTAATATGTTATTTTCTCGCAACTTTTTAACTGCTTTAACCGTACTATCAGCCACTTTAATATCACGAGTTAGTAAGGTTCCATCTAAATCGAAAAAAACTATTGCTTTAGCATTATTCTTCACGTTTCCCCTCCATAACGTTATAAATTAACTATGGCTTTAATAAAAGGAATGGTTAACTTTCTTTGTTCGGTGATAGTGGCTTTATCTAATTTATCTAATAAATTAAATAATGAACGCATATCACGATCGACCCGTTTTAATAAGAATAGTCCGACGTCAGTAGACAACTCAAAACCACGCAATTTAGCACGTAATTGCAAAGCATTTAATTTATCGCCATCGCTGAGTTCTTTTAATTGATAAACTTGTCCCCACTCTAATCGAGACACTAAATCAGGTAAACTAAAAGGAATTTGCTTTGGTGAATGATTACCAGTAATTAATAATTTTGCTTGTGAATTTTCTAATAACCGATTAAATAGATCAAAGATAGCTTCTTCCCATTGCTTATTACCGGCAATATGATCGATATTATCTAAACACACCAAATCATAATTTTCTAATCCAACTAAAATATCCGGGGTTAACAATAAATATTGCTCAAGTGGAATATAGCTAATTAATTTATGGGAAAGTGACATATCATGACATGCTGCATGTAACAAATGCGTTCTTCCCGAAGATGCGTTAGCCCAAAAATAGAGAGAGTGAAAACCCGTCTTATTTAAAAACGCTTTCAAATAATTGATTAATAATTCATTATAACCGGTATAAAAACTAGCAAACGTTTCAGTATCCGGTAATGAAACTGGTAGCACCAACTGATGGGAATGAATCGCTAATACCTCGCTCTATTTTATGACCCATGTAGTATAAATTCTGAAACCTAAAAAGCAATATGAAGACAAAAAAGAAAAATTCAACACAGTTTTATCATCATCATTAATAAAATAAATATTCGATATTATTGAATAAATTAATTAAATTGAGATGCTAAGATAAATAACATTTATCTTAGCAAAATTTTATTTATGCGGTAAAATCAGATTCAATACAATAGCGGCGATACCACATAAACTAATACCTTGTAAAACATAATTACCAAAATCAAACACCATTCCACCAATACCAAATACCAGAACTAATGCTGTGATACACATATTACGTGAAATAGAGAGATCAACTTTATGTTTAACTAATATATTGACTCCAACAGAAGCAATAGAACCAAATAATAATACCATAATCCCCCCCATAACAACGGAAGGAATAGATGCTAGAAATGCTCCCACTTTACCAACAAATGACATAACAATAGCCCATATTGCCGCCCATGTCATCACGCGCGTTTTAAAGTTACGTGTTAATGTCACAGCACCAATGACTTCAGCATAAGTAATACAAGGTGGCCCACCTAAAAAACCGGCTACTGATGTTGCTAATCCATCACCAAACAATGTTCTTTGTAACCCAGGATTTTTGGTATAATCTTTGCCTGTTACACTACTAATTGCCATAATATCACCAACATGTTCAATTGTCGGAGCAATGACAATCGGAATCATATAGAGTATAGCCTGCCATTGAAATTCTGGATAAGAAAAATGCGGTAATGAGAACCAAGGAGCACTAATAATCGGCTGAAAATTGACTAACCCAAACCAAATTGACAAACTATACCCAACGATAATACCGGAAATAATCGGTACCAATTTAACAAAACCTTTTGCCCAAATTGCAACAATTAGTGTCGTTATTAAAGAAGCCATTGAAATAATAATTAACTGGTATTTCGGTAAACTTGTTTCGATATCGCTCCCCATTGCCATCTTGACAGCAACAGGCGCTAAAGATAAACCAATTACCATAATAATCGGACCGGTCACCACTGGCGGTAAAATGCGTTCAATAATATTCGCACCATTAATTTTCACTAAAAAGGCAAACAACATAAACACTAAACCAGCTGCAACTAATCCACCTAATGTCGAAGCAACTCCCCACATTTTAACACCATAAGAAATAGGGGCAATAAAAGCAAAAGATGATGCTAAAAATACCGGCACTTTACCACGCGTTGCGATTTGAAAAAGTAATGTCCCTACGCCAGCAGTAAATAATGCTACATTAGGATCAAGTCGAGTCAGAAGCGGAACTAAAACTAATGCGCCAAAAGCAACAAACAACATCTGAGCACCAGTGATAATATCTAACAATGTATGCTTAGAAAGGTGTTGAGAAATATTTTTAGAAACCATTATTGTTATTCCTCTTTAAATTTAATAAATTACAGACAGAAAAAAACCGGCTATCGCCGGTTTAAAAATTGATTTATTTGGTACCAAAAATTTTATCTCCCGCATCACCAAGACCAGGGAGAATATATCCTTTATCATTTAATTTTTCATCAATTGATGCCGTATATAATTCAACATCTGGATGCGCTTGTTCTAAAACTTTGATCCCTTCTGGAGCCGCAACTAAAACTAAAACTTTAATATTTTGACAACCAGCTTGCTTTAAAAGATCGATTGTTGCAACCATCGATCCACCTGTAGCTAACATTGGATCGACCACTAAAGCTATACGATCTTCAATATCAGATGTTAATTTCTGGAAATAAGGTACTGGCTCAAGGGTTTCTTCATTACGATAAAAACCAACCACACTAATTCTAGCACTTGGGATATGTTCTAAAACGCCATCCATCATACCTAAACCTGCCCGTAAAATCGGTACTACTGTGATTTTTTTACCTTTAATACGTTCAACTTCGATTGGACCACACCAACCTTGAATTGTAACTTTTTCTGTTGGCAGATCCGCCGTGGCTTCATAGGTTAATAAACTACCGACTTCGCTGGCAAGCGCTCTAAAATCTTTAGTTGAAATATCATGTTCACGCATTAAACCTATTTTATGGCGGACAAGGGGATGTTTGACTTCGACAATTTTCATGAAATGACCTCAGTGTTTTAAATCTATTAATCATTTAAATTTAAATGACCACTGGCGGCAGATTGTAACATGAATAACTTAATAAATAAAAATCAATTTGTGACCACACATCAAGTAATATGTGGTCTTGATAAAAATTTTTTAATTTAAAGCTGTCAATTTTTGAATAATTAATAAGTTACGTTCAGCATCTAACTGCGGAATTTGTAATTTTATACAGTTTTTTAATTGATAATCATGGGATAGGTTAGTTAACTCTTCTTGTGAAGCTTGACTTTTTAATGCATAGAATAATCCCGTTTTATTTGGTAAATGTTGACACCAATCAAGCATATCCATCAAAGAAGCAAAAGCACGACTGATTACGCCATCAAACTGTTTATGACGATACGCTTCAATTCGACTTTGTTCCGGATGAATATTACTTAATTTTAGTTCGAATTGCACTTGTTTTAAAAAGCGCACACGTTTACCAAGACTATCAACTAAGTCGAAGTGTTTATCTGGATTAATAATGGCTAGTGGAATCCCTGGTAATCCAGGGCCGGTTCCAACATCAATAAATTCTTGACCTAATAAGTATGGAGAAATGACTAAACTGTCCATAATATGTTTTATCAACATTTCATTAGGATCACGTATAGACGTTAAATTATAAGCTTTATTCCATTTATCAAGCATCATGACATATTGAATCAATTGATCAATTTGTGCCTCGCTAATCAAAAGATCCGTTTGTTGAATAAGTTTAACTAATTGGCTTTTTAACATAACTTATAGTGCCTTTTTACAGATGTAATTTTTTTTCTTTAAATAAACTAATAACATTGAGATTGCAGCTGGAGTTATCCCTGAAATTCGCGAAGCTTGACCGATAGAAACCGGTTTATGTTGTTTTAATTTGGCAACAACTTCATTAGATAAACCTGAAATATCAGCATAATCAATTTCTTGCGGAATTAGTGTTTCTTCATTACGTTTCTGTCGTTCGATTTCTTCAATTTGCAATTTAATGTAACCATCATATTTAACTTGTATTTCAACTTGTTCTGCAGCTTGTCCTTCTGCTAAACCTGGAGCAAATAGTGATAATGATTTTAAGGTTTTATAAGTCATCTCTGGACGTTTTAATAACTCTTCACCATTAGCTTCTTTGGTTAAATTAGCACTTAACACCGCATTGACTTCATCAATAGTTTCAATATGTGGATGAACCCAAATATCGCGTAATCGTGCACGTTCTTGTTCAATAGCTTCTATTTTTTGATTAAACTGTAGCCAGCGATAATCATCTACCAAACCTAACTTTCGACCAATTTCAGTTAAACGGATATCGGCATTATCTTCGCGTAACATCAAACGGTATTCAGCACGAGAAGTAAACATACGATAAGGTTCATTAGTACCTAATGTACAAAGATCGTCAACTAATACGCCCAGATAAGCTTGATCGCGAGTTGGATACCATTGTTCTTCGTCATACACAAAACGAGCTGCATTTAATCCTGCAAGCAGTCCTTGGGCAGCAGCTTCTTCATACCCGGTAGTACCGTTGATCTGACCGGCTAAAAATAATCCTTTGATCACTTTGCTTTCAAGAGTTGGTTTGAGATCCCGTGGATCAAAATAATCATATTCAATTGCATATCCTGGTCTTATAATGTTCGCATTTTCGAGACCTTTCATACTACGTACAAAAGCGAGCTGTGTATCAAATGGTAAGCTGGTAGAAATTCCGTTTGGATAAATTTCATTACTATTTAATCCTTCTGGTTCTAAATAGATCTGATGAGAATTGCGATCCGCAAAACGCATGATCTTATCCTCTATAGATGGACAATAACGCGGTCCGATCCCTTCGATCACGCCGGTATACATTGGGCTGCGATCTAAATTATTGCGAATGATCTCATGGGTTTTTTCATTGGTTGATGTTATGTAACAAGGGATCTGTTTAGGGTGATCGCTTGGTTTTCCTAAAAATGAAAACACGGGTATAGGATCATCTCCCGCTTGGATCCCTAATTGAGAAAAATCAATTGTACGCGCATCGATCCTTGGTGGTGTACCTGTTTTTAAGCGACCTATTCTAAATGGGTATTGATGCAAAGCATGTGATAAACCGATTGAAGCAGGATCACCTGTGCGTCCACCACTATAATTATTTAATCCAATATGGATCTTTCCAGCTAAAAATGTACCAGCTGTGATCACAACTGCTTTAGCTTTGAATTTGATACCCATTTGGGTAATAACACCTGTGATCTGATCGTTTTTAATGATCACATCTTCAACTGATTGTTGGAAAAGCATTAAATTAGGTTGATTTTCCAATGCAATTCGGATGTTATTGCGATATAAGGAACGATCTGCTTGTGCGCGCGTAGCTCTAACGGCAGGACCTTTACTGGCGTTTAAGATCCTAAATTGGATCCCAGCATGATCCGTTGCTTGGGCCATTAATCCACCCATTGCATCGATCTCTTTAACTAAGTGTCCTTTGCCAATGCCACCAATTGCTGGATTGCATGACATTTGTCCTAATGTATTGATATTATGGGTTAAAAGCAGTGTTTTTCTACCCATTCTTGCTGATGCCATTGCTGCTTCAGTACCTGCATGACCGCCACCGACGATGATGACATCGAAAAGATCTGGGTAAAACATATCTAACCTCAACTGAATATAATTAAAAAATGGCTATCAAGAGATAGGAATTTATTCGAATGATAAATTTTACTCGTCTTTTTAGCTACGTCAAATGATCTGTTTGTGATCACTAAATAATTAAAAGGATCTTTTATGTTTTTAGATTATATTTTTTATTATTAATAAAGAGATCTTTGTGTATAAATTTTTGTAGCCCTTATTTATCAATATGTTGTTAAGGATCAAAACGTGTTGATAACTCTAATTAAACTTAGGATTAAGCTATGGATAACGATCCTTTTTATCCACATTGATTAATATGTGAAAAGTTATTTCCATGTTGATAACAGGATTGTGATCGTTTTAATGACAGAGTTATCCACAAAAAATCAGTTTAATCGCTGTTTTTCTGTTTGTTAATAGGTTATTTTGGCAGCATGATTCGATCAATTATTTGGATCTTTTATGCTTTTTTAACAGAATTTTTATCGAGAAAATTGTAAATTTCGCTATATTAAGATCATCTTTTTACAACGAAGATAGATTTGGTTAATCTGACGATCTTATTTGATTATGTGGAAAGAGGCATTAAGAGAGGTATTTGAGTGTTTTCAAAGAGAGAAGATGATCGATTGGTAGTTATCTTAAGTTCACTTCGATCATCTTTAATTTTTAAACTATATTTAGTGCGCTTCGTCCCAGTTATTGCCAAAACCTACGTCGACTTTTAAAGGAATATCAAGTTGATAGCAGTTTTCCATAATCGTTTTTATTTGCTCGGTTATGGTATCTAGATGGGTTTCTTTTACTTCAAAAACTAATTCATCGTGTACCTGCATGACCATTTTAACATTATCTCCTTGTTTTTGAATAAAATGATTTACAGCTATCATTGCAGTTTTAATGATATCTGCAGCAGTACCTTGCATTGGTGCATTAATTGCAGCACGTTCGGCTGCGCGTTTTTCGATACCGCTTGCAGAATTTATTCTCGGTAAATAAAGTCGTCGACCTGATAAGGTTTCTACATAACCTTTTTCCGCAGCTAATTTACGAGTATTTTCCATATATTGTTCAACACCGGGATAACGCTCAAAATAGCGATCAATATAAAATTTTGCTTCATTTCTGGGAATATTAATTTGTCTTGATAAACCGAAAGAACTCATACCGTAAATTAAACCAAAATTGACAGCTTTAGCACGACGACGCTCTTCTGATGTGACTTCATTTTCTTGTTTACCAAGAATTTCACTGGCGGTAAAACGGTGAATATCTTTATTATTGGCAAAAGCATCTAATAAGTTTTTGTCTCTTGATAAATGCGCCATGATTCGTAGTTCAATTTGTGAATAGTCGGCTGAGACAATCTTATAACCTTTTGGAGCAATGAAAGCCTGACGGATTTTACGTCCTTCCTCATTGCGTACTGGAATGTTTTGTAGATTTGGATCATTGGATGATAAACGGCCTGTTACTGTGCCAATTTGGTTATAATTAGTATGTACGCGATGATCAATGCGACTTATCATTAATGGTAATTTATCAGTATAAGTATTTTTAAGTTTAGCTAGACCGCGATATTCAAGAATCAGGCGGGGTAATTCATAATCATTGGCTAGTTCACTTAACACTTCTTCATTCGTTGATGGATCACCTTTGGGTGTTTTTCTGATAACTGGTAGTTGATTTTTTTCAAACAGAATGACTTGTAATTGTTTAGGGGAAGCGATATTAAATTTTTCACCAGCTAAGTCATGAATCTGTTGTTCGAGTTGATCAAGTTTAGATTGGATCTCTGTTGAATATTGGTGTAATAAGCTTTCATCGATTAATACACCGGTTCTTTCGATATTGGCTAAGATGATCGCTAATGGCATTTCAATATCATTAAAGAGGTGCGTTAATTTACTATCTTGTTTCAGTTGAGCCCATAATTTGTTATGAATAGTAAGGGTTAAATCAGCATCTTCACAGGCATAACGTGTGGTGTGTTCGATATCGATTTTATCAATTGTTAGTTTCTTTTTATCGACTTTGGTTAATTCATCATAGGTTATTGTTTTTACATGTAGATGTTTTTGGGCTAAATGATCTAAATCATGTCTGTCATTACTATTAAGAACGTAAGATTCTAACATGGTATCATATGTAATACCTTGTACGGTAATGCCATAATTCGCTAATATTGAATAATCAAATTTGACATTTTGCCCAACTTTTTTAAGTTTTGCATTTTCAAATATTGGTTTAAGCTTTTGGATAACTTCATCAAGCGGTAACTGTTTTGGTACACCTAAATAGTGATGATGAATTGGTATATAACAGGCTTCATTTTCAGCAATACTCAACGATATACCGACTAACTCGGCGTGAAAATGATCAATATTATTGGTTTCAGTATCAAAAGCAATTAAATGGCTGGTGGCTAATTTTTTTACCCAACTGTCTAATTGTTCACTGGTTAATATAGTTTCATAATGCTTTTCCGCTTGAGGGGAAGGGATTGATGACTGACTGTTTTTATCGTTTTCTGACACTTGATTAACTAAAGGTTGCTCTGATTTGATAAATCGTCCATGATTAAGTTCGGTTAGCCAACGATTAAAACCGTGGTATTCAAAAATTTGCTTAAGTTTATTAATGTCAATTGGTTGTGGTTTTAATTGTTCATTACTAAAATTGAGTTCGACATCGGTTTTTATGGTAGCGAGTAAATAAGATAAACGAGCTTCTTGTTCATTATCGATTAATTTTTGTTGAATAGATTTAGCTCCACGAATAGATAGCGTGATGACTTTATCTATATTGTGATAGATATCATCAATACCTGTAAATTCACTAAGTAAACTACTGGCTGTTTTTTCTCCAACACCTGGTACACCAGGAATATTATCGGAGCTGTCACCCATTAAGGCTAAATAATCGATAATTTTTGTCGGTGGCACGCCAAATTTTTGTTGTACACCATTCGGATCTAAAACAACGTTATTCATGGTATTAATTAAAGTAATTTTATCTGAAACGAGTTGTGCCATATCTTTATCGCCAGTGCTGATTAATACTGATAGACCTTCTGCTTCAGCTTGTTTAGCTAGTGTACCAATCACGTCATCAGCTTCAACATTATCTACACATAATAGTGGTAATCCCATTGCTTTTAAAATGTTATGAATAGGTTCGACTTGTACTCGTAGATCTTCCGGCATAGCGTCACGTGTTGCTTTATATTCGCTGTATAACGTTTTTCTAAAAGAGCCTCCTTTGGCATCAAAAACTACCGCAATATGAGTTGGTTGATATTGATTAATCAGGCTTCTGATCATGTTTGTTACGCCATAAATCGCACCAGTTGGTTCCCCTTTGGTATTTGTTAACGAAGGTGTTGCGAAAAAGGCTCTATATAAATAGGACGAACCATCGATAAGGATAATCGGTTTTTCTGTTTTCATAGTAAATTCACTTTGATTGAATATAAACAAGTTATTAACAATGAGTATACTCAAAAGTGATAGAAATAAAAGTCATAGCGTAGAAAAGGTGATTCTTGTCAGTTAATTAAAGTATTTATTCGTTATGTTATATAAAGGGATTGGGGTAAATAAAAATAAGATTAGTCAGAATATTAGAATTAACGCTAGTATTCTGACTATCATTGGGATGGTAGATTAATCTTGTTGTAGTAAAAAATTGATTACACGTGAATAATCCTTAATATAAGTTTCATAAGAAGTAGCATCTAGACCTTGAGAATTAATAATATACAATCTGTTAACGAAAAAACTAGGAATCGATGTTGGTTGTAACTCATCTCTAGCTTCATTTTGCTGAACTTCAAAGGCTTTTACCAAAAAGTTATCTTTCATGCTTTCATACTTGGCTTCATCAATACCTAAATTGATGAAAACACCTTTAATATCGTCGGCTGTTTTGATAGTTTTATCAAGTTGAATACCATCATAAAGATCAGATGCTATTTCATTTTGGATACCTAATACATTTGCAATAGCCCATGCTTGCGACAATTCTTCAGCGAGAGGACCAAAATTATTTAAATGATAACGTTTAAATTTAATGTTTTTCGGCAAATTAGACGTAATAGTTTCGTTAATTTTATATGTTCTTTCAAGCTTAAAACAAGATGAGCAATTAAAAGAAAAAAATTCAATCACTTCTTTTTCGGGAGAAGCAAACTTGGCTAATTTATAATATTGCTTGCCATCAGTAATTTTAACCGGTTCAACGGATTCTTCAGTTTCAGCAGCCAAAGTACAAAACGATATAATAATGGCACTGATTGTCACAAAAAACTTTTTAAACATGTTAAAAGGCTCCTAAAATTTAGTCATTCAATTAGTCATATAATGATTCAAATCAGTGTAATTAAGTAATGCCACGCGCTTTCAATAAAGCGGATTTAAAATCAGCTTCATAATCTTTTTTTATACCAGGAATTGCTTCCGATTTATCTGTATCACGCATTTTCAAATGATAAATTAATACTTCATCACTCAAGTTATTTAATTCGCCTTCATAACCTGCATCACTACCTAATTTAGCTAGAAATTCAAGTAGATTTAAATCGGATTCTTTCTCCCAAGCTGGGGTAAGAAGTTCGATAAGTTCTTCAATTCTATGGCACGCCATAATAATTTACCTATTTATTTTGATTAATTTTGCTTATAGTAATGGTATTTAAAATTTTAGCAATGCTCTATAAGCGATTATTTATGTCACTAATGCCTATAACTGCAATTATTCTGGCTGGCGGTCAAAGTAGCCGAATGAATCGACAGAATAAAGGACTGCAATTATTACACGGTAATCCATTATACTATCACGTTATTAATAAAATAAAACCGCAAGTTAATCATATTGTGATTAATTGTAATCAAGATATTGAACAGTATCAAAAATCAGGCTATCCAGTTATTGTTGATGAATTAATTGGCTTTTTAGGACCATTAGCAGGGATTTTCTCAGGATTAATAACCAGTTCAACCGATTGGAACTTAGTGGTAAGTTGTGATACACCTTTTTTACCAGATGATTTAGTTAAGCGCTTACAAGCGCATTGTGATACTCATCTCGCGGCTTATGTGTTTGATGGTGAAAAATCACATCCTACATTAATGCTAATTCATCGTCAATTAGCTCCAATGATTAAACATTATTTATTACAAGGTAAACGAAAATTACTTGGTTTTTTACAGCAAATCGACGCTATTCAGGTTGATTTTAGTGATAAACCAGACGTATTTATTAATATTAATACGTTAGAACAATTGGCTTATTGGAATCAAAAGCAATGCAAATAATTGGAATATGTGGTTATAGTGGTAGTGGTAAAACTACGCTATTGACAAAATTAATCCCTTTACTAAAACAACAATCTATTCGTTTAGCCGTAATTAAACACAGCCACCATAATATGGATATTGACTTGCCCGGTAAAGATAGTTATCAGTTGCGTTATTCTGGTGCAGATCAAGTGATTGTTGCTAGTGATAAACGATGGGCATTAATGACTGAAACACCACATAATCCACCTGATTTACTGACATTAGCCAAACAATTTAATCAAGTTGATTTAGTTTTAGTCGAAGGGTTTAAACATGAAATGATTCCTAAAATTGTCTGTTATCGGCATTCTCTCGATAAACCGCCATTTTATGATGAGTATACACTGGCAATAGCTACCGATTACGAACTGGATATTGCAATTAAACAATTTGATATCAATGATTTAATAACAATTAGCCAATGGATTAAGCATTATTTATTGCTTTCAATATCTTAATCCAATTGGAGGAATCAATTATCAATAAAAATATTGATCGCTTTTATCTTGATGGTTAAAAAAATAATATCATCAATATGTAGATAATTTATTGATTATCATATCAATAGTATCTGTATTGAATTTTAAATATATCAATCCATTAGGTACGAGGTTAATGTTTGAATAAACATTATACGTTAGCATAAAATACAACAACGATAATAGAGTGATTATGCAGATCTCTTCGAGCATATAAAAATAACCTTTCGCTGCTGGATATCACAAATTTTGCTTATCATTTTTTTTTGCTCTTCTTGTCTCTAACTTAGTGATATTACACAATCAACAGCATCAATCGTTACAAGGCGCGAGTATTTTAGCTAATAGGTGACTAAAAATCTCTTGTTATGGTTATTGCAGAATGGTATCCGTTAACGATTGGTTCTTAGGTATACTGTTTAAAATATTTGGTAAAAATAACGTATCCTAAAATTTTACTTTAATAGTGACAATGGGGGAAATGGTATATTTGCTATTGAATTGGCATTCAATATTATTTTCCTACTAATGCCAAATAATTATCACCAAAGCTAACAAGTTTACTTGCTGCGGTATTACCAATTCCCCATCAATTCAATCCCATTTATCTCAATGATAGGTTACATTGTAAAGCAAACTGGATTGAGAAATAAATAGTCAATTTAGGTAAACAGAACTAGTTAGAACATCTATCGTATTAATAACCTCTTTCATCATTCATATTTATTACTAAGCGATTTTTGTTAGTAACTGTTGAATAAAATGGGGTACAATTTGGCTAGCAGGTCCATAAATTTTTAGATCAAACAGATTTTCTTTTAACGATGGTTCTAAATTTAATTCAATAGTATGTGCGCCAAACTGATTGGCTAGTTGTACAAAATTGGCTGCTGGATAGACATGACCGGATGTGCCTATGGCAATAAAATAATCTGCTTGTGTTATTTGTTGATGGATTTCATCTATATAAAGTGGTATTTCACCAAACCAAACAATATGTGGACGAATCATTTTATTTTTCTCGTAATAAATATCATCATAGCAATCGAAGATTTGACCCGTTTGTTCATCACGAACTTTTAGTAACTCACCATGCATATGAATAATATTTTTAGATCCTGCCTGTTCATGGAGGTTATCGACATTTTGCGTCACAATGGTTACATTTTCGCTGCCAATTGTGTATTCTAATTTAGCTAATGCAAAATGAGCTGTATTAGGTTTAACGTTCGGTTGTTGTAATTTTTTACGTAGCATATTGTAGAAGCGATGAACTTGAACGGGATCACGTAAATAACCTTCATATGTGGCGACATCATCCACATTATACCCTTCCCATAAACCATTTTGTGCACGAAATGTTGCTAAACCTGATTCAGCTGAAATACCAGCACCAGTTAAAATGACGAATTTAGTTTTTTTCATTATAGTTCGCTCTTTTTTAATAAGTTTTAGCTATATTGTAACGGTTTTGATATATAACTGATATTACTTAATTATTTTAAATCGAGTTTTAATGAAATAATTTTATAAAGAGATATGTAAAAATAGTATAAAATCAAATAGATATTGTTATAAAGTTTTTTTTTGGCTAATCTGTACATTAAGTAATTTTTTGATAATTTATTGAGTTTTCTACAAAAATGATAAAGTGAGTTCCATCATCACAAACTCATCGCGACGAATGATTAATTTTGTAATTTTTATAAAATAGTAAACAGGAGCAAATGATGAGTAAGAAGTACCACAAAGCCGTTATGCCAGATCAACGAGCCGTACACCCCCATACTTTTGACACCGCACCTAGTGATATCAATATCAAACCAACCCCTAAACCTACTCAGCCAGGCAGTGAACCTTATGCTGCAGGTTCACAAAAATTACCACAAAATAGTAATGCAAAATTACAAGATTTGGATACTTATCGCAGTGTCGATGATAATCAACCATTGACCACCACAACTGGGGTAAAAGTAGCGGATAATCAAAATTCATTAAAAGCCGGGGTGCGCGGTCCAACGTTAATGGAAGATTTTTTATTACGCGATAAAATGATGCACTTTGACCGTGAACGTATTCCAGAGCGGGTAGTTCACGCGCGTGGTGCAGCGGCGCATGGTTATTTTCAGCTTTATAAATCATTAGATAAATACACTAAAGCGAACTTTTTAAATGATACCGGCTTAAAAACCCCCGTGTTTGTGCGCTTTTCAACCGTGCAAGGTTCACGTGGTTCAGCTGATACGGCACGAGATGTGCGTGGCTTTGCCACTAAATTTTATACTCAAGAGGGAAATTTTGATATTGTCGGTGTGAATACGCCAACATTTTTTATTCAAGATGCAATTAAATTTCCAGATTTTGTTCATGCGGTAAAACCTGAACCGCTCAATGAAGTGCCACAAGGACAAAGTGCCCATGATAGCTTTTGGGATTATGTCTCTTTACAACCAGAAACGATACAAAATGTGATGGTTGTAATGTCTGATCGTGGTATTCCACGGAGTTATAGTAATATGGAGGGGTTTGGGATCCATACATTTCGGTTAGTGAATAGTAAAAATGAAAGCTGTTTTGTACGTTTTCATTGGAAACCGATTGCCGGAACATGTTCAATGATTTGGGATGAAGCTCAAGCCCTGATGGGACGTGATCCTGATTTTCATCGTAAAAATTTGTGGGAAAGCATTGAAGCTGGCGATTATCCGGAATATGAACTTGGTTTGCAAATTATTCCGGAAAGCCAAGTAGATAATTTTGATTTTGATATTTTAGATGCGACGAAATTAATTCCTGAAGCCTTAGTACCAGTCCAACGAATTGGTAAAATGGTCTTAAATCGCAATCCAGATAACTATTTTGCCGAAACTGAACAAGTGGCATTTTGCCCAGCAAATTTAGTTCCTGGTGTTGATTTTTCAAATGATCCATTATTACAAGGTCGTATCTTTTCGTATATTGATACTCAAATGTATCGACTCGGTGGTGCCAATTTTAATGAGATCCCGATTAATAAACCGGTTTGTCCATTCCACAATCAGCAACGTGATGGATTTCATCGGATGGAAATCAATACCAATCCGGCAAATTATGAACCTAACTCAATTAATAATAACTGGCCAAGGGAAACCGCCCCCAAAGCCCAAAATGGTGGATTTAGTAGTTATCAAGAAACATTGGATGGCGAAAAAATTCGGCAACGTAGTGAATCGATGACTAACTTTTATTCCATGCCTCGGCTCTTCTGGCAAAGTCAAACAGCAACCGAACAACAACATATTATTAACGCCTTTAGTTTTGAATTGGGTAAAGTGATGCGTCCTTATATTCGTGAACGTGTGGTTGATTTGTTATGTAACATTAATCATGATTTAGCGAAAGGTGTGGCCACTCATTTAGGTATTACATTAACCGCAGAACAAAAAGCGCGTCCCGCTCCTATTTTGTTTAATAACTTAGATAGTGATCCGACACTGAGCTTGTATGCCAATAAGACATTACCATTAACTAGTCGTAAAGTTGCTATATTAGTGAGCGACGGCGTATGTGGGGAATCTGTCGATAAAATTCGTGAAATGTTGACCAAGAAAAAGCTTTACAGCTTACTACTTGCTCCACACATGGGAGTGGTAAAAACGCAACAAGGTGACAGCTTGAAAGTAGATGGTACAATTGAAGGGAATCCTTCTGTTACCATTGATGCTGTAGTGGTTCCAACCAATCAAAATATTGAGATGTTACTCAACGACGGTAACGCTAAATATTATTTACAACAAGCTTATAAACATCTTAAACCAATTGCATTACACAATAATGCTAAACGTTTATTTGATGCGGCGATGCTTGAGGAAGATAAGGGTACGTTGATGGATGACAATATTGTTGAATTGATTTTAACCTTGATGAAAGTCCTATCCTTGCATCGTATCTGGGAACGTGAAGAAAAGGCTTTATCCGTGCCAGCTTAATACTCAAAAATGATTGGTATTAAAAACAGAATATAAATATATTATTTTTAATAAAATCAACCAGTTATAATATTATGTATAACTGGTTGATTTATTAAATAAATCAAGATATTGGTTTAATTTCTTATCTGTTAGCCAAAAAATGTCACTATATGGAATAAAAAAGTAATTATTTATCTTTAAGATCAACACTTATTTCAAAAAAGGTGTATAATTTTGCGCCTAATTATCCTGTTAATTTTTTCTGGAATCGATATTGTGATTGAAAATATAAGAAATATTGCCATTATTGCGCACGTTGACCATGGTAAAACGACATTGGTTGATAAACTCCTTAAACAATCGGGAACCCTTGATTCACGTGGTGATGACACTGAACGTGTTATGGATTCCAATGCGTTAGAGAAAGAACGTGGTATTACCATTTTGGCAAAAAATACGGCGATTGATTGGAATGGTTACCGTATTAATATTGTCGATACCCCAGGCCATGCTGATTTTGGTGGTGAGGTTGAGCGGGTTATGTCAATGGTTGATTCTGTGCTATTGCTGGTTGATGCTATGGATGGACCAATGCCACAAACCCGTTTTGTAACGCAAAAAGCGTTTGCTTATGGTTTAAAACCAATTGTTGTGATTAATAAAGTAGACCGTCCAGGTGCTCGTCCTGATTGGGTAGTTGATCAAGTTTTTGATTTATTTGTTAATCTCGGTGCCACAGATGAACAATTGGATTTTCCCATTATTTATGCTTCCGCATTAATGGGTGTAGCGGGTGAAGATCATGAGGCTATGGCAGAAGATATGACACCGCTATTTGAAGCGATTGTTAAACATGTTGAGCCACCAAAAGTTGATGTTGATGGTCCATTCCAAATGCAAATTTCTCAGCTTGATTATAATAGCTATGTGGGTGTAATCGGTATTGGGCGTGTTAAACGAGGTCGTATCAAACCAAATCAACAAATTACGATTATTGATGCTGAAGGTAAAAAGCGTAATGGTAAAGTGGGACAAGTTTTAAGACATTTAGGTCTTCAACGTTATGAAGCTGATGTTGCTGAAGCTGGCGATATTATCGCTTTAACGGGATTAGGGGATTTAAATATCTCTGATACGATTTGTGATGTCAATGCTGTTGAAGCACTACCAGCTTTAACAGTTGATGAACCAACTGTGACCATGTTTTTTAATGTTAATACATCCCCATTCGCTGGAAAAGAAGGAAAATTTGTCACTTCACGTCAAATTTTAGAGCGTTTAAAGAAAGAGTTAGTGCATAATGTGGCATTACGTGTTGAAGAAACCCCTGATCCAGATGCTTTTAAAGTCTCAGGTCGTGGCGAATTGCATCTTTCCGTATTAATCGAAAATATGCGTCGTGAAGGATATGAATTAGCAGTTTCACGTCCAAAAGTTATCTTTAAAGAGATTGATGGACGTAAACAAGAGCCGTTTGAACAAGTTACCATTGATGTTGAAGAACAGCACCAAGGTCCGGTAATGGAAGCACTAGGTTTACGTAAAGGTAATCTGACTAATATGATGCCAGATGGTAAAGGTCGAGTGCGATTGGATTACGATATTCCAAGCCGTGGCTTAATTGGCTTTAGAACTGAATTTTTAACGATGACTTCTGGTACTGGTTTACTTTATTCAACTTTCAGCCATTATGATGATGTGCGTCCTGGTGAGATTGGACAACGTATTAACGGAGTATTAATTTCTAATGGAACAGGTAAAGCGTTAGAGTATGCATTACATAGCTTACAAGATCGTGGTCGTTTATTTATCGGACATGGTGTAGAAGTATATGAAGGTCAAATCATTGGTATTCATACTCGCTCAAATGATTTAACTGTAAACTGTTTAACTGGTAAAAAATTAACCAATATGCGAGCTGCCGGTACAGATGAAGCCACAACACTATCACCACCAATTAAAATGACCTTAGAACAGTCATTAGAATTTATTGATGATGATGAATTAGTTGAAGTTACACCATTATCTGTTCGTTTACGTAAACGTCATTTAACGGAAAACGATCGTAAACGAGCGTTCAGAAATAATAATAACGACTAATTTTTATTCAAAATTAAAAAGCGTTGACGATTACGTTAGCGCTTTTTTTGTGCGCTCAGTTTTTATTTAGTATCCTCTCTTCTTTACCGATTAATTATCCTTAATACTGACTTGCTATGCTGATTAATAATAGAGGCGTAGGTGAAGTTTTCTTATATTTTGTTTAACAAATAATCTTACATGTAATATTTACATGTAAGATTATTGTGATAAAATGTCTTTATCTACTTTTATTAAATATGACAATTTTGGGTTACCCAAATTATATGGAAAAAACGCAACCAATTAAGAATTCAGCTTTTTATCAAAGACGCTACCGTCAACGTTTACAAGAACAAGGTTTTGTAAAAAAAGAAGTGTGGATTTTGCCAGAAAATACACCTAAATTGCAGGAAATAGAACTTAAATTACGCCAATTTCGAAATAATGTTGGGGATGCAAATCCGAACAAACTACAGGAAAAGAATACAATGAAAAAAAATGAAGTATGGGGTATTACCGATCTTTACCAAACCTTAAAAAAGGAACCTTTATTTACACAAGGTACGGCGAGCATTGAAATCATTGATGGTGTTGATGCCTGCTTGCATATAATTATGCATCAGTATGGTGATTTACCGTTATTTTTAAGTGTTTCTAATCAACAAATCATGGTTGAAGCATTGCTTTGGCCGGTAAACATGGTTAAACAACCAGAAAAATTTAATCAGGATGTATTGTGTACGCGTAAACTTTTCCCGTTATCGACTATTGCCATTGAAAAAGCCGGTGATGGTAGCGTTAACTATATAATGTATGGTGCATTAAGTTCAACATCGTTATTAAGTAATATTATTTATGAACTTGAAATGCTTTCCGATAATGTTATTAAAGCAACAGAAGCTTATGAACATTATTTAAATATAAATAAACAAGATTAATCATTAATCGAATTAGAAAGAATACGAGGTTTAAAAATGGCAATATTATCAAAATTAATTACGGCATTGCGTGGTGGCATAAATGAAGCTGGCGAAGCGATTATTGATACACAAGCATTACGTATTTTAGATCAAGAAATTCGTGATGCTGATAGTGAATTAAAACAAGCGAAGGAAGCGTTAGCTAGTGTTATGGCCCAGCAGAAAATGGCTGATAAACAAGTTGTTGAAACGCAATCTAAAATTACTGAATATGAAGGTTATGCACTTAAAGCGTTAGATAATAATGATGAAGTATTAGCGTTAGAAGTTGCAGAAAAAATCTCGCAACTTGAAAATGTATTAGCTGGTCAGCAAAAACAAGCTAAAGCGTTTGCTGAAAGTGTAACGAACTTGCGACAAACTATTTCACAAACCGAAATTAATATTCGCAATTTAAAACAACAAGTTGATATTGTAAAGGCAACAGAAAGTGTACAGAAAGCACAATCTGCTGTTTCTCAACGCTATGGGGGATCAACAGCAAAATTACAAACAGCATTGGATTCCTTAGATAGAATTAAACAGCGTCAGGAAAAAAATGCGGCAACAATTGAAGCGAAAAATGAATTAGCGCAGTCAGAAAATCATGATCCATTAGATGCTAAATTAAAAGCAGCCGGAATTAAATCAGAAAATCAAAATGCTGCGATAATTTTAGCAAAATTAAAAGAAAAAAATGCTAAATAAGTTAAGTGATTTATTTTTGATTTTTTTAGGCTAAAATATCAAAAAATAACTAACTAAAATATGTCACACAGATATCTTGGATAAAAGGAAAAATAACAATGGATATTTTTGTCAGTATATTTCTTGCCTTTCCTGTGGTAATTTACAGTGGCTTACTGGCTTTATGTGTTTTATATTGGCTGTTTGCGGCAATGGGTATATTGGCTATAGACTGTCTTAATTTTGATCTCGATCTTGACCTTGATGTTGATGCCTATCACGCGGAAATACCTTCTACCAGTTTGGGGGGACTTCTAATGAAATTTGGTTTTAATCAAGTCCCGTTAACCTTGATTATTACGCTAATTTCGTTAATTGGTTGGATCATTTCTTATAGTTCTTTTCAATTATTACTCCTCCCTTTTTATGATGTGCCATGGATTTATTATCCAGTGGGTATCGTTGTATTTTTTGTAGTATTAATCATCGCTATATATATTACAGCTTTTATTATTAGACCAATACGGCCGCTATTTAAGCGATTGAATGCGACAAATCATAAGACTTTACTTGGACAAACCGTCGTCATTCGTTCAAGTGTTGTAAATAATGATAAAGGTGAAGCAATTTATGAAGATGGGGGGGCTGGATTAATTTTACAAGTTAGGTGTGATGAATCATATCAATTTAAACGTGGTGATAAAGCTATATTGCTTAATTATGATGCAACTTATAATAGCTATCAAATCGTGAGTATTGATGAATTTAATGGATCGTAAAGGTAAATTTTTGGAGAATAAAAAATATGGGTTTTAGTTTTGATAGTTTAACACTTTTTGGCATTGTGATTGCGATTATTGCCATTATCATTGTCGGTTTTATAGCATTATTTAAATCATTTTATATCAAGGTACCACAAGGAACGGCGTTAATTGTTAATGATATGACATCAAGCCCTAAGGTACATTTTACTGGTGCATTAGTTTATCCGGTAATCTACAAAAAAGAGTTCATGAAAATATCTTTAATCTCTTTTGATGTTGAACGTCGTGGTAAAGATGGTTTGATTTGTAAAGATAATTTGCGGGCAGATATTTGTGTCGCTTTTTATTTACGCGTTAATGAAACAACCGAAGATGTTTTGAAAGTTGCTAAATCAATCGGTGTTGATCGTGCTTCAGATCAAAAAGCAGTGAGTTCCTTATTTAGTGCTAAATTTTCCGAAGCATTAAAAACCGTAGGTAAGCAATTTGAGTTAGCTAAATTATTTGAAGATCGAATGAATTTCCGTGAGCGTATTATTGATGTTATTGGTAAAGATTTAAATGGTTATGCTTTAGAGGACGTTGCCATTGACTATTTAGAACAAACACCAATTCGTTCACTAGATCCAGATAATATTTTTGATGCTGAAGGGATTAATAAAATCACCTATATTACAGCAATTCATAAAGATGAAACCAATAAACGTGAACGAGATCTTGAATTAGCATTAAAAAAGAAAGATACCGAAACAATAGAAGCTAAACTTGAACTTGAACGTCAACAAGCGGATGCTGAAGCGCGCCAAAAACGTGAAATTGAAACAATTCGTGCTCGTGAACTTGCTGAAACATTAAAAGTGAAAGAAGAAGAACGTTTAAAAGCAGAACAAGCACGAATTCAAGCTCAACAAGAAATTGAAGTCAGAGAAGAAAATCGTCAGCGTGAAGTGGAAGTAGCACAACAAAACCGCTTACGCGCTGTTGCGATAGAAGAAGAACGTGTAGAAAGAGCACGCTCTTTAGAAGTTGTGGCTCGTGAACGTGAAGTTGAGTTGCAACGAATTGAAAAAGATAAAGCACTCGAAGAAGAAAAAAAGAATATCGCCAATGTGATTCGTGAACGTGTATCTGTTGAAAAAACGGTTGCTGTAGAAGAGGAACGTATCAAAGAAGTGCGTGAAGTATCAAAAGCCGATCGTGACAAACAAATTGTAGTTATTGATGCGCAAGCGCGTGCCGAACAAGAATTAGTAAAACAGGTTAAACAAGCAGAAGCAGATGAACAAGCGGCGAAACATCGTGCGGTCGAAATCAGTATTATCGCTCAAGCTGAGCTTGAAGCAGCAGCTAAAAACGCTGAAGCGAAAAAACAATTAGCGCAAGGTGTTGAGGCTGAAGAAGCTGCTATTGGTCTTGCTGAAGCAACCGTACGTAAGGCCAGCGCTGAAGCTGAAGAAAAAGAAGGTTTAGTTAAAGCGCATGTTTGTGCTGAAACATTATTAGCCGAAGCGAAGGGTAATCAAGAGAAGGGCTTAGCCGAAGCAAAAGTCATCGAGGCAAAAGCAATTGCCCTTGAAAAACAAGGTTTAACAGAAGCAAAAGTGTTAGAAGAAAAACTTTCTGCTCAAGCACGTGGTGATGAAAGAATTGGTTTAGCAAAAGCTACTGCAACCAAAGAAGTTGGGATCGCTGATGCTCTAGTGATTCGTGAGCGCTTAACGGCAGAAGCAAATGGTTTGGTTGAGAAGTTCCAAGCTCTTGGTACAATGAATGAGCAATCAAAAAATCATGAAGAATTCCGCTTAGCATTGGAAAAAGGTTTTGAACAGGCGATGGCGGCGATTGCAGCGAATAAAGAAATTGCCAAAGAACAAGCCGAAGTACTTGCGGCTGCGTTTAGTAAAGCTAACATTGAAATTGTGGGTGGTAATGATAACTTCTTCAATAGCTTCTCAAAAGCAATTAGTGTAGGTAAAGCGATTGAAGGGGCTGTCGGTCAAAGCCCTGTACTACAGAATGCATTACAATCCGTATTAGCTCGCTTATCAAATAACAAGGATATCGATATTAAAGAAGCGCTTGGTAATACCGATTTAAAAGCATTAGCTAAACAGTTCTTATCTTCTTCTGATCAGAGCTAGTAAGGCGATTGTTTTATAACACTTGGTAATAAAGTGATTTTCATTATCTGTTTTTACTCAGCCGCTTCATTGGCTGAGTAAAAATAATCATCTTTTCTGTATAATAATTAATGAGTTAAAAATGACAGACGTTCAACAAGATAATCAACAGCAAACAGCACTGGATAATGCCGTAGCCGAAGGCGGTGCTTATGAAATTCTCCGTAAACGTTTAACCGCATTGGGTCAAGAGCTACAGCAAAAAACGGAAGCATTAAACCAACAAAGATTGTCTGAGTTCGGTAAAAGTGATATGTCAATTATTAGCCGAATTCGTATTCGTACGGAAAATAATTGTATCGCTCGAGATATTGTACGATTTGGTGATTGGTTATTATTTGGTTATAACGTCTTTCTAGGGTTGAAAAAAGAGACCAAAATAGCCGATGTATTTTCACTTTATCAGTTAGTAGAACGTGATGGTAATTACGAGACTGAACCGGTTGCTCTGGGTGATACCTTTTTAAATATTGAGCGTTTTGTACAAGATTTTAATGAACTTTATACTTATTATAAAAATGCTCAACTTTTGCAATTAGTTGAACGAGATGGGAAATTACTGGCAAGTTTTCAAATTGGTGAAAGGGTTAGTGATATTCGGGTTTTCCGTTGGTCTATTTCAAGTGATAAAAAAACCATTAATTATATTGATAATCGTGGTGAACGTGATATTGCCTTACCGCCCGCTTATGATTTTGAATGGGTTGAAACAACGCGTGAAAATATTGTTAATGGTCGTTTTCCGCATATCAATATTTTAGATACAGTATTTGTTGAAACGATTGGCGGTGATCTAACCATCAAATGTGAGAATAATACCAATGATGGTTTGGGTATTTATCGTGAAGAAGTTTTGGATAAAAACCAATCGCTTAACGATGCTAAAATTGAATATGCTAAAGTGGGTTCTTTAATTCTATTAAGAATATTACCTTATCGCGAAGAGAATTGGCGATATCTTATTTATAATACGTTGACTCAAAAGGTTCAGCGTATCGATTCTATTGGTCAAGCTTGCATTCAATTACCAGAGGATCATGGTGTTATTTTTCCGGGTGGTTATTATTTACAAAACGGTGAATATAAATCTTTTGATCAATCAATGGAAGGAATGCGGTTCCGCCGTATTCGTCGTTCACCAAATGGTGAAGATGTGATGTACATCTTTTATGATCCGAATTCGGGCCGTTTAGCACTGTTTAATTACAATATGATTGAACGAAAACTCAGTAGTCCGATTCTTGGTCATGGTTATGCCGTGTTTGAAGATGGACGAATGGTGGTTTTTGAAGGTGAACGTGATGAACCTACACGTGTCCATCCAATGCAAATCTGGCAAACGCCATTTTACAGTGATGAATATGCTGCACAACAACCTACTAATAATAGCTTCTTAGGTAAAATTGGAAATGCTGAATTAGTTAGGGGGATTTCTGATCTCTATTTTATTGTTCGTGAAATTGATAATCAGGCTGTTTCATCTACTCTTTATAGCAAATTGATCACCGATACCAAACGTTTATTTGATAGTTATTTTTGGTTGAACGATGAACGTCATTTATCATTTAATACCAACCTACATAATATTTGTCAAACTAGTGAATTAGTATTGGATGAGTATGAAAAAGTTGAAAGTATTCGTCGGCAGTCTGATAGTTCTATGCGTGAGGCGATATCTGATCAGAAGGCATTACTAACCACGCTTTATCCAGATACATGGCAAGAGACCCAAATGTATGTTGATGCACTTAATGCTATTAAGATGCAACTTGGGAAACTTGTTACTTTACGAAGCTATCGTTATATTGATCTCGATCAGCTCGATCAGATGGAAAATGAATTAAAAGAACGACAATCTATCGTTTCTTTGGCAACCGCAAAATTTTTAGCTGGTGAACAAGCGCTTAAGCCATTTTTAACAAAAATTAATGAATTAGAAGCTACTATTGCAAAAGCGGATACAGCAGTCCAACTTAACGAGGCCATTAAGCAAACGGAACAAATGTCGGTTGACTTAGACATGCTGTCTCAGTTAATTGCTTCATTAAAATTTGATGATGTTACATTACAGACAAAAATTATTGAAGCTATTGCTGATGTTTATAGCCAGTTAAATCAAACCAAAGCACGTATTAATCAAAAACGTAAAAGTCTAGCTAGTGTTGAAATGGTTGCACAATTTGGTGCCCAATTTAAGTTGTTTAACCAAAGCATTGCCAATGCGTTAAGTATCTCAACAACACCAGAAAAGTGTGATGATGAATTGTCGCGTTTACTTGTGCAACTGGAAGAACTTGAAAATCAATTTAGTGATAGTGACGAATTTCTTAATGATATTTTATCTAAAAGAGAAGAAGTACTTGAAACATTCGAAACCCATAAACAAGCACTACTCGAAGAGAGAACCAAGCGATCTGAAGCATTGCAAACAGCAGCGCAGAGAATTCTCGATAGCATTCCACGCAGAACGGCTAAATTTGTGGATCCTAATGAGTTAAATGCTTTTTTTATTGCAGATACGTTAGCCCTGAAAATTAAGGAATTGGTTGAAAAACTTAGGTCTCTATCTGATAACGTTAAAGCCGATGATATCGAATCGCGTTTTAAAAGTGCTAAAGATCAAGCTATTCGCACATTACGTGATAAATCAGAGATTTTTGAGTCAGGTGGTAATGTGATCAAATTAGGTCCTCGCCACAAATTCAGTGTTAATACCCAAGAGCTTGATTTAACCATGGTGGCAAAAGAAGACCATCTTTATTTACAACTTACTGGTACTGATTATCAAGAAAAAATTAACAATTCCAAACTTAATAGTTATAAAGCATTTTGGCCATTATCGTTAGAATCAGAATCTACAACGGTTTATCGTGCTGAATATTTAGCCTATTCTATTATTTCCTCGGCGCTGAAAAATGAAAATGGTTTAACCTATGCAGATTTAACAACGCAGGTAAATCAATTAGATAGTTTAAATAAAACGGTGCGCGATTATGCCGCAGTGAGGTATCGTGAAGGTTATGAAAAAGGGGTGCATGATCATGATGCGGTAAAGATTATAGCCAAATTAATTCCATTGGGTGAAAGTGCAGGTTTGTTGCGTTACAATCCTTTAGCTCGTAGTTTGGCCATCCTATATTGGCATTATAATCAAAAAAATGATATTGCGACTTTGTGGCCTGAACGGTCAAAAACCTGTATGGATATTTACACATTATTTGGTCATGACGAAGGATTACAAAACTTGCGTTTAGAAATTGCCAATGAGTTAACGTTGTTTTTGTCCCAGTATCCCATTGCACATGAACATTTTCATATTAAACAAGCCGCCGAATATCTCAGCTATGCTTTAGCTGTGGTTCCCCAAGAATTTGTATTAAGCAAATATAGTAAACGTTTATTTGACGAGTTGAAAAATCATTTAAATCAATCCCATATGTGGAGTGATTTTAACCAGTCACAGGTGAAACTAGCTGATCGCATTGCCGATCGATGGCAATTAATTGAAAATTGGTATAAAGGCTTATGTACTTTACCAAAATATCAAGCTTTACAAAGCTATATTGCTGAAGCAGTGATTTTATGTTTGTTAGATAAACAGACACATCTCAATATTACGATCAGTGAAATGGAACTGGAAATTACGATAGGGGATTTATTAGGACAACATCAACGAGTTAAGCAAGGTGTATTGACTATAAATCTTGATAATTTCTTTACCCGTATGCGCCATCAATCGCGTATTGTCATTCCTGAATTCCAGAAATATCAAGCTATACGTCAAGAAATATTAAATGAACAGCGTAATGATTTACATTTGGATGAATTTAAGGCGAAACCGTTAAGTTCATTTGTTAGAAATAAATTGATTAATCAAGTTTACTTACCGATTATAGGAGATAATTTAGCTAAACAAATTGGTACGGTAGGTGAAAATCGGCGAACTGATTTAATGGGCTTATTATTACTGATTTCACCGCCAGGCTATGGTAAAACAACGTTAATGGAATATGTGGCTAATCGTTTAGGCTTAATTTTTATGAAAATTAATGGGCCAGCATTGGGACATAGTGTTTTATCTTTTGATCCCCAACAAGCTCCAAATGCGACCGCTCGTCAGGAGTTGGAAAAACTCAATCTTGCATTAGAGATGGGCAATAATGTGATGTTATATCTTGATGATATTCAACATACCCATCCTGAATTTTTACAAAAATTTATTTCATTGTGTGACGGTTCCCGTCGTATTGAAGGGGTATGGCAAGGTAAAACTAAAACCTATGATTTAAGAGGTAAAAAGTTCTGTGTCATTATGGCTGGTAATCCGTATACCGAGTCAGGTGAAGTCTTTAAGATCCCAGATATGTTGGCTAACCGTGCCGATATTTACAATCTTGGTGAAGTGTTAGGGGGAATGGACGAGGTCTTCGCTTCAAGCTATATTGAAAACTGTTTAACGTCAAATAGTGTTTTGTCGCCATTAGCATTACGTGATTTAAATGATCTTTATCACTTAATCGATCATGCTCAAGGTAAACCGCTAAATACTAATGAATTAAGTTATACCTATAGCCAAGCTGAGATCGGTGAAATTGTTGCAGTGTTAAAACATTTGTTGACTATCCGTGAAGTGGTATTTAAAGTTAATCAACAATATATTATTAGCGCCGCACAGTCAGATAAATATCGTACTGAACCGCCATTTAAACTACAAGGTAGTTACCGTAATATGAATAAATTAGCGGAAAAAATCTCAGCGGTGATGAATGCACAGGAGATCAATCAGGTTATTGAAGATCACTATTTAGGTGAGGCTCAATTATTGACCAATGGTGCAGAGGAAAATCTCTTAAAATTAGCTGAAATTCGTAATGTATTAACAGCTGAACAAAAAGTACGTTGGCAACAGATCAAACAAGATTTTATGCGTAACAAGGCTCTGGGCGGTGATGATAGTGATACTGGCGCAAGAATTGTGACTCAGTTAGCAGATCTTGTGCAAAGCGTTCAATCCTTAAAAGTATAAATTTATTAAAACGATCCAATCCTAAATCGGAGAAATGTTTTAGGGTTGGATATCGCTAATATCTTGATTTATTGACTTTGAATTAGCTATGTTTTCTCTAATCAAACAATATGTTAGACATTTTGATTTGATAGTGAATACACATTGAGAAAATATTATTCTTTAGTATATAAAAGGTATTGATAGGGTAATATAATAAGTTATAAATCTCTCAACCGGATGAAAAATAACAAATGTTAAAACACAGGAAAAAAATTTTATTTTTTTTAATATTAAGTTTATTAAGCTGTTTTATCTATTACCGATATTTTTATTTGGAACAATTAGAAGATAAAGACAAAATTGGCCAAATTGTCGATCAATTTAACGGCGTGAATGTTTATTATAATGGTAAGATCGGTAATGTTAGCGGTCGTAATGTGACCAAAGATGGTTATAATCTAGGTCAAAAATATCAATGTGTTGAGTTCATTAAACGTTATTATTATGAGCGTTTTAATCATAAAATGCCGGATAGTTATGGGCATGCCAAGCATTTTTTTGATTCTGATATTGCTGATGGGCAAATAAATGCTAAACGTAATTTATTACAATTTCATAATGGTTCACCAACTAAGCCAGAAGTAGAAGATATCATTGTATTAGGCAAATCCTTATATGGTCATGTTGCCATAATTAGTAATGTTACAGCTAACGAAATTGAAATTGTTCAACAAAATCCAGGCCCTAATGCCAGCAGCCGTGCTACCTATCCATTAATATTTAAAGATGGCTTATGGACGATTGATAATTACCGTGTTTTGGGTTATTTACGCAAAGCGAAATAATGAAAAATTCTTTAATTAATCGATGATAAATTAAAATTTTAGGTTATAGATGCAGATAACAGATTATATATTTAACGCAGATTAATTAAATATATAATCGATGTTATTCGTTAATTAGCTTCAATATTTAAAACAATAATCTAGCTTTGATCGTTCCCGTGACCTGTTTTAGTTCGGTTAAAATATCTTCTGCTCTTGTAAAATCAACACTATCAATATCAATGACTACATAACCTACTTCTGGAGAAGTTTGCAAGTACTGACCAGCAATATTTAAACCACGGTTTGCAAATAAGGTATTGATAGCGGTTAATACACCAGGTTGATTTTTATGGATATTGATAAAACGGCTTACGCCTTTACTTGGAATCGGCAAAGAAACTTCAGGGAAATTTACTGCGCTTAACGTTGAACCAGAATCAGAATATTTTGCTAATTTGGTGGCAACTTCTATGCCAATATTTTCTTGTGCCTCAATTGTTGATCCGCCAATATGAGGTGTAATAATAACATTATCGAATTGACACAAAGGAGAGCTGAATGGTTCACTATTACTTGCTGGTTCGCTAGGAAAGACATCAATCGCCGCACCGCCAATATGTTTACTAGCTAGCGCATTAGCTAATGCATCAATATCTACCACTTTACCTCGGGAAGCGTTAACCAAAATAGAGCGTGGTTTCATCATATTAAATTCCTTTTCACCAATCATTTTTATGGTGGTCGGATTTTCTGGAACATGTAATGAAATTACGTCACTCTCGGCTAAAAGCGCTGCCAAACTTGGCATTTGTTTAGCGTTACCTAATGGTAATTTAGTTTCTATATCATAAAAAAACACTTTCATACCTAATGATTCAGCCAGTACGCTCAGTTGGCTACCGATATGACCATAACCAATGATACCTAAACGTTTACCCCGTGCTTCATGAGAACCAATGGCTATTTTATTCCATTTACCTAAATGTGCTTGTGCATTAGCCTCAGGAACTCGTCTTAACAGTAAAATCATTTCAGCTAGAACTAATTCAGCAACCGAACGGGTATTTGAAAATGGTGCATTAAATACCGGAATTCCTCTTCTACTCGCTGCCTGAAGATTAACTTGATTGGTACCAATACAAAAACAACCAATTCCAGCTAATTTAGGCGCACAATTGATGATTTCTTCCGTCAGTTGGGTTCGAGAACGAACGCCTACAAAGCGAGCATCTTTAATAGCTTCTTTTAATGCTTGCTCATCGAGTGCTCCTTTATAGTATTCAATATTGGAATAACCTGATGCTTTTAAAATTTCGATTGCGCTTGGATGAACGCCTTCCAGTAATAAGAATTTATTTTCGTCTTTATTTAATGTCTGCACGACCATGTTATTTCCTTAACAATTTTGTTGAGTTTGTCAGGCTATTATAATGCAATCTCTTTTACACCACTTTTAGTACCTATTAGCGCAATATTGGCCCCTCGGTTAGCGAATAAACCCACGGTAACCACACCAGCAATATTATTGATTTTATGTTCCATTTCAATGGCATTTGGTATCATAAAGTCGTGAATGTCTAGGATTACATTGCCATTATCGGTTACCACGCCATCACGATAAATCGGTTTGGCACCGAGTTTGAAAATTTCTCTAGCTACATATGAACGAGCCATTGGGATAACTTCAATAGGAAGGGGAAAATTTCCTAAGGTTTCAACCACTTTTGATTCATCAACGATACAGACAAATTTTTTACTAATGGCTGCGATGATTTTTTCGCGCGTAAGTGCCGCTCCACCACCTTTGATCATTTGCATTTGATGATTAATTTCATCAGCACCGTCAACGTAAATATCTAAACTATCGACATCATTACAGTCAAAAACACGAATACCATATTCCATTAATTTTTTGGTTGATGCTTCAGAGCTTGAAACAGCACCAATAATATCATTTTTAATCGTCGCTAAGGCATCAATAAAATGTGCGGCGGTGGAGCCTGTACCCACTCCTACTATAGTTTTAGGTTTCACAAATTTTAATGCGGCAAACCCGACAGCTTTTTTTAATTCGTCTTGAGTCATTGGTATTACCTTAAATTAATTATGAAAAATAATAAATTTTTATAAGCAATCTTGTGTAAGATATGGCATAGTAACCAATTGAGAAGCAAAAATCATTATGATTTTGATAAAAAATCGTAAATTTGATCAGCAATATTTAACAATAAACTATTATAATACTCATGAAACGTCCAGATTATAGAGCATTACAGGCATTGGATGCCGTTATCAAAGAACGAGGATTTGAACGCGCGGCTGATAAGTTGTGTATTACACAACCAGCGGTATCGCAACGTATAAAACAGTTGGAAAGTTTTTTCGGTCAACAGTTGTTAGTAAGAACGATCCCACCTAAAGCGACGAAACAAGGTGAGCATCTGTTAGGTTTATTGCATCAAGTTGAGTTGTTAGAACAACAATGGCTTGGTGATAATGATCACACCACGACCCCTTTATCGCTTTCTATTGCGGTGAATGCTGATTCATTAGCAACATGGCTATTACCTGCATTAAAACCGGTATTAGATAAAAATAATTTGCGTTTTGATATTCAGGTTAAAGATGAAGAGCATACTTTAGATTTATTGCGATTAGGAACAGTTGTTGGAGCGATCAGTATTCAAGAATTACCCTTGCCTGGTTGTTTATCAGATCGCCTTGGCGCATTAGATTATATTTTTGTGGCCTCACCAGACTTTGCTAAGCGGTATTTTCCAAATGGTGTAACTCGCTCAACTTTAATGAAAGCGCCAGCGGTTGCGTTTGATCATTTGGATGATATGCACCAAATGTTTTTAAATGAAAATTTTAATATGGCACCAGGTAGCGTGATATGTCATATTACCAGTTCATCAGAAGCTTTTGTTCAGCTGGCTAAACAAGGGGCAGCGTGTTGTATGCTACCAATCCTACAAGTCGAAAATGAATTAAAAAATGGTGAATTAATTAATTTAACAGAAGGGTTATTTCAGCGTCGTATGTTATATTGGCACCGATTCGGACCTGAAAGTAGTGTGATGCAAAATATTTCCGAAACCTTAACACAGTATGCTAAGAATGTACTGTGGCAACAAGATTAAAAAGTGGTGATTATCAACACTATAATTCATTTCTGTTTTACGTGGGTCACTATCTGACCCACATCTATATCAATTAAATTTACTAACGTTGAGTTTAATATTGGTATTATTTATTGCAATTGCGTTAGTAAATTGGCTAATGATCTAACCCCAACGCCTGTTGCTCCTGTTGCCCATAATGCGGTTGCTGATTTGCGGAAGGTTGCTGAACAGTCAATATGTAACCAATTTTGCTGATAGTTATTTACAAAATAAGATAAAAAAGCTGCCGCAGTGCTCGCGCCAGCAGTGTTTGGCAAACCGGAATTACCAATATCAGCAAATGATGATGGAAATTGTGAACGGTGAAATTCTGCTAATGGTAATTGCCAAAATGGTTCAAGTTCATATTGTGCACTTGTTAACAGTTGTTGAGCGAAGCTCTGATCAAACGATAGCAATGAATGATAATCGTTACCGACCGCTACTTTTGCCGCCCCAGTTAATGTTGCACAATCGATAATATATTTAGGATGTGCATCACATGCGCATAATAATCCATCAGCCAGCACTAAACGACCTTCAGCATCGGTATTTTCGATTTCCACACTGACACCATTACGGTAACGAATAATATCACCTAATTTAAAAGCTTCACCACTGACTAAATTATCTGCACAGCATAAATAGAGTTTAATACGTGATGTTAAACCACGGCTAATGGCTAAGGCTAAAGCACCGGTTACTAATGCTGCACCGCCCATATCTGCGCGCATGGTTTCCATAAATTGGGTTGGTTTTAAGCTATAACCACCAGAATCAAAGGTAATTCCTTTACCGACTAAACAAGCCATAACTGGGAAGTTATCATCGCCGGTTGGATTATAATCGAGCTCTAATAATACCGGTTCTCGCACTGAACCTTTACCAACCGTATAGATGCCCATGTAGTTATCTGCTTTTAGCGCCTCACCACAAATAAGCTTATATTTTACATTGTTTGATAAAGATGTGATTAAATCTATACTCATTTGTGCTAACTGCTCTGGACTTTGCTGCTCTGCAGGTTGATTAATCGTATTACGGGTCCAATCAATGATCGATAAACGATTGTTTAATTCATGTTGATCATCTTGATTAAGCTTAGACCAGTGAATTTTTGCTTTATGATAGCTTTTAGGATGACGATAACCAAGCCAAAAATGCCAGTTAGCTTCGAGATCCCATCCTTCGCCAGCCAAAGTAAGATCGTAAATTCCTTGGCTTTCGATTTTGCGACCTGCCTTTTGAATGGTTTCCAAATAAGGTTGAGTTGTACAATGAATAGTAATACCTTGATCGGTATAGCTGAGTAGAGCGGATTGACCCCATTGTTCATCGGCAGATTGATGGGACAGAAAAATCGACATAGTCGCCATGATATTTGTTACTCCATTGAAAGTGATTCGCGTTTTATATCACTATTTTAGCAAAATTAGTTAATAATACACCTTTGATTCATGGTTACCACGTTAATCATGGCATAAAAAATTTTGTTGATGGGGGCATTAGTAAAGTGCGTTATAATTACATCAATCATATTAATTTCGGTAGGAGGTCATTTATGTCATTATCGTCACCCCATATTGTTGCCATTAAAAATGGTATCAATTTCCGTGATTTAGGCGGAATTAAAACCAAAGATGGGCGTAAAATTCGGACAGGATTACTTTTTCGTTCGGGTGATTTTTCGCAAATTACAGATGAAGAACAGGCTTTTATTGAACAAAAATTAGCGATTAAAGCGGTGTTAGATTATCGGGATAATGGTGAAGCACAACATCGGCCAGATAAGCTTTGGCACTCAGTGCAATATTTTAATGTTCCAGCTAATCCATTAAGTGATGATGTCAGCGCCAACTTGACTAAAGAATTAACTGAAACGAATGATTTAAAACAGCATAGTCCAGCGGACTTTATGATTAAACTGTATCAGTTATTACCGTTTAATAATCCCGCTTATCAAACATTAGTTGATTTATTAGTCAATGGTAATGGTAAATCGTTAGTTCAACATTGTGCTATTGGTAAAGATCGCACCGGTATTGGTGTCGCATTAACGCTGTTAGCATTAGGCGTTGAAGAAGAACAGGTGATGCAAGACTATATTTTGTCAGAAAAATTATTAGCTCCCGTGATTGATCAGATCTTTGCTAAGTATCAAGGTAAATTAGATCAACAGTGGCTTGAAAAACGTAAGCAGATTTTTGCTGCTAATCCACTGTATTTACAAGCGGCATTTGACGCGATAAAAGCACGTTATAACACGTTCGATCACTGGCTTGAGAATGATTACCAATTAACTGATGAAAAACGACAAGTTATTCAACGCTATTATTTAATTTGATTTTATTTACTGTCATTTCGATATATACTCACCGCCCTTAAACTAACAAGTCAATTAAGGGAAATGGCAATTATTTTTAGTGCTGAATAAATATGCCAGCATGTCGATACCATAATAATATAAATCTAAAATGATCTGGGAGCCCTATTATGTTAACCAATGAAATGACAAAAAAACTCAATAATCAACTTAATCTTGAATTTTATTCATCCAATCTCTATTTGCAAATGAGCGCTTGGTGTGATGATCAAAATTTTTCAACCTTTGCCCGCTTTTTACGTGATCATGCTAAAGAAGAGATGGCTCATATGCAGCGTTTATTTGATTATGTACAAGATTGTGGTGCATTTGCTATTGTTGGGCAAATTGATGCACCAGAAACAGAATACGCCTCATTAAGTGATGTATTTAATAAAGCTTATGCTCATGAGATTAAGATCAGTCAAGCGATTAACGATTTGGTTGATTATGCGTTAACACAAAAAGATTACCCAACGTTCCAATTTTTACAATGGTATGTTGCTGAACAGCATGAAGAAGAAAAACTCTTTAAAACTATTGTCGAAAAACTGGAATTAGTGGGTAACAATAAACGTGATTTATTTTTTATGGATAAGGATTTTAATCAAATGTTGTCTGAATCCGGTTTACTTGCTAATAATCATGAGGCATAGGTTATTTATACATTATGATATGCCTGAGTTGAAAATATCATTAACATTTCTTTTAAATTAAGATGTTAGAGGCTTTATTTTTGATAAAGTTTCTAACAGTGATAAGATGATTTTTATTGATTAAGGCATATTTGAGTGATTGGCTGTTCACAACAAATCGATAAATAAATTTGTTCCAAAGGTTGATGATGGTAATAGAAATTATCGGCAAAAGAGGCGGAAATCTGTTTTTTTTGCATATTTAGTTGTAATTCTTTCATTTGCCAAACACTTTTGGCATATAGTTTTAAGGCTGCTTCCCGTAAGGTCCATAATTGCCAAAATGCAGATAATCCGTCGGTTTGTTGATTTAACCAAGTATTTTCATGTTCGGAAAAAAACTGTGCAGCGATTTTGCGATACTGTTTTCTTGGTCGATCCTGTTCAATATCAATCCCGATTTTCCCATTACTGCATATAGCTACTGCCACATAATCTCCACTATGACTGATATTAAAATCGGGTAAATTTGTTTTTTCAAACTGTGGGCGTTGGTTGTTTCCAATAATAATTAATGGTAGACAAGATATCCCATAATGATCATTAAGTAATTCGGCTAGTAAATAACGACACGTAATAAATTGTTTTTGGCGTTTACCGTGTAATTGTTTTGCATGATTGATCACTTGGGGTGAAATTAATGGTGATGCTAACATCGCTGAAATATCAAACTGATTAACATTTGCCAATTGAGCTAAAACGTAGTTTTCCCGCATATTGATAAGTGATAATTAAAAATTATGATTATTTTAACAGGATTTTGCAGAGTTGTTTTAAAACATGTTATGCTAATTAACGAATATTGATAATAATCATTGAGAAAACACTATGAAATTTCCAAATGAAGTACAAACTACTTTGGTACATGCTGGTCGTGACAAACGTTTTACCCAAGGCGCAGTAAATAGTGTAATACAACGCGCTTCTTCAATTGTGTTTGATTCTGTTGAGGACAAAAAAAAAGCTACCGAAAAACGTACTCAATATGAACTATTTTATGGACGCCGAGGTACTTTAACGCATTTTGCTTTGCAAGAAGCAATGTGTGAATTGGAAGGAGGAGCGGGTTGTTATTTATATCCATGCGGCGCAGCAGCCATAACTAATGCCATTTTAGCATTTGTTAAAACGGGTGATCACATTTTATTAACCGAAGGGGCTTACGAGCCGACACAAGAATTTTGTAATGAAATTTTAACTGACTTAGGGGTTAAAACTGATTATTTTCCTATTCTTGTTGGCGAGAATATTGCCGAATTTATCAAACCTAATACCAAAGTGGTGTTCCTTGAAGCACCAAGCTCAGTAACTATGGAAGTCCATGATATTCCAGCTATTGTGAAAGCGGTACGCAAAATCAATCCAGAAATTGTGATTATGCTGGATAATAGCTGGAGTGGCGGCGTGTTTTTTCCAGCATTAGCTCATGATATTGATATTTCAATACAAGCCGGTACTAAATATTTAGTTGGTCATTCTGATGCGATGATTGGTACAGCAGTAGCAAATGAGCGTTGCTGGCCACAACTGCGTGAACGTAGTTATTTAATGGGGCAAATGTGTGATGCAGATACCGCCTACATCACTGCTCGTGGACTACGAACCTTAGCTGTGCGCTTAAAACAGCATCAGGAAAGTAGTTTAAAAGTGGCTAAATGGTTAACTAAGCACCCGTTAGTTGAGCGAGTTAATCATCCAGCTTTAGCCAGTTGTAAAGGTCATCAGTTTTTTAAACGAGATTTTCTTGGTCATAGTGGATTATTCTCTTTTATTTTAAAAGAGCGTTTGAGCGAAGCTCAGTTAGCAGAATTTTTAGATGAATTTAAGTATTTTTCAATGGCTTTTTCGTGGGGCGGATTTGAATCATTAATTCTCGCTAACCAACCAGAGGATATTGCTCGTATTAGACCGATTAGTGGAGTTGATTTCGACGGAACTTTAATTCGTATTCATATCGGATTAGAAGATGTTGATCATTTGATTGCCGATTTAGAAGCAGGACTTAATCGCATTAATACCAACAAAAATAAAATCACTGCGTTACAGTCATTAGTATAAATCAGTTTTTAATTTATAGTATCAATTATGGGAAAACGAGCTATAACGCAGGCTATTGAGCATACAGTATTAAACCGAATTGGTGAGCATCGTGATATTTTAGTCGCTTATAGCGGTGGTATTGATTCTACCGTTTTAGTGCATGCTTTAGTCCGTTTAAAGCAGCAAGTATTACCTGAATTGCAATTAACAGCAATTTATATTCATCATGGTATTAGTACCAATGCAGATGACTGGGCAAAACATTGCCAGCAGCAGTGTCAACTTTGGCAGATACCTTGTGTAGTCGAAAAAGTGAGTCTACGGCTAGACCAAGGTAATATTGAAGCTCAAGCCAGAGCTGCACGTTATGCAGCTATAGCTAAACATTTTAATCAACAAACGATTTTATGCACAGCCCAACATCTCGATGATCAATGTGAAACATTTTTATTAGCATTGAAACGAGGCAGTGGTCCAGCTGGATTATCGGCTATGCCGGAACAGAGTTTGTTGGCAGATCATCTGTTATTGCGTCCTTTATTAACAATTTGTCGCCACCAGATCGAACAGTATGCTCAAGCGTATCATTTGCAATGGATAGAAGATGAAAGTAATCAAGATGACCATTACGATCGTAATTTTCTGCGTTTAAACGTTTTGCCACTACTTAATCAACGTTGGCCACATTTCAGTCAAATGGTGGTGCGTAGTGCTGAACTTTGTCAACAGCAAGAACAGCTCCTAAATGAGTTACTGGCTGAAACGTTAGCACAATTAACAGATAAGCAAAAAAGCTTGTCCATCCAACCATTATTATCTTTTTCCGCGGTAAAGCGTAATGCTTTATTACGGATGTGGCTAAAATGCAGCCAAGTTATAATGCCAAGTCGTAAACAATTAGCCATGATTTGGCAAACCGTTATTTTAGCCAGAGAAGATAGTAATCCAACATTTTTATTGGCGGATAAACAGATTCGTCGTTATCAAAATCGCCTTTATTTGTTGCCTCGCTATCAGGATTTGCGTGTGAACAAATTAATCTGGCAGTTAACCAATCCATTGATACTACCCGATAATGTCGGCATATTATCTGCAAATTCTGCACAAGGTAATTGTCGTTTACCGCATGAGAATGAGCTGGTGAGTGTCAGATTTTCTGCCCATGGGCAATTGCAAATTGTTGGTCGTAACGGTTCTCGATCAATAAAAAAATTGTGGCAAGAACTGAATATTCCGCCTTGGATGCGTAGTCGTATTCCGCTTATTTTTTATAATGAAACATTAATTACAGCTGTCGGTGTATTTGTAACGCAGGCAGGTAAAGGCGAACAGATTCGGTTTATCATAAATGACGGTGACCATTCAACATCTCATGTTGATTAGTTATTGAAATAAAATTTCATCACTAATGGTGTTTATACTGGATTAGCTCACCTTTTCAAGAACATTTAATAACAACTATACTAAATTGGCATTTTCAATGCCGATGGTCACAATATATTAAATTTAATTTAACATTACTGATTAAATTGTAATACATAGCATCGTTAATAAAAATCCCAGTTAAAACTGGGATTTGATATAAAATCGATTAGTGTTACGCTTCAATGGCAACACGTAATTTTTGCATAGCATTTTTTTCAAGTTGACGTATTCGTTCTGCCGAAACGTTATATTTTGCTGCAAGCTCTTGTAAAGTTGATTTGCTGTCATCCGCATCTAACCAACGAGCTTTGATAATATCCTGACTACGTTCATCTAATTGGGATAATGCATCGTGTAGTTTATCCGTGGCATCATTTTCCCAGTTGTCTTCTTCAATCGATTTTGAGAAATCTGATGAGGTATCTTCTAAATAAAGTGCCGGTGCAACTACTGAATTATCATCATCTTCGCTATCAATATCAAATGACATATCTTGCGCAGACATACGTGATTCCATTTCCATGACATCTTTGCGTGATACGCCAAGCTCATCGGCAACCATAGCGACTTCATCATGACTAAACCAACCTAAACGTTGTTTTGTTTTACGTAAATTAAAGAATAACTTACGTTGTGCTTTGGTCGTTGCAACTTTAACAATTCGCCAGTTTTTCAACACATATTCATGAATTTCCGCTTTAATCCAATGAACAGCAAAAGAGACTAATCGTACACCCATTTCCGGATTAAACCGACGTACCGCTTTCATCAAACCAATGTTACCTTCTTGGATTAAATCCGCTTGTGGTAATCCATAACCAGAGTATCCGCGTGCAATGTGTGCGACAAAACGCAGATGTGATAAGATCAGTTGTCTAGCAGCATCTACATCATTATGATAGTAAAGCTTCTCACCTAATTCTTTTTCTTCTTCTGCGCTCAACATTGGATAGGTGTTGATCATTCGTAGATAAGCATCAACATTTCCTTGTGGAATTAAAGCAACAGACTGCATCTTTAATTCGTTACTCATATCAATTCTCCCCCTTGTGGGATTACTTGTGATTATACCTTAATCACTAAGTAAAAATTCTGTATTGTAATAATAAACCCTAGATCTTTTATTACGTCTTGCTAAATTAGACTATAAAACTGTGATTTAGTTCACCATTTTTACATGTTAATTTGGTTATATTGGTTCAATAACTCTAAATCATAAAATTAATTAATATGTGGCATATTTAAATACTTTTTGGTTGCTAATAAAGCTGATAACCAACCTATCATCGTTGCAATTAAGATGATAAATAAACTTTCATCCCAATTTAAACCTTCTAAGTTGAATATTGTTCCAAAAACTGAGGAAACATTCAAGATAATCGCATCTATTCTAAAGATAAATATTTCCGATAATATTAATGCTAAAATCGCACTAATGAAACCATTAAACATGCCACTATATAAAAAAGGTCGTAAAATAAAGCCATCAGTAGCGCCAATAAGTTGCATAACAATAATGGTTTGTCGGCGACTAAAGATAGCTAACCGGATACTATTACCAATAACTAATGCTACGGCAATCATCATAAAAATTGAAATTGTCCATACAATGGTTTTAACCATGTCTGTAAAGGTGGTTAACCGAGTAAACCAACTATCATCAAGCCTAACATCATCAACGCCTTTAAGTTTAACGATTTCAGTTTGTATTGCATGTAAAATTGCCGTTTGTTTGGCTTCATCTTTGGGCATAATGATAGCAACCGCGGGAAGGGGATTTTCATCTAATAATTCTAACGCTTCGCTAAAACCAGACCATAATTTAAACTCTTGGAGTGTTTCATCGCGCGATAAATAGTTTACCCTTTCTACTTCTGGAAATTGGGTAATTTGTTTAATTAAATTATCAGTATCCTTTTGATTAAGTGTTTTATTGATATAGACGGTTAAATTTGGCGTTGGGTACCATTGATGTGCGGCTTGATTAGCATTTTTCCATAATAAATAGCCAATGGTTGGTAAGGTAATAGAAATTGCAATCACAATAATGGTGAGTAGAGAGGCTATAGCATGTTGACGAAAATCATTATATACATTTTGCCAAGCATAATGGATTTGCCTTTTCCAACGTGGGAAGAAAGAATTATCATCCCGTTGTTGATTGTTTTTTCTAATCCTCAGCATGCCTATCCCCAGTTAGTCTACCTTGATTTAAATTTAATATGCGACGATGTTTACGTCGAATTAAGCCTAAATTATGGGTTGCCATAAGAACGGTCACCCCAGTTTGGTTAAGTTCTTCAAATAATTTTAGAATATCCTTGGATAATTTATCATCTAAATTACCGGTCGGTTCATCGGCGAGTAAAACCATTGGACGATTAACAATTGCCCTAGCGATCCCAACACGTTGTTGCTCACCACCTGATAATTGAATAGGGTAAAATTTCATTTTATCGATTAAACCGACCTTATCCAATGCAGCAGAGACACGACGACGAATTTCTTCAAGTGGTTTACCTAATATGATCAAAGGGATTGCTACGTTATCATAAATAGTATGATCCATTAATAATTGGTGATCTTGAAAGATCATGCCAATATTACGACGTAAAAACGGGATATCTTGTTTTTTTAATTGACTAACATCATGACCGTTTAAAATTACTTGACCATCATTAGCCCTTTCTAATCCACAAATTAAGCGTAATAAGGTACTTTTACCTGCCCCAGAATGACCCGTTAAAAAAGCCATTTCTCCTTTATTGAGGTGAAAATCAATATTTTGTAGTGCGGGTCTGCCACCAGAATAAGCTTTACTGACACGTTTAAATCGAATCATATATCTTAATTTTCTTCCGTTGTTTGGTCAAACAATGCTTCTATGAAATCATCGGCGATAAATGGTCGTAAATCATCAATTTTTTCACCGACCCCAATAAAACGAATAGGAATATTAAATTGATCAGCAATACTGAAGATTACGCCACCTTTAGCAGTACCATCAAGTTTAGTTAAGGTAATCCCTGTTACCCCAACTGCTTCATTAAAAATTTTGGTTTGACTGATGGCATTTTGTCCAGTACTGGCATCGATGGTTAGCATAATTTCGTGTGGTGCTGTTTCATCTATTTTTTTCATTACACGTACGATTTTTTTCAATTCATCCATTAAATGGCTTTTATTTTGTAGTCGTCCGGCGGTATCTGCAATAAGTACATCGATCTTTCGGGATTTAGCTGCTTGAATAGCATCGAAAATAACAGATGCTGAATCAGCATTGATATGCTGGGCAATAACGGGAATATCATTTCTTTCTCCCCATACTTGCAGTTGTTCGACCGCAGCGGCTCTAAAGGTATCGCCAGCGGCTAACATAACTGATTTGCCTTGATTTTGAAATTGTTTGGCTAATTTACCTATAGTAGTCGTCTTACCTACACCATTTACACCTACCATTAGAATTACATAAGGTTGATGTGTTTGTATATCTAATGGTTGATCCACTTTGGTTAAAATCGCCCGTAATTCATCTTTTAAAAGTTGATTTAAGGCTTCAGCATCTTTTAATTGTTTACGTGATGCGTGCTCAGTCAAAGAGTGAATGATTTTTTGCGTAGTATCAATACCAACATCAGCAATTAATAATTGTTCTTCAAGTTCTTCGAACAATTCATCATCGATTTTCTTTCCTTTAAATAAACTAAATAAACCAGAACCAATATTTTGTTTGGTTTTGAATAATCCATTTTTTAAGCGGGCAAAAAATCCAGTTTTTTTCTGTTCACTCATATTGTAAATCGCTCCAATTTCTATTGGTAATATTTTATTATTGTCTAAAATCTCAGTTTTCTCAAATGTCTTTCAAAATAAATAAATCCATTTTTTATATTTTTAAAAGGTTTATTAATGAATTATGTGCCATTTTCTTACATACCGTATTTATAACGTTAACTAAAGTGGTTGACTGGCAATTTCAGCGGCAATACGAATCTGCTCTGCGCTGGGTATTTTTCCCGTATATAAAATAAACTGTTCAACGGCTTGTAATATCATGACCTCTTTACCCGTAATCATTATTTTATGTTGTCGTTTAGCTTCATTTATTAATGGTGTATTTGTCGGTATTGCGACCACTTCAAAAATCACTGTTGCTTGTGAGATCAATTCTCTGGAGAATGATAACTGTTTGGCTTCTTCTCCCCCATCCATACCGATGGATGTAGCATTAACTAAAATATCATAATTTTTTTGAGGTGTAGTTTGGTGAGGGTAGTGGTATTTTTGTGATAATTGCAATCCTTTTTCGCTATTACGCGCTAAAATAGTAACATCTTTAAAACCAGCATCGTGAAAAGCAGCAATCACGGCTTTGGCCATTCCACCACTGCCGTGGATAATTACGGATTGCTTGGGGGCAAGCTTATATTGGTTGATCAATTTACGAATTGCAGTGTAATCGGTATTATAGGCTTTTAAATAACCACCATTATTAACAATAGTATTGACGGAATCTATTGCTTTTACCGAATCGGTTAATTCATCTAAAAAAGGGATACAAGACTCTTTAAATGGCATCGATATTGCGCAACCGCGAATGGCTAAAGCACGAATTCCAGTAATCGCATCCTGAATGCTGTTGGTCGTAAATGCTTTATAAATATAATTTAAATTTAATTGTTGATATAAACTATTTTGAAAGCGTGTACCAAAGTTACCTGGTCTACCTGATAGTGACATACAAAGTTGAGTATCTTTATTAATCATAATAACTACTCCTGTTAAATGTATTATGTTGTTTTATATAATGTAAATTTATTTAATGATTGCCACTTTCCTAATTCAAGATGATGGTCAAATAGATTAAATTCGCCGATTTGAACTCTTACTAATCTTAGACATGGAAATCCCACAGCAGCACACATGCGCCTAACTTGTCGATTTTTCCCTTCTGTAATGGTCAAACTTAACCATGAGGTTGGGATGGTTTTTCGTTCACGAATAGGTGGATTTCTTTGCCATAAGGTGGTTGGTTCAGTAATGATTTTAGCTTTGGCAGGTTGTGTTCTGAATTCTTTAAGTTGTACCCCTTGCTGCAAATGGTGAATGGCATTTTCGGTTAATTCACCTTCAACTTGTGCCCAGTAAGTTTTTGTTAATTTAAATTTTGGTGATGCTATTTTAGTTTGAAGCTTTCCATTATTTGTGAGCAACACTAATCCTTCACTATCAGTATCTAATCTACCAGCAGGATAAAAATTGGGTAATGAGATATACTGTTTCAAAGTGGGGTGGATTTGATGTTCGGAAAACTGACAAATGACCCCATAAGGTTTATTAAATACAATTAATGACATCGCCATAATATTAGAATCTCGTAAATAACTCATAGCAATTATAACATTAATTATTATAAATAACCTATCTGCATAAAAAACCGGGCATAAGCCCGGTTTTTATGGAAGAAATGTAGTATTTTTAGACAAGTTTTTTCATTTGGTCAGCTATTTTTTCTGCTTGTTGACCAACTACGATTTGTACACCACCTTTTCCTAATTTAATCACGGCCATGGCTCCTAAAGCTTTGGCATTAGCCTCATTGATTAAATCAGAATTTTTAACATTTAAACGTAAACGAGTTATACAAGCATCGATATTGGTTAAGTTTTCTTTACCACCCACAACTGCTAAATATTGTTGTGCTAAACTGTTAATATCTTCTTTGGTTGTATGTGTTGATTCTTCAGTCGGTTGTTCACTGTCATCATTTTCACGGCCAGGCGTTTTTAGGTTGAATTTAACAATGACAAAGCGGAAGACGACATAATATATAACAAAGAAGGCTAAACCTTGTACAATCAGCATATACCATTGAACGGCTAAAGGATTACGAGATTGCAGTAACATATCAACTAAACCAGCACTGAAACCAAAGCCAGAAATCCATTGCATAGTTGCTGCGATATATAGCGAAACACTGGTTAATAAGGCATGAATCACGTAAAGTTGTGGTGCTACGAACATAAATGAGAATTCAAGTGGTTCAGTAATCCCCGTAAAGAAGGCAGCAAAAGAGGCTGCTAGCATGATAGAAGCTGTTTTGTCTTTATTACCTTTTTTAGCTGTATGATACATTGCTAATGCTGCACCAGGTAAACCAAACATCATAATTGGGAAGAAACCAGCTTGATAACGGCCGGTAATACCAATTACTGCTGAACCTGCATTGATAGATTTTTGTCCGCCTAAGAAGTTAGGAATATCGTTGATACCCGCAACATCAAACCAAAATACAGAGTTAAGTGCATGGTGTAAACCAACCGGAATAAGTATGCGGTTGAAGAAACCATAAATACCAGCACCGATAGATCCTAAATCTTTAATGTTTTCACCAAATACGACTAGACCGTTGAAAATAAATGGCCAAATATAAAGTAGTGCAAACGAAACATACAACATAACAATCGATACAATAATTGGTACTAATCGTTTGCCACTAAAAAATGCTAATGCCTTATGTAATTCAACACCACTAAAACGGTTGTAAAGTTCAGCCGAGATAACACCGACTAAGATACCAACAAATTGATTATTAATTTTTGCGAAAGCAGGTGAAACATGTTCAATTGCGGTGGAAGTTAAAAGTGAAACAGATTGTGGTGATAACAAGGTGGTAATCACTAAAAAACCAACCAGTCCACTTAACGCAGCCGCACCGTCTTTATCTTTAGACATTCCATAAGATACACCAATTGCAAATAAGATTGGCATATTATCAATAATAGCGGCACCAGATTTAATTAAAAAAGCGGCAATTATACTGTTAGTACCCCAACCTTCCGGGTCAACCCAGTATCCAACGCCTAAAAGAATTGCTGCTGCAGGTAACACAGCAACTGGAACCATTAGCGAACGCCCAATGCGCTGTAAATAAGCTAGAATTCCCATAAATTTTTTACTCCCAAAATTGTCATTCATATGTTGTTTATTTATGCTTATTATTTGACACTATAATATTTTACTTAACAAATTAATTATACTATTTTGTGACAAATATCACTAAATTTTTATACAAAATTAAGTTGCATATAAGCTTTTAACGGCTATTTATTTTATAATATAAAAAAACTTTGTAAAAATTAGTTATATTGGATAAAGTAGCGAAATAATATATTGGAAGCGAAAATAAGTACATTGTTATCCTTTCATTAAAATAAATTTAAACATACTAATAAAGCAAGATTTGTACAGGAGAAACTAAATGCGTTTAATTCCATTAAAACATAGTCAAGAAATTGGAGCATGGGCTGCGGATTACATTGTTAAAAAAATTAATAGTTTTAACCCCACTGCTGATCGTCCATTTGTTCTAGGTTTACCAACTGGAAGTTCTCCTTTAGTGATGTATCAACAATTAATTAAACGTTATCAAGCTGGTTTAGTTAGTTTTAAACATGTGGTAACATTTAACATGGACGAATATGTAGGAATCCCTGAAGATCACCCACAAAGTTACCACACCTTTATGTTTCAAAACTTTTTCAATCATATTGATATTGATAAAAGCAATATTCACATTCTAAATGGTAATGCAACTGATATTGTTAAAGAGTGTGAAGATTATGAAGAAAAAATAAAATCATACGGAAAAATTGATCTCTTTATTGGTGGCGTCGGGCAAGATGGTCATATTGCATTTAATGAGCCAGGATCATCTTTACGTTCACGTACTCGTATTAAAACATTAACTGAAGATACTCGAATTGCCAATTCACGTTTTTTTGATAATGACATCAGTCAAGTTCCTCAATATGCTTTAACGATCGGGGTTGGAACGTTGATGGATGCTAAGGAAGTGATGTTACTTATTTCAGGTCACAATAAAGCGTTAGCTTTACAACAAGCTGTTGAAGGTGCGGTTAATCACTTATGGACCGTTACAGCGTTACAAATGCACGCTAAATCATTGGTAGTGTGTGATGAAGCCAGTACAGAAGAATTAAAAGTTAAAACATTAAAATATTTTAAACAACTGGAAGCAAAAAATCTTGAGGTTACAATTTTGTAATCTTTGTTAACCCATTTAAATTATTTGAGGCGTTAAAATATAATGTATGCATTAACTAATTGTCGAATTTATACCGGATTAGAAATCCTTAATGATCATGCTGTTGTAATTGATGGTGATAGAATTGTTGATGTGTGTCATCAAGATGCGTTACCACAAAATATAACGGTTGAAAATTTAAAAGGTGCCATATTAGCTCCCGGTTTTATCGATATCCAGTTGAATGGTTGTGGTGGTGTTCAATTTAATGAAACCATGGAATCACTCAGTATTGAAACTCTTGAAATTATGCAAAGAACTAACCTATTAACCGGATGTTCTAGCTATTTACCAACTTTAATTACGTCAAGCGATGAATTTATGCGTAAAGGCGTTGAAGTTATGCGTGAATATTTGAAAAAGCATAAACATCAAGCACTTGGACTACATTTAGAAGGTCCATATATTAACGTTGAGAAAAAAGGTATTCATAATCCTGCTTTTATTCGTCAACCATCACAAGAAATGATAGATTTCCTATGTGAAAATGCGGATGTGATTAAAATTATTACCTTAGCACCGGAAAAAGTGGATAAACGTTTCATTCGTCAATTAAGTGATGCCGGTATTCATGTATCAGCTGGTCATACCAATGGAACTTATGAAGATGCTCGTGAAGGGTTTAATGCCGGTATCCGTATGGGAACACATTTATTCAATGCCATGCCTGCGATAGCTGGTAGAACGCCGGGTGTAGTTGGTGCGATTTATGACGAACAAGAAGTGTATAGTGGTATTATAGCTGATGGACTTCATGTAAGTTGGGCAAATATTCGTAATAGTCATAAAATTAAACGTGATAAGTTAATTTTAACCACCGATGCGATCATGCCGGTTGGTACTAATATGACCGAATGTACTTTTGCTGGTAAAACCATTTATTATAAAGATGGTAAATGCACCGATATTAACGGTACATTAGGTGGTTCGGCACTAACTATGATCGAAGCGGTTAAAAATGCGGTCAATTATGTTGGTATTGCACTTGATGAAGCTTTAAGAATGGCGACATTATATCCAGCTAAGGCGATTAGTGTCGATAAGGATCTGGGTACTATTACTGTGGGTAAAATTGCAAATATTGTCGTGTTCAGTCATGAATTTGTTGTTGAACGTATGATTGTTAATGGTGAATTAGTTTAATCTTTGCCTGAGTTAATTAAGAAGTGGATCGTTTTTAGCGATCCACCTCACAAAATTTCCGCCTTATTCAGGATAAGTTGACGAAAACTGCTAATTAAGGAGATTTCAGTATATAATCTTGGGTAAAAATAATTGTTAGGATGACCTCATGGCTTTTAATTATCTGAATTTAGTTGGCAATGCGGAATTGATGAAACAACTAAATTATGCAATGATTTATCGGCTAATAATACAACAAAGCCCCATTTCACGAATTCAATTGGCTGAAAGCAGCCAACTCGCACCAGCAAGTATTACTAAAATTACCCGTCAGCTTTTGAATAAAAAATTAATTAAAGAAGTTGATATTCAACAATCTACCGGGGGGCGTCCAGCCGTTTCGATTGTGGCTAAATTTGATTATTATCAGGCGATTTCGATTCAATTGAGTCGTTCTCATGTGATGATTGAGCTATATGATCTTGGTGCTAAATCCTTAGCCAGTAAACGGATCCCTTTAAATGATTTTACACAGCAGCAAACTCAAAACTATTTAATTAGTTTAATTGAATTATTTTGTCAAGAACAACAAAAAAAGATTAAACATCTGATTGCTATTGCGGTGGTAATGCCAGGGGTAATCGATTCTGTAAAAGGCATCGTCCGTTATACCCCACATATTCATGTGGATAATTGGGCTTTATGCGATATATTAAAAACAAAATTTGATGTTCCTATATTTATTGGCAATGATGTTCAAAGTTTAGCATTGGCAGAAAGTTATTTTGGTTCTACCCAATCGGTAGAAGATTCAATTTTAGTGCGTGTTCATCGTGGTGTAGGTTCTGGAGTGATAATTAATCAACAGCTATTAATGAATCACAATCAAAGTGCCTGTGAAGTGGGTCATATACAAGTTAATGAGCTTGGCGAACGATGTCATTGTGGTAATTTTGGTTGTTTAGAAAATCAAGTGGTAAATAATGCAATTGAGAAACGAGCAAAATTATTGTTAGAACAAGGGTATCGAAGTAAGTTGACAGTCGATAAATGTGATATTTTGACTATTTGTCAATTGGCTAATCAGGGGGATGAATTAGCCGAAAAACTGATTAAAAGTGCTGGTGAAAATCTGGGACGAGCGGTGGCAATGATGGTTAATATCTTTAATCCTCAATGTGTTGTGGTTGCCGGAGAGATTACAAAATCGCCTGAAATTTTACTCAATGCGGTTAATAATGCATTATATTCACAAAGTTTAAAGCAATTGCGTGAAAATCTTATAATAAATTGTTCAAGCTTAGATGATCGCTCAGCGATCGGCGCATTTGCATTAGTACAACAATCATTATTTGATGGATCATTATTAATGGCGATTTTAGAGAATAAGTCATAAATAAAGCAACTCGCTACATTGCATTGTAGCGAGTTAATTTTATTGTTAGCATAAAATGCTTAACATTCTGCGCAATGGTTCAGCTGCACCCCAAAGTAATTGGTCACCAACATTAAATGCTGATAGGAAGTCTTTTCCCATATTTAATTTACGTAAACGACCTACCGGTGTGGCTAATGTGCCGGTTACTGCTGCTGGGGTCAGTTCTTTCATGGATAATTCGCGATCATTGGGAATGACTTTAACCCATTGATTATGTGATGCTAACAGTTGTTCGATATCTGGAATAGCAATATCTTTCTTCAGTTTTATGGTGAAGGCTTGGCTATGGCAACGTAATGCCCCAATGCGTACACATAAACCATCGATTGGAATAATACTGGATGTACCGAGAATTTTGTTGGTTTCAGCCTGACCCTTCCACTCTTCACGGCTTTGACCGTTGTCTAATTGTTTATCAATCCATGGAATTAAGCTACCAGCAAGTGGCACACCAAAGTTATCTGTTGGTAGTGAACCATCACGCATTTTTGCGGTAACCTTTTGCTCGATATCTAAAATAGAAGAGTGAGGATTGGCTAATTCTTTAGCAACATCAGCATGTAGCATTCCCATTTGAGTAAGTAATTCGCGCATATGGCGCGCACCACCACCTGAAGCCGCCTGATAAGTTGAAACAGATACCCAATCTATCAGATTAGCGGCAAATAAACCACCAAGAGACATCAGCATTAAGCTAACGGTGCAGTTACCGCCAACGAAGGTTTTGATGCCATTATTCAGTGCAGAATCGATATTTGCACGGTTAATTGGGTCTAAAATGATGATAGCATCATCTTTCATTCTCAATGTTGATGCTGCATCAATCCAATAGCCCTGCCAGCCGGCATTACGTAATTTAGGATAAATATTGGTTGTATAATCACCACCTTGACAAGTAACAATAATATCTAGGGCTTTTAAGGCTTCAATATCGTTGGCATCTTGTAATAAACTTGTTTTGCCCGTAAAATTTGGTGCAGTTTGACCTGCTTGAGACGTCGAAAAAAAGATAGCATTGATTCTATCAAAATCGCGTTCTTGGACCATTCTTTGCATAAGAACCGATCCGACCATTCCTCGCCAACCAATAAAACCTACATTTTTCATAATTAATTATCCAATTTTGAGCTAATATTATTTGTCGTGGATAAAACCACATTCCATGATTATGTCTATTAAAGCAAAATACCAGTATAAAACAAGTTAGATAATAAATTATTTTAAGATAATAAATCGTTATAACTACTGATTATGATTGCTCTATAATGACGATCCAAAATCGTTATCAAAAAATGAAATAGTACACAGTGAAAATTGTCTATTGTGTTGTATTTTTATCCACCTATTAGCCATTGCATTTATGGATTGCAATATTATAATGCACGATTTATTTGATTAATTTATTGATCTTGAATATGAATTCATCACAATCACCGGCGCTATCTTTATGGGTAATAATATTAATGGCGATTGCTGTTGGTATCGCTGTAGCGAGTAATTATTATGCTCAACCATTATTACACTCGATTACTAATGATTTAAATATTTCGATTGAAAATGCTGGTATTATCATTACAACAGCCCAATTTAGTTATGCTGTGGGTTTGTTATTTGTAGCACCACTAGGTGATAAAATTGAACGTAAGGTATTGATTATTAATTTAATGATATTAACAACATTAGGATTAATTATCAGTGCGTTGGCTAATTCATCAACGCTGCTTATTGTAGGAACAGCTATTGCAGGTATCTTTTCAGCGGTAGCTCAGGTGCTCATCCCCTTTGCCGCTACGCTAGCATTACCAAACCAACGCGGTAAAGTTGTAGGAATTTTAATGAGTGGTATGCTGTTAGGAATTTTATTAGGTAGAACCTTTGCCGGTGCGATCTCAACGATGACTGATTGGCGAATGGTTTATTGGGTAGCTGCTGCTATCATGTGTGTGGTGACATTATTATTAAGCTATGCTTTACCGCGTTATAGTCATAAAAGTCATCTTAATTATTGGAAGTTGATTTTTTCTATTTTTGGACTCTATCGGCATGAGCATGTATTGCGGATTCGTTCACTAATTGGCGGTATTGCGTTTGCACTGTTTTCACTTCTTTGGACGCCACTAGCTTTTCTACTGACCGATTCTCCTTATCATTATTCTGATTTTGTGATTGGATTATTTGGGTTAGCCGGTGCTGCAGGCGCAATGAGTTCACCAATTGCTGGGCGGTTATCGGATAAAGGTAAGGGCAATGTATTAACAACCGTAGGATTGATTTTATTGCTACTATGTTGGTTACCATTATCGCTAGCAAAAATATCGATTATTGCATTAATTATTGGCATTATTATCATTGATTTTGCTGTACAGTTAACCCATATTTCATCCATGAATGATATATATCAAGGTAATCCAGCGATGCGTACGCGCTTAAATGTCGGCTACATGCTAAGTTATTTTACAGGGGGCATGTTAGGTTCGTTATGCTCAACGTATCTTTATGCCCATTACGGCTGGTATGCAATAGCGATAGCCAGTGTCGGATTAGCGATAATAGGTATTGCGTTATGGTGGCACTATCTTTATTCATTAAGGCAACAGACTGTTTAAAAAGAATACGGAAAATTCCGTATTTATCATGGTAAGAGGAAAATTTTTCTAAATTAGGTTAAGCGGTAAATCGCGATATTTGCTAGACCGATGCAAATTATCCATTACAATATACGACATCATTTTTAGGTTAATTAACGGAATACATAATGGCACAATATGTTTTTACGATGAATCGAGTGGGAAAAATAGTTCCACCCAAACGTTATATATTAAAAGATATTTCACTCAGTTTTTTTCCTGGCGCAAAAATTGGTGTATTAGGTTTAAATGGTGCAGGTAAATCGACACTATTACGTATTATGGCAGGTGTTGATACCGAAATTGAAGGTGAAGCGCGTCCACAACCAGGGTTAAAAATTGGTTATTTACCACAAGAACCAAAACTCAATCCAGAACAAACGGTGCGCGAAGCTGTAGAAGAAGCGGTTAGTGAGGCTAAAAATGCCTTAACACTGTTAAATGAAGTGTATGATGCTTACGCTGATCCTGATGCTGATTTTGATAAATTAGCAAAACAGCAAGCTGAATTAGAGGCGATCATCCAAACGCATGATGCGCATAATTTGAATGTGCAATTAGAACGAGCTGCCGATGCATTACGCTTGCCTGATTGGGATGCGAAAATTGGAAATTTATCAGGTGGTGAACGTCGTCGTGTGGCATTATGTCGTTTATTGTTAGAAAAACCGGATATGCTGTTATTGGACGAACCGACCAACCATTTAGATGCTGAATCAGTCGCGTGGTTAGAACGTTTCTTACATGATTATGAAGGCACTGTGGTGGCCGTAACCCATGACCGCTATTTCTTAGATAACGTTGCCGGTTGGATTTTAGAGCTTGACCGGGGTGAAGGGATACCTTGGGAAGGTAACTACTCTTCATGGTTAGCTCAAAAGGAGCAACGCTTAGCACAAGAAGCATCTACAGAATCGGCACGCCGTAAATCCATTGAGAAAGAGTTAGAATGGGTACGACAAAATCCGAAGGGGCGCCAAGCAAAGAGTAAAGCGCGTATGGCACGTTTTGATGAGCTTAACAGTACCGAATATCAAAAACGTAATGAAACTAATGAGTTATTTATACCAACTGGACAACGATTAGGCGATAAAGTGATTGAAGTGGAACACCTGACTAAATCGTATGGAGACAGAGTACTCATTGATGATCTTTCTTTCCGCATTCCGAAAGGGGCGATTGTTGGAATTATTGGACCAAATGGTGCTGGTAAATCAACATTATTTAGAATGTTATCTGGTCAAGAGAAAGCGGATTCTGGTACGATTACGCTTGGCGATACTGTGCAATTGGCTTCAGTGGATCAATTCCGTGATAAAATGGACGATAAGAAAACGGTATGGGATGAGATTGCCAATGGGCAAGATATTATGCGAATTGGTAATTTTGAAATTCCTAGCCGTGCTTATGTTGGTCGATTTAACTTTAAAGGGGTTGATCAACAAAAACGCGTTGGCGAGCTTTCCGGTGGTGAACGCGGTCGAGTCCATTTAGCGAAATTACTACAAGTAGGCGGTAATGTTTTATTATTGGATGAACCTACTAACGATTTAGATGTTGAGACTTTGCGTGCGTTAGAAAATGCCTTATTGGAATTCCCTGGTTGTGCGTTAGTGATTTCCCATGACCGTTGGTTTTTAGATCGGATTGCTACCCACATTCTTGATTATCAAGATGAAGGTCACGTGGCGTTTTTTGAAGGTAATTTTACCGAATATGAAGAGTGGAAAAAACGTACTTTAGGGGCTGAAGCATTAGAGCCAAAACGTGCTAAATATAAACGTATTAGTAAATAATTGGTCCTTATTTAACCACTTATGATGCATATCTGTTATTTTTAAAGCCGAATATTTCGGCTTTTTATTTGTAAAGTATAAAAAATGGTTAAGCAAGTTTAAGTAGCGTCATGCCAATAATTAAGCCTGTCACGCCTAACCATCCACGCCAATTTAATTGTTGACCGAATAAAAATTTTCCGGCGAGTGTGGTCGCAATCAGACCAAATCCCCCCCATAATGCATAAGCAACAGATAAATCTATCGTTTTAACTGCTTCGGCTAAACAGGTAAATGCAATTAAAACAAATAGAATGGATAAAATGCCAAAGATCTTATTTTCAAAGCCGTTAGAGTATTTTAAGAAGATATTAGCTACAATATCTAATATTGCTGCCAGAATTAAAAAACTGAAATTATACCAATCAAAATTAAACATATCGTTCCTATTATTATTAAGTTGTTTTTTCCCCAGATTCAATAAGCGCTATGCTGGCAAAGATAATGATCAGACCTAATATTTTTTGTCCATTCATGGGATCATTAAATAGCGTAATACTAAAAAAGATGATAAATATCGTGCCAATACCTTCCCATAATGCATAGGCGATACCGATGGGAATTTGTTTGACCGCAATGGCAAGGCAGAGATAGGAACAGGTGATCATAATATACATAACAATATGACCCAATTGATAACCATGGAGAGAGGCATACTTCATTGAAATCGTACCGGTAACTTCAAATAAAATGGCTAATAATAAAAATAATCGATAAAACATACGATTGCCTAAATAAATTTAAATTTTTAAATTGCTTTATAACGACAATATTGACTTTAATATAATAATTTTTTACGTCTAAATGCGTGATATCATTGAGATAACTAAATGGCTAACAGGATTAAGACTGATTAAAGCGAAGATCGCCAAAGAAACTCGCCTGCTAGAATTGAAGAAATATAAAATACAAATGTTAGTGTTTGAACCGAGAACATAAATTTATCATTGAATTAATATGTTAGCTTATACACTATCAATCATAGCATAGCTGTGCTAAAAAATCATCTTTTGAGAATTAATCTACATTTTTAAAAATTAATCAAATGATATTGATTAAAATGTCAATGCGATTAATCTCAAATCAAAAAATTCAGCAAAATAATATTGCCGAGATTAAAGCGATTCTTGCTTCAATTGTTTTTGTTTATTTAATTTATCGATAATTTTTTGATGAATGCCGCCAAAGCCCCCATTACTCATGATTAAAATCACATCTTTGGATTTAACATCTTTCGCGATCATTTCAATGAGTAAATCGAGATCACTTGACCAGTAAGCCGGTTGCACACATTGTTCGGTAATTTCTGAAACGAGCCATGGTAAATTCTCTGGTTGGTAAATGAATACTTCATCAGCGCGACCTAAGGCAGGAGCAATCTCATCCTTGCTGATACCTAATTTCATGGTATTAGAACGAGGTTCAAGTACAGTGAATATACGGCGATTGGCACCGACTTTACTTCTTAAAGCTTCAAGTGTGGCTAAAATTGCGGTTGGATGATGAGCAAAATCATCATAAATTTCAATATCATCAACTTTGCCATATAATTCTAATCGGCGTTTAGCATTAACAAACGAACTTAATGTTTGGCAGGCCATTTCAGGTGTAATACCGACATTTTTTGCTGCGGCAATAGCCATTAGGGCATTATGCATATTATGCTCACCGACTAAATCATAACAAACTTTGCCGACTAATTTTTGCTGAAAATAAACATTAAATTGACTTGCATCATTAGTGATTTTTTCGGCTTGCCAGCCAGTTTCAGATTCTGTTTGAATTTGTTCACTCCAACAACCTCTAGATAAAATATGTTTGATACTAATATCTTCTTGCGGTGAGATAATCAATCCTTTACTAGGCACTAGTCTCACTAAATGTTGGAACTGTTTTTGGATTGCACGCAGATCATCGAAAATATCAGCATGATCATACTCAACATTATTTAAGATCAATGTTTTTGGGCAATAATGCATAAATTTGGAACGTTTGTCAAAAAAGGCACAATCATATTCGTCAGCTTCAATGACGAAGAAAGGGCTTTCTCCTAAACGAGCTGAAACATTGAAATTACCAGGTACCCCACCAATTAAAAAACCTTGTTGATAGCCTGCCTGTTCTAAAATCCAGTTTACCATACCGGCAGTTGTTGTTTTTCCATGGGTACCGGCAACAGCAATGACCCAACGATCTTTGAGAACATTATCATGTAACCATTGAGGTGCGGAAATATACGGAATATTGTTATCTAATATGTATTCAACACAAGGATTACCTCGTGACATCGCATTACCAATAATCACTAGATCTGGTACCGGATCCAGTTGGCTTGGATCATAGCCATCAATTAACTGAATATTTTCTCGTTCAAGCAAGGTGCTCATTGGGGGGTAAACATTTTTATCCGATCCGGTTACATTATGTCCTAACGAACGCGCTATCAGAGCGATTCCCGTCATAAAGGTGCCGCAAATTCCTAAAATGTGAATGTGCATGGTAAATCCTTAATTAATTATTGCTAGTAAGTTATTATACTTATCTTAACATAAATTGATACTTCAGCTGGTTAAATATTCAGCGCTATTTTGGTGCACAATGTGCTGTGTACAATCTATTATCAGTCTATCTGAATTAATACATCCATCAGAAAATATGACATATTTTGAATGATTTGCTAGTATTAATGATTAGCTGATAGGCCAAAGATGACGAATTAACAAATTGATCGTTTCATTACCTCTAAAGTCATTGACTTCAAGGTGATAAACAATTTCTACTTTTTTGACTGATTGATCGGGCCAATAATTTAAGTCAATATTAAATGCGATAGCATTAAGTAATGGTCCTCCAGCTAAGGGTTCAAGAACCATCCTAAGATGTTTCGTGCCAATGAGCTTTTGTTGATGAACTAAAAATATACCATCAAAGATCGGTTCTGGAAAATTTGCACCCCAAGGACCGCTTTCTTTTAAGATCTTGGCCGTTTCGATATTAAAATACTTATTTTCAATCTCTCCATCGGTTTCGATCTCATTTTTTAGGCTGACTGTCTTGAGTACATTGCTGACTTCCTCTTCGAAATAACGGGTAAAAGTAGCTAAATTGGCTAGGGGTATGGTCAAACCGGCAGCCATAGCATGGCCACCAAAACCGCTAATTAGTTTAGGATCACGATTATGAATGATCTCTAGAACATTACGTAAATGAATATTATTAACCGAGCGTCCCGAACCTTTCAAAAAACCATCATCAGTTTTAGCAAATGAAATAACAGGACGATAGAATTTATCTTTTATACGTGAAGAGAGTACACCAATAACACCTTGATGAAATTTAGGATGGTAGATGACAAAGCTATTAGGAATTTCGGTAGTGGTTTTCTCGAGCTTATCAATAAATGATAAAGCTTCTTTTTGCATTGCTTGCTCAATCGCTTTTCTGTCACTATTGAGTTCTTCTAAAATATCGACGATTTCTAATGCACTATGTTCATCTTTAGCTAATAATAATTCAACGCTTAATGACATATTATCCATTCTGCCTGCGGCATTTAAACGTGGGGCTAGATAAAATGAAAGATCTTGTGCCGTTAATTTTTGTATATTACGCCCAGCACTCTTACTAAGTGCTTTTATTCCAGCACAACAGTAACCGGCGCGTATACGGCTTAATCCTTGTTGCACTAATATGCGATTATTTTGATCAAGATTAACCACATCGGCTACAGTACCTAATGCGACTAAGTCAAGTAATTGGGCTAAATTGAATTCAGATAACTGATGTATTTCGAACCAATTATGTTGTCGTAATAACGCTCTAAATGCCAACATAAAATAAAATGTTACCCCAACTCCAGCTAAATTTTTAGATGGAAATGGGCAATCATTTAAGTTGGGATTAATTATTGCATCAGCAGCAGGGAGGACTTCTGGTGCTAAATGGTGATCAGTTATGATCACTTGGATATTATGTTGTTTGGCATAATCCACCGCCTCTACCGCTGAAATTCCATTATCAACAGTGATAATTAATGCTGCCTGTTGTTCAATGGCTCGTTTAACCACTGAAACGCTTAAACCATAACCATCCTCAAAACGATCAGGAATAATATAATGAACATTTTTTATGCCAAATTGATTTAAAGCGGTCATAATCAGTGCGGTGCTAGTTGCTCCATCGGTATCAAAATCACCGACAATGAGAATTTTTTTTTCGGTTAATACCGCTTGATAAAGTAATTCTGTAGCCTGATCAATATGGGTAAGTTGTTGATATGTTAATAATACTTGTGTTGAGTGATTCAATTGTTCGTTAGCAGTTATACCACGCGCAATATAAATTCGTTGTAATAAAGGATGAATGGTATCTGGAAGTTTTATTGTTTTATCGACTTGGCGTCGTTTTATCACAGCATTTAACATAATATATAATTTTTATAGAGTTAGGTTTATGCATTAGCATAAACCTATTTCGGCGATTAAATAAATGTATTTTTAATTAGTGTTATTGAGTATCTTTAATAAAGTTTCTGCTGGGACATAACCGGAAAGAACTTCTCCAGATGGCAGTATAATTGCAGGCGTGCCTGAAATACCAATCTGATGACCAACCTTATATTGCATTTCTACATAGGGTACAAGACTTGAAGCTGGGGAGATAGTACCTCCTTTATACGCATTATCAAATGCTGCTTTACGATCTTTGGCACTCCAAATGGATTGCATATCTTTTGCTATTGGGGAATCTAAGCCTTGTCTTGGAAAAGCAAAATAGTGGATCGTAATACCGGCATCAAGGTAACTATCAATCTCGTTATGAAGTTTTTTACAATAGGTGCATGTATAATCCGTAAAGACAGAAATAACAAATTTTTCATTTTTGGCTTTGTATACAATCGCATCCTTATCGATGGAAGCAACTAATCGTGCATAATTGGCATTGGCAATATCTTTTGCTCGGCCACCTTCAATATTATAAATCGGACCTTGGGTGATAAATTTGCCGTCATCAGTCGTATAAAAAATAGCATCAGGTGTCGTCACCATTTTGAGTGACTTTATTTCTGATTGTTCGATTCGAAGCTGTTTTGAGTTATAGCCCATTTTATCAAACGTAGCTAAAATGTCATCATCGCTCGCTTGTGCGACACTTACAGTAGCGCCAATGCTAATAAGTATTGTTAATGTAGAAAAAATTTTTTTCATTTAGTCTGTCCTGTGATTAATATCTTAATAAATAAAAATAGTTATGCTCTTGGATGAAATTTTTGATGTAATTGTTTTAAACGTTCCGTTGCTACATGAGTATAAATTTGCGTTGTTGATAAACTACTATGACCTAACAACATTTGTACAACTCGTAGATCCGCTCCGTGATTAAGCAAATGCGTGGCAAATGCATGGCGTAATACATGAGGAGATAATGCATTAATATCAATGTTGGCTAGTATGGCATAATATTTGATTCGATGCCAGAACGTCTGACGTGTCATTGCTGTCCCTAAGCGGCTAGGAAATAAGATATCACTTGGTTTATATTTGAGTAACTCATCGCGACTATATTTTAAATAGTACTCAAGCCAATAAATTGCTTCTTCTCCCAATGGTACTAATCGTTCTTTATTACCTTTACCAATAATCCGGATTACACCTTGATTTAAACTCATATCATTTAATTGTAAACCGACTAATTCAGAAACACGTAAGCCCGTGGCATAAAGTAATTCCAACATGGCTTTATCTCGAATTTCCAATCTATCTTCAGTATTAGGTGCTTGTAATAACGCTTCTACCTGTGATTCAGTTAAATCTTTAGGTAAATTTTTCGGTAATTTAGGTGATGATAAAGCGGCTGAAGGATCATCAATACGATAATTTTCACGATATAAATATTGATAAAATTGTTTGATGGCACTAAGTAGACGTGCTGAACTACTGGCTTTATAGCCTTGGGTCACTCTTTGTAATAAAAAATCTTGTAAGTGCGCCATTTGCGCCGTTAATAATGTCACATTTAATTTATGTAATACATTACTCAGTGCCTGTAAATCTAGACGATAAGATTGAATAGTATTATCTGCCAAACTTTTTTCTAACCAAAGAGAATCCAGAAACTGTTCTAACAATACATTATCTTGTGACATAATTAACGGTTATTCCTGTGATAATTAATATATGGTACGACTATTTCTAAACAATAGCCGTTCGATACCACTCACGATATTTTTAGTTAATCGATCAGTAAGTTTTTTACGGCGATGATATTTAACACTCATAATTTTGTAATTTTCTAATAATGATAATATTACATCATCACTAGTATTGATTTCATCAATGAGACCTTTATCTTTTGCTTGTACTGCAAACCAATGTTCTCCAGTTGCTACTTCTTCAATATTAACATTAGGGCGATTTTCAGCCACAAAATCCTTAAATAGTAAATGTGTTTCTTCCAACTCTTGCTGGAATTTTTGACGACCTGCTTCAGTGTTTTCACCAAACATCGTCAAAGTACGTTTATATTGTCCGGCAGTTTGTAATTCAATATCGATATCATTTTTTTTCAATAACCGATGAAAGTTAGGTATTTGCGCTACCACGCCTATTGAGCCAATAATGGCAAATGGTGCAGCAATAATTTCATTGGCTGTGCAAGCCATCATGTAGCCACCACTAGCGGCAACTTTATCAACAACCGCAGTAAGATGAATATCGCGTTGGCGAAAACGTAATAATTGAGATGCCGCCAAACCATAACCATGTACGACGCCGCCAGGGCTTTCTAGTTTTAGTATTACTTTATCTTCTGGTTTAACAACGGATAAAACGGCGGTTACTTCCTGTCGTAAATCTTCTACTTCATGAGCATCGATGCTGCCATTAAAACTCAATACATAACAATTAGGTTTACAAACGGTAGAATCCACATTTTTTGTTTGTTCCTCTTGCCCTGCGAGATTATCAGTTTTGGTTTTTAATGCTTGCTTCTGTTGTTTTTTTTCTTCTTTACGTATCTTTTTTTGTTGCTTGTTGTATTCCTTGTTAGCAAAATCATCCATAGTACTTAGTAGCATCGTTTCTTTAATATCGCGATATTCTTCGGTTAAATCTTTAATTTCCAAGCTACCAGAAGGGGCAGATTTTTTGCGTTGTACCAAAATAAACAGTAAGATCGTTATAATTGCGATAACAATCGTGACTGTTTCGGCAAGAAATACTAAATATTGAGAAAGCCATTCCATAATTAATCTATCCTTCTTTTTAAATGCAATAAAATAGTTTATATCAAGATAAGTTGATACTGATATTTTGTTCAAAATAGGCTAAGTTAAGCTTATTTATTATATTCAATGTATTTTAGTAGTGAAATAAAGCTAATATAGCAAATTTACGTTATTCTTGCCGAATTTACATGCTTTTTACTTTATCCTGTGTTATAAAAATAAGATTATTAAACGACATTAGGTTACCCTATTTCTAAGAATATTGGTTAGTGTATCATATGTTAAAATCATGTCTTTATTCAATAAAGTAATTTTATTATACTAACAGCCCGATATACACGGTATTATAACAAAACAATGAGACGCTCATTATGACAACAACAAGCCAGTTACTACCAATTAGCCAGATTGCACAGCATTATCAAATTCATGATGACTATTTAATCCCCCATGGCAAATATGTTGCTAAAATTGATTTATCTATCATTAAGGCCAATCAAAATAAGGAACAAGGTAAACTCGTACTTGTTACGGCGATTACACCCACCCCTTTAGGTGAAGGGAAAACCGTTAATACGATAGGTTTAAGTGAAGGTTTGAACTATATTGGTAAAAAAGCGATTGCCTGTATTCGGCAACCGAGTTTAGGACCAGTATTTGGTGTGAAAGGGGGGGCTGCTGGTGGCGGCCAGGCCGAAGTATTACCAATGGAAACCTTAAATCTTCACTTAACTGGTGATATTCATGCCATCACAGCTGCTCATGATTTGGCCTCTGCTGCAATCGATTCACGGTTGTATCATGAAGAGCGTTTAGGTGATGAATTTACAGCCAAAACAGGCTTAGCCCGACTTAATTTTGATAAAGAACGTATTATTTGGAAACGTGTGATTGATCATAATGATCGTGCTTTGCGTCATGTTACCGTTGGTGTTGGTGGCGGCGTTAATGGCATTGAACGCCGCGATGGTTTTGAAATTACCGCTGCATCCGAACTTATGGCAATTTTAGCATTAGCCAACGATTTACAAGATATGCGTAAACGTATTGGTAATATTATTCTTGCTTATAACACGGATGGTAATGTCATCACCGCTGAAGATTTAGAAGTTGCAGGAGCGATGACGGTTTTATTAAAAGAAGCGATTAACCCAAATCTAATGCAAACCATTGAAAATACACCAGCATTGATCCATGCAGGTCCATTTGCTAATATCGCTCATGGTAATTCTTCGGTGTTAGCCGATCGAATTGCATTACCATTAGCCGATTATGTGATTACTGAAGCCGGTTTTGGTTCTGATATGGGGATGGAGAAATTTTTTAACATCAAATATCGCCAATCGGGTATAGCGCCATCTTGTGTAGTTTTAGTGGCGACAGTAAGAAGTTTAAAATCTAACAGTGGTAAATTCAATATAAAACCAGGACAACCGATTCCCAAAGAGATTACTGAATCAAATGTTGAGCTGTTAGAAATTGGTGCTGCAAATTTAGCATGGCATATTCAAAATGCAAAAAGTTATGGTATGCCGGTCATTGTGGCAATTAATCGCTTCCCACATGATAGTGAAGAAGAGTTAGCATTTTTACAGCAGTATGCGCTGGCACATGGCGCATTTGCTTGTGAATTGAGTGAAGTTTTCATCAAAGGTGGGAAAGGTGCTGAAAAACTGGCACAACATGTGGTTAAAGCATGTGAAATGGAAAGTAAGGTAATATTACCTTATCAGGATGATGATAAGTTAATTGTAAAAATAGAAAAATTAGCGCAAAAATATGGTGCTAGTAAAGTTAATTTGGCTGAGCAGGCATTAAAAGATATACAGGATATTGAAAATTTACACTTAGATCATTTACCATTGTGCGTGGCGAAAACGCCAATGTCGATCAGTGCTGATCCGGCATTAAAAAATGTACCGACTAATTTTGAAATTGATATTAGTCATTTGGCCATTTCTGCTGGAGCCGGTTTTATTCGGGTTTATGCTGGTAATATCATGACGATGCCTGGATTAGGAACCAATCCAGCTTACCGCCAAATTGATATTGATGAAAATGGTAATATAGTTGGTTTAAGTTAATGACAACCGTTTTAACCGCTTACATTGATGAACACAATTGTATTGGTTGTGGTAAATGCGTACGTGTTTGCCCAACTGACGCAATTGTTGGCGCTAGACACTTGCTACATACCGTTATTCCGCAATATTGTACGTCGTGTGAGGAATGTATTAATGCTTGCCCCACTAATTGCATAAACTTACAGACACCTCAGATAGCAATGTCGAAGTATGCTGAAAATCAGTTAAAAATGAAGAAACAACGCCGATTAATGACTAAATCGTCAATCTTAGCAAGTTCTGCAACTTCTTCGGTAAGTAGTATACCCGTCGCACGTAAGCAATTGGTTGCAGATGCCATTGCGCGTGTTAAAGCGCGGCGAAGTCAGTCCTAATTCAAGTAGTTTATAAAAAAAGACCTGCCTAATGGCAGGTCTTTTCGTATACAGAATTAAAATAACTTATTATTTAATCCTATTATTTAACTGCGTCTTTAAGACCTTTACCTGCTACGAATGCTGGAACAGTGGTAGCAGCAATTTTGATTTCTTTACCGGTTTTAGGGTTACGACCAGTGCGTGCTTTACGGCTGTTTACTTTAAAAGTACCGAAACCAACTAATTGAACCGAATCACCTTTTTCAAGGCTTTCTGTGATCGCAGTTAAAGTCGCTTCAAGCGCATTTTTAGCTGCAACTTTTGTAATGTTTGCTTTAGCTGCAATAGCGTCGACAAGTTCTGTTTTGTTCATGGACATATCCTTACACAATAATTTATAGTTGAAAAGAGAAGTTAAACACAACATAATGCATAACTTCAAGTAAAGCACATATTGATAATCCTATTCAATTTAGACTATATTTAAATAAGATTAAAGTAGAATTTATCAAAATCGTTGAAAATGATTGCATCTTTACAGTTAATCGCCTAAAAAAACACCGATATTACTTATTTGTTCTTCGCGTAAATCTTCTTTCAATCCTTTTATTAACGTTATATTTTTATTAATTTCGCTTTTTTTTATGATTCGAAAGATTTCCCATTGGATATCTAATTCATCTAGGATGGCCGGCAATGTTTTTATTTCATCCATAGATAATTGTTTATCGATTTTAATCATTTCTAATTCTGCAATCGTTTTAAGTGATAATTGGCTAACTGATACCGCACATTCTGCAAAATCACTACTTAAATAAGCATGAATTAATTCGCTTAATGCTTGGCATGCATCAATAGCTGGATAAATACTATAAATATTTTCATCTTCAATCGTTGGAATAATATGTTCTAATTTTTCTAATTGATTATCGAAATTAATTTTAGCATTTTTAACTATTAGTGATTCCCAAACTAAATCGAGTATATTTTTGTAGATTTTATGATCGCCACTGCCCGTTTGTTGACAATAAAAAGCAAAATTAGGATACATTCTTTCGCACAGACATACCATAAATAAGGAAAGTTGTGGTTGTGATAATTTTTCTAAACGTAAGTGAATAGGATTTTCAATCATGTTATAAACCTTTAAATCAATAGTTATTTGGCAGATTTTTGATGAACGGCATTAATGAGTATTTCAACGCTTTCCGTTGGGGTATCTTGATTAATGCCATGACCAAGATTGAAGATATGACCGTTATACGGCCCATATTCTTTAAGTACCAAATCGACATTTTTCTCAATGGTATGACGATTACCATATAACACGGTTGGATCCAGATTACCTTGTATTGCAATTTTTTCTTTTGGTAGGGTACTTAAATCTACCGTCCAATCCACACCTATCGCATCACAACCGGATTGGCTTATAAGGTCAAACCATAGCCCTCCTCCTTTTGTAAATAACGTGACAGGGACATAATCAGTCGAGAAGGTATGCTGACGTTGACCACGTTGCAATTGAGAAATGATTTTACTCATATAATGCAGTGAAAATTCACGATAGCTGGAATGACTTAATACTCCACCCCAAGAATCAAAAATCATAATGGACTGGGCTCCGGCCTTAATCTGAGCATTTAGATAAAGGGCTATACTGTCACTGAGTTTATCAAGCAACTGATGTAATGACGATGGATCGCTATATAACATTTTTTTGATTTTGGTAAACGTCTTACTACTCCCTCCTTCAACCATGTAAGTTGCTAAAGTCCAAGGGCTACCAGCAAAGCCAATCAACGGAATTTTACGTTTTAATTCATACTTAGCTTGCCGAATCGCTGCCATAACATAACCTAATTCTATCTCAGGATCTGGAATGGCTAACTGTTTGATGTCATTAGATGTATTAATCGTTGTTTTGAATTTTGGTCCTTCGCCATGTTGAAAATATAATCCCAATCCCATAGCATCAGGAATGGTTAAAATATCAGAAAAGATAATCGCAGCGTCAAGATCATAACGACGTATTGGTTGTAAGGTTGCTTCGCAAGCTAGTTCTGGTGTTTTACATAGGGTCATAAAATCGCCGGCTTGGGCTCGTAATTGTCGATATTCTGGTAGATAACGTCCAGCCTGACGCATCATCCAAAGCGGTGTGTAATCGACAGGTTGACACTGCAAAGCACGAAGGTAGCGATCATTTTGTAATGGCATGATATTTCCTAAAATACCGATAATTAACAATTGAGATTTATTATAGCATTAATCATCGCGGTTGTAGTTGGGATCGTAATTTATCACGATTTATCTTTTAAACGCATAATCAAATGCAAAGGTAAACTTATTTCACAATAAAAATTAAATTTTAACATGCCGATTAAGATTGTTAACGACAATATCTTTTATTATAGTAATCACAATTTTTTTAGCTTGGTTATCATTATGTCTCATTTAAGTTCTGTTATTTTAGCAGCGGGTAAAGGAACCCGTATGTATTCTAACCTACCTAAAGTTTTACATAGAATTGGTCATAAAACCATGTTACAGCATGTTATTGATACGGTGCTCCAGTTAGGTTCAGATCGTCTCTATGTGGTTTATGGTCATGGTAAAACACAATTAGAGCAAGCCCTACAGCATCAACCAGTACAATTAGTTTTACAAGAACAGCAATTAGGCACCGGCCATGCTGTACAGCAAACGATACCTTATATTAACGATGATGAAGACATTCTAATCTTATATGCTGATACACCGTTAATATCGAAACAAACTTTAGAAGCTTTAATTGCTAATAAACCTCAAGATGGTATTTCGTTACTGACCGTTGTATTAGATGACCCAACTGGTTATGGTCGAATCGTTCGCGAAAAGGGCGAGGTTGTTGCCATTGTTGAGCAAAAAGATGCAACAAAACAGCAGCAGTCCATTAAGGAAGTGAATACCGGTATTATGTTAGTGCCTGGAAAGCTATTAAAACACTGGCTAGCTAAAATCAATAATCATAATGCACAACAAGAATTTTATCTTACCGATATTATTGGGATGGCTCATCAAGAAGGGCGACCAATTGTTGCAACGCATCCACAATACATATATGAAGTAGCGGGTGTAAATAACCGATTACAACTAGCGGAATTAGAACGAACTCATCAACAGCATAGGGCTAATCAACTGCTGTTAGCCGGTGTAACATTGCTTGATCCTAGTCGTTTTGATTTACGCGGCGAGCTCATTCATGGAAAGGATGTAACGATTGATTGCAATGTAATCATTGAAGGGAAAGTGGAACTGGGTAATCAAGTTTATATTGGCGCTGGATGTATATTAAAAGATTGTGTGATTGGCGATAACAGCATTATTAGTCCGTATACAGTGATTGAGGGCAGTTCACTAGCCAGCCATTGTACTGTTGGTCCTTTTGCAAGATTGCGACCAGGTAGCCAATTAGAGAATCAAGCCCACGTCGGTAATTTTGTTGAATTAAAAAAAGCACATTTGGGACAAAATAGTAAGGTCGGTCATTTATCATATTTAGGAGATAGTGAAATAGGTTCAACAGTAAATATTGGTGCCGGAACCATTACCTGTAATTATGATGGTGCTAATAAATTCCAAACCATTATTGGTAATGATGTGTTTGTTGGCTCTGATACTCAACTTATTGCACCCGTTACGGTAGGCAATGGAGCAACGATTGCTGCTGGTACAACGGTGACCAGTAATGTTGGTGAAAATGAATTGGTCGTCAGTCGAGTTAAACAAAAACATATTACTAATTGGAAACGACCAACAAAAAATGCCAAATAGATAAATTTTGAGGAACGGTTATGTGTGGTATTGTCGGTGCGATTGCACAACAAGATGTAGTTAATATTCTATTAGCAGGATTAAAACGGCTAGAGTATCGTGGCTATGATTCAGCAGGTTTAGCGATTATCACCTCTCATGGGTCACAACCATTGTCACTACAAAGATTAAGGCGCGTTGGTAAAGTCAAGGCTTTAGAAGATGCGATAGAACATAATCCGATTGAGGGAAGTATTGGTATTGCCCACACACGTTGGGCTACTCATGGTCAACCAAGTGAATATAACGCCCATCCACATGTTTCAGGTTTTATTAGCATTGTTCATAATGGTATAATTGAAAACTATCAATCTTTGCGAACTCAATTGATTGAAAAGGGATATCAATTTTGTTCAGAAACCGATTCTGAAGTTATCGCTCATCTTATTCATGATATTATTCTGCAAACAAATTGTTCGTTATTTGAGGCAGTAAAAAAAGCATTACCGCAATTGCGTGGTGCCTATGGCATTGTGATTATGGATAGTCGTGCTCCTAATCGGTTAGTGGCAGCACGTTGCGGCAGTCCATTAGTCATTGGTTTAGGTCATGGTGAAAATTTTATCGCGTCTGATCAATTAGCATTATTGCCTCTTACTCAACAATTTATCTTTCTTGAAGACGGTGATATTGCTGAAATTGGTTGTGATACGATTGATATTGTCGATAAAGCAGGCCAACGGGTGCAGCGTACGGTATTAGAATCGAATATGCAGTATGATGCGGGTGATAAAGGCGGTTATCAACATTATATGGAAAAAGAGATTTTTGAACAGCCAATCGCCATTAAAAATACCTTAACAGGCCGTATTCAAAATGGCTCAATTCATTTTGATGAACTTGGTGAATATGCTGATACGATTTTTAATCAGTTAGAACATATTCAAATTGTTGCTTGTGGTACGGCTTATCATGCAGGACTTGTAGCACGTTACTGGTTTGAATCGTTGGCAAAGATACCTTGTGATGTTGAAATTGCATCGGAATATCGTTATCGAAATCCAGCAAAACGATCTAATAGCCTCTTCATTACGTTATCACAATCGGGTGAAACTGCGGATACTTTAGCGGCACTGCGCTTAGCAAAGCAGATTGGTTATATTAATACATTGGCTATCTGTAACGTTGCAGCATCGACATTAGTAAGAGAGGCTGATTTAGTCTTATTAACTAAAGCCGGAACAGAAATTGGTGTAGCGTCTACAAAAGCATTTACCACCCAATTGACTGTATTATTAATGCTAGTTGCCAAAGTTTGCCAAGTAAAAAAGAGATTAGCGACAATTGAACAATCAATTGTGCAAGCATTACAAATCCTCCCAAATCGAATTGAACAAGTATTAATGTTCGCTCATCAGATAAAGAAATTAGCTGAACAATTTGCTGATAAACATCATGCGTTATTTTTAGGGCGTGGTGATGAATATCCGATTGCGTTAGAAGGAGCCTTAAAGTTAAAAGAAACTTCCTATATTCATGCTGAAGCGTATGCAGCAGGTGAATTAAAACATGGTCCTCTGGCATTGATCGATAACCAAATGCCGATTATTGTTGTGGCTCCATTTAACGATTTATTAGCAAAACTCAAGTCAAATATCGAAGAAGTTAAAGCCAGAAACGGACAGTTATATATATTTACGACAGATGCTGCTGATTTTGTTAGCGAAGCAAACTTTGAGGTTATGGTATTACCACCGGTTGAAACACTGACGGCGGCAATTTATTATACTGTTCCGATGCAGTTACTGGCTTATTACGTAGCTGTAAATAAAGGTACTGATGTTGATCGGCCACGTAATTTGGCTAAATCAGTCACTGTTGAGTAACTTTATTTGCTTAATTTAGGATTTTAAAATCCATGAACTACCTATGAATAAAATGCAAGATGTTATCGTTTTAGATATTATTTGATTAATCGCTTAAAGTACTTGCGAATTTTATCAAAATAAATAAAAATACAAAATTATTGCATAATTATTCATATTGGTGGCTGAAATGAAAGAACGAACAACTGAACTTGTCCAGGGTTTGCGGCACTCTGTTCCTTATATTAATGCGCATCAGGGCAAAACGTTCGTGATTTTGCTAACTGGCGCAACATTAAAAAGTCATACTTATGCTAGTATCATTAATGATATTGGATTATTGCATAGTTTGGGCATTAAATTAGTGATTGTTAATGGTGCACGTAATCAAATTGATGAAGCCTTAAAAATTCAAAATATTGTCCCTAGGTATCACAAATATACACGTATTACTGATGCTAAAACCCTTGATATAATTAAACAAGTTACCGGTTTATTGCAGCTGAATATAATTGGTAGTTTATCAATGTGTTTGAATAATACCCCTTTACAAGGGGCACATATTAACGTTATAAGTGGTAATTTTGTAATTGCTCAACCATTAGGGGTTGATGATGGTATTGATTATTGTCATACCGGTCGTATTCGGCGAATTAACAGTGACGGTATCAATAACCAATTAAATGCTGGATCCATTGTTTTATTAGGACCTGTTGGGGTTTCGGTCACTGGCGAGAGTTTTAATTTAGCGTCAGAAGATGTTGCTGCAGAAGTGGCTATTAAGCTTAAAGCCGATAAGCTGATCAGTTTTTGTAGTGAGCAAGGTGTGCTTAATGAATCCGGACAAGTGATTACGGATCTCTACCCTGCGGATGCTGAACGCTATGTAAATGATAAAGAGCAACAAGGCAAACATCTTTCCAGTGATGCTCGCTTCTTACAGGCAGCAGCAAGGGCATGTCGCAATGGTGTGCATCGTAGTCATTTAGTGAGTTATTTGGTTGACGGTTCCATTTTGCAAGAACTTTTTTCACGCGACGGCATTGGTACCCAAGTGGCAATGGAACGTTCTGAAAAGGCCCGCAATGCTAATATTAATGATATCGGTGGGATTTTGGAACTGATTCGTCCTTTAGAAGAGCAAGGGATTTTAGTTCGTCGTTCCCGCGAACAACTTGAAATTGAGATTGACAAGTTTACTATTATTGAACGCGACAATATGACAATCGGTTGTGCTGCGCTGTATCCTTATTTTGATGAAGGTATGGCAGAAATGGCTTGTGTAGCGATTCATCCTGAGTATCGTAATTCTGCGCGTGGCGATATGTTATTAGCTATGTTGGTTGAAAAAGCCCAAAAAATGGGATTAAAAAAATTATTTGTATTAACTACGCGTAGTATTCACTGGTTTAGAGAGAAAGGCTTTGTTCCGGCAGAAGTTGATGATTTACCGATAAAAAAGAAACAGTTGTACAATTTTCAACGTAACTCAAAAATCCTTATTTTAGATTTGGATGGGGATGAGTAGCCATCCACCTTTAAGGTGATGGCTAACGGGGGTTATTTGGTTGGACGCATCGCTGGGAATAAAATGACATCACGAATAGTATGACTATTCGTAAATAACATTACGGTTCGGTCAATACCAATACCTAATCCGGCAGTTGGTGGCAAGCCATGTTCTAATGCGGTCACGTAATCTTCATCGAAGAACATCGCTTCATCATCGCCAGCATCTTTTTGGCGAACTTGTTCAGCAAAACGTTCGGCTTGATCTTCGGCATCGTTGAGTTCTGAAAAACCGTTACCGATTTCACGACCACCGATAAAGAATTCAAATCGATCTGTGACTTCAGAATTTATGTCATTACGACGAGCAAGTGGCGAAACTTCGGCTGGATATTCAGTGATAAATGTTGGCTGAATTAAGTTAGCCTCTGCCACTTCTTCAAAAATTTCTGTTACAACTCGGCCTAATCCCCAACCTTTTTCGACTTCAATACCTACAGCTTTAGCAATCGTACATGCTTTATCAAAATCATCTAAATCAGCGTTATTGGTTTCTGGACGATAATGACAAATAGCTTCACGCATCGTCATTTTGATAAATGGTTGCCCAAAGTCAAAGGTGTATTCACCATATTGCACAACAGCAGAACCGGTTACAGCAATGGCTAAACGACGAAATAGTGATTCAGTGATAGTAATTAAATCTTTATAATCGGCATAAGCCATATAAAGTTCCATCATAGTGAATTCAGGATTATGGCGTGGTGATACTCCTTCATTACGGAAATTACGGTTAATTTCATAAACCCGTTCAAATCCACCAACGACTAAACGCTTTAGGTAAAGCTCTGGTGCGATCCGTAGATACATATCTAAATCCAGGGCATTGTGGTGAGTAATGAATGGTTTTGCTGATGCGCCACCAGGAATCACTTGCATCATCGGTGTTTCTACTTCCATAAACTGCATTTCATTCATAAATTGACGAATTTCAGAAACAATTTGTGACCGAGCCCTAAAGGTTTTACGTGATTCTTCATTGGTGATTAAATCTAAATAACGTTGACGATAACGGGTTTCTTGATCGGCTAGCCCGTGGAATTTATCGGGTAGTGGGCGCAATGCTTTAGTTAATAAACGGATTTCTTCACAGTGAATAGATAATTCACCTGTCTTGGTTTTAAACAGGTATCCTTTAGCTGCGATAATATCGCCTAAATCCCATTTTTTAAATTGTTCATTATAAAGCCCTTCTGGTAAATCATCGCGAGTTACATATAACTGGATTTGACCTCCAACATCTTGTAATGAGACAAATGATGCTTTACCCATGATTCGGCGCATCATCATACGCCCGGCAACGGCAACTTGAATTTTATTTTCAATTAGTGCTTCGTTAGTCTTTTCGTCATATTTTTGATGTAGTTCATTTGAAATCGCATCTCGACGAAAATCATTTGGGAATGCGATACCATTTTCACGAATTTGCACTAATTTTTCACGACGAGCGACTAATTCGTTATTGAGATCTTCCATACTAGTATTAACTTGATCTTGTTGCTGTGTTGACATGCTTGTTACCTTATAAACTGTTTATAGTCCCGCTTTTAAGCTTTTTTCAATAAATTGATCTAAATCGCCATCGAGAACGGCCTGAGTGTTACGTGTTTCAACGCCCGTACGCAAATCTTTAATTCGTGAATCATCAAGTACATACGAACGAATTTGGCTACCCCAGCCAATATCAGATTTGTTTTCTTCCATTTGCTGCCTTTCAGCATTTTTCTTTTGCATTTCCAGTTCATACAATTTTGCTTTTAACTGCTTCATTGCTTGATCTTTATTGCTGTGTTGCGAACGGTTATTTTGGCATTGCGTCACAATTCCTGTTGGAATATGCGTAATACGTACCGCAGATTCGGTACGGTTAATATGCTGACCACCTGCTCCCGATGCTCGGTAAACATCGATACGTAAATCGGCAGGATTGATTTCAATATCAATATTATCATCCACTTCTGGGTAAACAAATACCGATGCAAATGAAGTATGCCGACGATTGCCAGAATCAAATGGACTTTTACGTACTAAACGATGGACCCCTGTTTCGGTTCGTAACCAGCCAAATGCATAATCCCCGGCTACGCGGATCGTGGCAGATTTTATCCCGGCAACATCGCCATCTGAAACTTCCATTACTTCAGTAGTAAAGCCTTTTGCCTCAGCCCAACGTAAATACATCCGTAATAGCATTTCAGCCCAATCTTGCGCTTCGGTGCCACCTGAGCCCGATTGAATATCTAAATAACAATCGGCACTGTCATAATCACCAGAGAACATCCGATGAAATTCCAATTTATCTAGTTTGCTTTCTAGTTGTTGCAACTCAGATTGCGTTTCATTGAAGGTATCAAGATCATCGGCTTCAACGGCTAATTCTAATAACCCTTCAACATCATCTAGACCTTGCATTAAGGTATCGATGGTATTAATAATGGTTTCTAATGCGACCCGTTCTTTGCCAAGCGATTGAGCTTTTTCTGGATTAGTCCAAACGTCCGCCTGTTCGAGTTCGCCATTAACTTCTTCAAGACGCTCTTTCTTCGTTTCATAGTCAAAGATACCCCCGTATAGCGGCGGTTCTCTCAATAAGTTCTGCGATTTTATTCCTGACTGGGTTTATTTCAAACATGATTTTTAAGTTAAAATCTGATAATTAAATAATAGCGAAACATTTTAGCGGAATAATGCCTAAATTAGCAATAAAATTAAAACGGTTAAATGAAATTTAATGATATGGATTATAAAACGCTATCTAGATCCAACAAAAGATAAAGATAATAGTCTTCTTACAATGAAAATGGTGGCAAAATGCCACCATTTTTAACCGATTACAAAAAATTAATGGTTATTTCTTATAGGCATCATTATGTACACCTACAGCCGCACGACCCGATGGGTCGTTTAGATTTTTAAATGACTCATCCCATTCAATAGCTTTAGCGGTCGAACAAGCAACAGTTGGACCACCTGGTACACAGTGTGCGGCACTTTCAACTGGGAATAATTCATCGAAAATCTCCCGATACATATACGCTTCTTTGCTAGCTGGCGTATTATATGGGAAACGGAATTTAGCATTTTCTAATTGCTGATCAGTAATCTTAGTTTCGGCAATCTCTTTTAACGTATCAATCCAACTGTAACCAACACCATCCGAGAATTGCTCCTTCTGACGCCAAATAACAGAAGCCGGTAAGTAAGATTCAAATGCTTCACGTACGATATGCTTTTCCATTTTACCATTGCTACCGCACATTTTATCCTGTGGATTGATGCGCATTGCTACATCGAGGAATTTTTTATCTAAGAATGGTACACGTGCTTCCACGCCCCAAGCCGCCATAGCTTTATTTGCCCGAGCACAATCATACATATGTAGCGCAGCTAATTTACGTACGGTTTCTTCATGAAATTCTTTTGCATTTGGCGCTTTATGAAAATACAAATAACCGCCAAATACTTCGTCAGCACCTTCACCAGACAACACCATTTTGATGCCCATTGCTTTGATTTTTCTTGCCATTAAATACATCGGCGTAGAAGCTCGGATCGTTGTGACGTCATAGGTTTCAATGAAATAAATTACGTCGCGTATCGCATCAATACCTTCTTGAATAGTGAAGTTAATTTCATGATGAACCGTACCTAAATGATCAGCAACGGCTTGTGCCGCTTTAAGATCTGGCGCACCTTTCAAACCAACAGCAAAAGAATGTAGTTGCGGCCACCATGCTTCTGTTTTTTCATGATCTTCAACACGACGCGCAGAGAATTTTTTGGTAATCGCCGAAATTACCGAAGAATCTAATCCGCCTGATAATAACACACCATAAGGTACATCAGACATAAGGTGGCTTTTGACAGACTCTTCTAAAGCAATACGTAGTGCATTAATATCCGTTTTATTATCTTTTACATTTTCGTAATCCATCCAATCGCGCTGATAATACGTTTTGATTTCCCCTTCAGTACTTGATAGATAACATCCTGGTGGGAAGGCTTCGATTGTTTTACAAACAGGCACTAACGCTTTCATTTCTGAAGCAACATAAAAAGTACCATTTTCATCATAGCCCATATACATTGGGATAATACCGATATGATCACGACCAATAAAATAACTGTTGTTATTAATATCGTAAAGGATAAAGGCGAACATACCTTGTAATTCATCAAGACCATGGATCCCTTTTTCTTGGTAAAGGGCTAAAATTACTTCACAGTCAGAACCAGTTTGAAACTCGTAACGATCTTTGTACTGATTTCGGAGTTCTTGATGATTATAAATTTCGCCATTAACCGCTAATACTAAGGTTTTGTCTTTATTATAAAGGGGTTGCGCACCTGTATTCACATCGACAATTGATAGACGTTCATGAGCAAGGATAGCTTTATCTGAGGCAAAAATACCAGACCAATCTGGACCACGATGACGCATTAAGCTTGAAAGTTCGAGTGCTTTCGTTCGTAGTGCTTGTGGATCTGATTTTATATCAAGGATACCAAGAATCGAACACATTGAGTTTCTCCATTTAAAATCGCATAAGCGATACTATTTTTATATAAAAAACGATATGAAAAATTAATCTTATTTTAATTAGTCTTACCACTTATCATTTTAATGAGTAAATACCAAAATAAACAGCATACACATTATTTATAAACAATTAAAGTATAAAGTCATGATACTTTTACTTTTGTTACAAAAATTACATACTTACTTATTACAATATTACTTTTTTTCCCATTGACCTTGTTGTTTTATATATTGTCCTACTGGGGTTTTTTCTTGCGCTTTACTACCCGCTCTATTTTCAACTTCATTTAGGGGAACATTCGTTTCGGCAGAAACTTTTTGGTATTCTTGTTTACGAGCTTGATTGATTAACTGCACAATTTCACTGGCGTTAGCTTCATCTCTCACTACGCCTAAGTAGCCATCAGCTTGTTCACCAACTAATCCATTTACTTTAGCTTGACCAAGTACGTTAATCGCTTGCTCTAAATTTAATGCAAACACCGGAAAAGATAAAGCAGCTGTTAAAAATACGATAGTAAATTTTTTATAGATAGTCATAATAACCTCTTTAATAAATACTTTATATTGAATTAACATTAAAGTGAGCTAAAAATTTTATTTAATTGTTAATGTTCATTACATCTAGGTTTATCAATTTATTTTTTAATCAGTCAATTGATGTTAGTTAGATTATTTTATTCATTAATATAAACCTGATTTATTAATTATATTATCCAATGCTTTATCTACTTTTATGTTAATTTCATGATCGATTTTGACATTTAAATTAATATTAATCGGTTCACTCGGTGCCTGAACTTTTACTGTTGGTGAGCAGCCGATTAATATGCTACTCATTACTATGACAGCAATCACATTCCGTATCATAAAAGAGCCTCTGGTTATTTTAAACGTGACTCAATTCGTTTTCGAATTGGTTCACTAATTTGGTCTGATAATAATAAACTGGTCATTAGTTTAGCAATATTCTCTTCTAGCGTAATATTAAAATTGACTGCTTTACCATTTTCTACGTCAGAATTACTGCCTTGAATGTTAAGACCTAATTTGGCAATATCATTTGCATAATCCACTTTACTGGTTAACTTAGTATAATGAAAATTTTTAAGAATATCAGTGAGTATTTTCATCTTTGGATTATTTTTTACATAATCTTTTAAAGCTGGATTTTCGAACTGTAAATAACCTTGATTAGTGGAAGTTAATTGGCCATTTTTGATTAAAAGATGAAAAGTGGTTTTCCCTTTGTTTTTAACTTCACTTAATGTGATGGGTAATGTGCCATCTATTGCACCATTACCTACCAGACCTTCAACAGGATATTTAGCTAAAATATCTTTTAATTGTATCTGGGTTAGATTTAGATTAACTTGTTGAGGTAATTTAGCTAAATCCAATTTGCCTTTATCAAGAAATATCTTGCCAGAAAAAATGGTTGCTTGTGCGTTTTTCCATACAACTATGCCTTTTTCAGGCGCCGTTAAAATTGAAGAATAAGCGCCTGCAAATTTTATTTTTTCAAAAATAACTCCAACATTCATTTCTTGAATATTGATACTCGGGGTCGAAATAGATAATTGATTGTTCTTGACCGACAGATTCATGTTACCTGTAACTGATTTAATTTCACTGTTTTTATATATCGCATTTAGTTTATTTATTGCTAGTTGTGCCGTCGCTGACAGTTGATTATTTTTAAATGGAATTGATGATTCAATCTGAAAGCTTAACTTACTGATTAAATTACTAAGAATAACGTCGTCAGAAATATTGACTTTTGCTAGATTAATTGCTGCAGTATCTAAGTTGGTTAAGATGATTCGATTGCCCGTAATTGAACCGGTAAACGGTAAATTTAAATGACCATTTTGTATGCCAAATTGATTGATCGTGGTTGTTAAAATACCATTATGAATCTCTAAGCGTGAATCCATCTCATTAAAAGCGATTATCGCTGATAGGTTAGCCGAATATTGCGTATTAGTTGATACATTGAGTAGTATTGATTCTAGTTGTTTTTCTAGAGTAACTTTTATATCCAATAATGGTTTATCTTGTTGATAAAATCGTAAAGAATGAATATTTATGGTGTTAGGTAACCAGTGAAGTATTGATGAAACAAGTTGGGTATCAAATGTAAATTGATTAGGATTTTTATCTTCACGTCTAAGTTCTTTTTCTGCCGTATTGGCTATTTTATGCGTTTCATCAGATAGCCAGTGGATATCAATATTTTCTGCTGATAAATTCGACCAAGAAATGTGTAACTCTTTGACGGTTAACGATAACATTGAAGACTGAGATACGGTCAGATCTGTAAAGGATAAACCGTTAAAACCTACACTGATGCCCTGCCAATTAATCGTTAGTTGATATTTTTGCTTAAAAGACAACCAGTACTGCCAGCCAAATAAGCTCAACAATATGATGATAAGTAAAAGACTCAGTGAAATCCAATAACGTTTTTTTAAACGAGTCATATCAGCTTTCAAAATTGTAAAGTTTATTGCCGAAAATGACCCGGCAATAAAATTATATTACGCTTGTGCCTGCTCTCGCGCTGCAATGTAAGCCAATGCTTTATCAATTCTTGCTAATGTGCGTTTTTTACCTATGGCAAAAACTGTGGCATCAACAGATGGCGATTGACCCAGTCCCGTTACGGCAACACGTAATGGCATGCCAACTTTCCCCATGCCGACACCCAGTTCATCAGCAGTTGTTTGAATAACTTGGTGAATTTTTTGAATTTCCCAATCGAAATCAGCAATTGCTGTGACTTTAGCTTTAATAACTTCTAACGGTTCTTTTGCCACTGGGCGAAGATGCTTTTTCGCTGCATCGGCATCAAAATCCCTAAAATCTTGATAACAATAGTGACATGATTCGGCCATCTCTTTCAGGGTTTTACAGCGTTCACCAAATAATTTAATAATCGTAATGAGATCAGGTCCTTGATTTAAATCATAGCCGTGTTTGTCCATATGCCATACTAAATGTTGTGCAACATAATCAGCATCTAAGTGGTTAATATAATGATGATTTAACCATAATAATTTTTCAGTATTAAAGGCACTTGCTGAACGGCTAACCGCATCAAGCGTGAAATATTCGATCATTTCAGGAATGTTAAAGATTTCTTGATCGCCATGTGACCACCCCAAGCGTACTAAATAATTAAGTAGTGCTTCGGGTAAGTAACCATCATCACGATATTGCATTACGCTCACTGCACCATGACGTTTAGATAATTTTTGCCCATCATCACCTAAAATCATTGAGACGTGCCCATATTGTGGTAATGGGGCACCAAGAGCTTTAAGAATGTTAATTTGACGTGGGGTATTGTTGATATGATCTTCACCCCGAATGACATGAGTGATTTCCATATCCCAATCATCTACGACAACACAAAAATTGTAGGTTGGTGAACCATCAGTGCGACGAATAATTAAATCATCTAATTCTTTATTGGCGATTTCGATTGGACCACGAATGAGATCGTTAAATATTACTACGCCATCAATTGGATTGGCAAAACGTACTACATGTGGTTCATTGCTGGAATGATTTTTTTGGACGCTATCACAACGGCAACGACCATCATAGCGAGCTTTTTCGCCATGAGCCATTTGTTCTTCGCGTAATTTTTCTAAGCGTTCTTTTGAACAATAGCAACGGTATGCACTGCCGTCGACTAACATTTGGTCAATGACTTGATTGTAGCGATCGAAACGTTTTGTTTGATAATAAGGACCTTCATCCCAAGACAGTTGTAACCAATTCATACCTTCCATAATGGCTTCAATAGCTTCAGGCGTAGAGCGTTCCAAATCTGTGTCTTCAATGCGTAATACGAAAGTACCGTTAGCATGACGGGAATAGAGCCAAGAATAAAGTGCCGTGCGCGCACCGCCAACATGTAAATAGCCAGTTGGGCTTGGGGCAAAGCGAGTTTTTACTTTCATGAAATAGTTCCTGCTACTTAATAAAGCGATAATGGGCTATTTTAGCATGCTCAAGTAATTGAGCAATAAAAGACGGTAAAGAAAAATTAGCCGTCTTAAGGAAATGATTTAAGACCTAAATTAGGCTTTGATTGTTTGGAGCTGCGCGTCGCGCTCAAACTTTTTCACTGCATAAGAACAAACGGGTACAACTTTACGTTTTTGTTTACGCATCTCTTCAATCACTAAGTCGAACAGTCGATCCGCAATACCTTGCCCACGATAGTTGACATTAACAAAAGTATGATCGATTGATGCTTTATCATGGCCGATTAATGTATATGTAATTTCGGCAATATCTTCACCACCATCAGGATTAGGGACATAGAAACGATTTTCGCCAGCTAAGAATTGCATAATGCTTTCTCCTTGTTTGATCATAATGGATAACATTATTTAAAAGTGGATTAAAAACCCACTTTTTAAAATAAGGTGAAGAGTCAAGTAGCCATTTATTTACAATGAATACTTAGAATAAACGTTTCGCTGTATTGAATAGATCCATATCAAATGGGCGTTTCATATTGTTAATGGCATCGATAATATCATGATGAACTAATTTACCATGTTGAATACCGATACAACGTCCACCGTGTCCTTGTTGTAATAATTCTACTGCATAAGCCCCCATTCTGGAGCCTAAAATACGGTCATAAGGTACTGGTGAACCGCCACGTTGAACGTGACCTAGTACAGTTGCTCGAGTTTCATGACCGACTGCTGCTTCAATATCTTTAGCTAATTGGTTAACATCCAGCATCAATTCAGTGACTGCTACGATGGCATGTTTTTTACCTTTAGCAAAACCAAGTTTAATCTCTTCAATTAAATCGTCTTTAGTACACGTTACTTCAGGGATAATCATGAACTCACAACCACCCGCAACAGCCGCATTTAAGGTCAAGTCACCACAATCGCGTCCCATAATTTCAATTACAGAAATACGATGATGCGATGAACACGTATCACGCAGGCGATCGATAGCTTCTACTGCAGTCTGTAGAGCAGTGAAATAACCGATAGTATAGTCAGTACCACGAATATCGTTGTCAATGGTGCCTGGTAGTCCGATACAAGGGAAGCCTTCTTCTGTCAAACGCATCGCTCCCATATATGAACCATCACCGCCGATTACAACTAAGGCGTCAATCCCATTTTTCTTAAGATTTTCGATGGCGACTTGACGAGTTTCTTTTTCTTTAAAAGCAGGGAATCGGGCTGATCCTAAGAATGTTCCACCACGATTAATGACATCTGATACGCTATAGCGTTCAAGCCGTTTAATTCTGTTTTCGTATAAACCTAGATAACCGTCCTCAATGCCATACACTTCTAATCCTTCGGATAATGCTGTTCGTACAACCCCACGAATCGCTGCATTCATACCTGGAGCATCACCACCACTTGTTAGTACACCTATTTTTTTTATCATACTTAAGTACCTTTAATGTTTCGATTAGTAAATATTATAGAAGTATAAACACTCACTCACAATAGAAAAAAATGTCAGTTAATTAAATTTTCGAATGTCGCTTTCTCTTTTGATATGACTGAAAGTGGATCTTGATGAACAATGACCTCAGCTGGTGCAAATTTATTTGCAATCATTTTTTCGAGTTTATCGGCAATTGCATGTGCTTTGACTAATGGCATTAAATCATCTAATTCAATATGTAATTGAACAAATGTTATTGGACCTGAGCGACGAGTTTTAATTTCATGTACGCCGTGAATCTCTTTTAAGGACAAGGCTAATTCAACGATGGCTTGATTATCGGCTTGCGGTAGTGCTTTATCAAGTAGATCTTGCAGTGCATGGATGGTAATTTTTATAGCGTGCAAGAAAATATAACAGCCAATGATTAATGCTAAAACGCCATCAGCATAATCAATACCCAACCAAGTTAAGCATAAAGCAAAAATGACAGCAATATTAATGAGTAAATCGGCAGAATAATGGAGCATATCGGCTTTAATCGCATTACTGTTAGTTAGTTTAATGACATAACGTTGATAAATTACCAGCATTAAGGTTAATATGGCAGAAACCGCTGAAATAATAATACCTACCATAGGGGAGTTAACAGTAGCGGGATGGATTAATAATTTAACACTATTTATCAAAAGAAAAATTACTGAGCCTATAATAAAAGCACTTTGTGCCAATGCAGCTAGTGATTCTGCTTTACCATGACCAAAGCAATGATCATGATCAGGTGGTTTCAAAGCGTAACGAATTAAGATAAAATTTAATCCAGATGCCAAAAAATCCATTGTAGAATCAAATAATGAAACTAATAAGCTAAATGAGCCCGTTATCCACCAAGTAGCAGATTTAATTGCAATTAAAAATAGCGCGAAGAATAATGAAAAGGTTGTGGATCGTTTAACAAGTTTATCATAGGTAGAATTCATTAATTTCTCTTTGAATTTTATTTGGCATTTTGAACGCTTTCATATTAGCATAAAACTATGGTTTATTTATAAAAAATCGATCATTTGATTTCTAATCAAGGATTAAATCTATATAATACCGCACATTGTTAATACACTATTAAATATAACTAGCATATTCAATATAAAGGATATTTTTGCAGGAGATAATAATGAATAAAAAATTACTGCTAGTCGATGATGATATTGAAATTGTAACTTTATTAAAGGAATTATTGGAATTAGAAGGATTTATAATTGAAATTGCCCATTCAGGAAAAGAAGCACTAGAAAAATTTAATAATTCGATCGAACTTATTTTACTGGATGTCATGATGCCTGATATCAATGGTTTTAGTGTGTTGACTGAATTAAGAAGAAAACATACTGTTCCCATTATCCTGCTAACGGCAAAAGATAATGAGTTGGATAAAATTATTGGTCTGGAATTAGGGGCTGATGATTACATTATTAAACCATTTAATGATCGGGAATTGATAGCGCGTATTCGTGCTACCTTAAGACGAAAATTATGGGATAGTTCGCTTGCCGAGCTGAGTGATTATAGTCAACTAAATTATGATATTGATGGGCTGGAAATCAATATTCGCCGGCAACTTGTATTTTATCGTAAAAAACAAATTGAATTAACCAGCACTGAATTTCAAATATTACTTAAATTGCTAGAGCAACAAGGTAATATTATTTCACGGGAAGTGCTTAGTAAATCAGTTTTAGGGAAAGAATTTTTACCTTTTGCTCGATCAATTGATGTTCATGTATCGAATTTAAGAAAAAAATTACCTGAACGCAAAGGCGGATTACCTTGGATTAAAACATTACGCTCTAGAGGATATCAGTTTGTGATTAATCCTGAACAAAATGCAAAATACTAATTATTCCCCCATAGGGAAAAGTGGATTATGTTGATATTTGATAGGCTTACCATAAGAATCTTTGCGATTTTCTTGTTAACTATCGTTTTTTTTCTGGTCCTAATCATTACGATTCCTAGCCTAGATTCACGAAATTTGACTTATTTATCAAGTAAAGAAAAAGCTATGGGAACGGCTTTGGCTGATTCAATTAAAAATGAATTACCCAATGTTCCCAATAATAGTTTTCGCTGGTGGATGCGATTTATTATTATAATGGATAAGTTACATTATCCAGGACAATTTCTTTATATTGTAACGCCGAATGATCAAATTATTACCTCAAATACTAGCAATATTGATATTGTTCGAAATTTTAGTGGACATACTAAACAATTAGAGCGTCCAGCTAAAAAAATATATGATTTACAAGAGATAATCGGTCCTTTTCCATTAAAATATGGTGATAAAATTTATCAGCTATATATAATCCAAACTGCTGTTAATGTTCAGTCACCATGGGTAAATTTTATTTTTGATCATCCCTTTTTATTATTGACTTTAACGATGTTAATTAGTGCACCTTTCTTATTATGGTTATCATGGAGTTTGGCTCGGCCTGCTAGGCAATTAAAAATTGCGGCTGATCAAGTTGCTTGTGGCAATATTCATGAATGGCCAGAGCTTGAAACAATCGGTTCATCTGAATTTAAATCTACCGGTGCAAGTTTTAATCATATGCTGCGTGAGTTAAAGCGAATGCAGGATTTACAACAACGTTTACTATCCGATATATCGCATGAACTGAGAACACCTTTAACTCGTCTAAAACTCGCAGCTTCGTTATCGCGACGTAAATATGGTGAAACGACCGAGATGCAACGCATTGAATTAGAAGCCAATAAACTTGATTTCATGATTGGTGATTTACTTTCTTTGGCTAGACAGCAATATTCTGATAATCAGACCCAAGCTCCGTGCCAGATTAATAAATTATGGCAAACCGTTATAAATAATGCACGTTTTGAATCAGAGCAATTGCATAAGACATTGACGATTTCTCCGCTACCTGTTGATTGGATTTTATGTTATCCCAAATCGTTATGTAGTGCTCTGGAAAACGTCATCCGTAACGCATTTCGTTACTCAAACCAAAATATTGCCGTAAATTTTATTGTTGATAAGCATCAACTACAGATAACAATCGATGATGATGGTTCTGGTGTTGCTGAGCATGAGTTAAAACAGATATTTCGACCTTTTTATCGTACCAGTGAAGCTAGAGATCGTGAGTCGGGTGGTGCCGGTTTAGGGCTAGCGATTGTGGCTAATGCTATTACGCAAAATAAAGGAGAGGTATATGCTGAGAAAAGTCATCTTGGGGGATTACGAATTGTGATAAAATTACCGTTATATAAAAGAAATTGATAGAAGAGAATAATTTTGTTAAATATTGTACTTTTTGAACCAGAAATTCCAGCTAATACTGGGAATATTATTCGGCTTTGTGCTAATACCGGATATCATTTACATATCATTGAACCAATGGGTTTTTTCTGGGATAACAAAAAACTTCGTCGAGCTGGTCTCGATTATCACGAATTTGTTGAAGTAAAACGGTATAAAAATTTTGCGCAATTTCTTTACGACAATCAGTTAGTATTGACGGAAACGTGTCGAATTTTTGCAATGACTACCAAAGGATCCAAGCCTCATAGTGAAGTTAATTATCAGGTGGGAGATTTTTTACTCTTTGGTCCAGAAACGCGTGGTTTACCCGCAACGATTTTAGAACAGTTATCCAGTAATCAACGCATACGAATACCGATGTTAGCTGAAAGCCGCAGTATGAATTTATCGAATTCAGTGGCGGTTGCTATTTATGAATCTTGGCGACAACTTGGTTATCAGGGTGCAAATCTTTAATTGAATAATCATCTATAATGGTATGGTTTGGCCTTGCTGACAAAAACCGCAGTTACATGCGGTTTTTTGCGAAGTTATTAGACATAGCGAATTATTTTACTCGCGAAACGTACTCACCGCTACGGGTATCAACTTTTAATATTTCACCAATTTGTACGAATAATGGTACGCGCACCACAGCACCAGTTGATAATGTTGCAGGTTTACCTCCGGTACCGGCGGTATCGCCTTTTAGACCTGGATCAGTTTCTACCACTTCTAATTCAACAAAATTGGGTGGGGTAACCGCGATAGGTTGACCATTCCATAAAGTCAAAATACACTCAGCTTGTTCGACTAACCATTTTGCATTGTCACCAACGGCTTTTGCATCGGCAGAGAGCTGTTCAAAAGTTTCGTTGTTCATGAAGTGCCAAAATTCACCGTCAGTATAAAGATAAGTTAAATTCATATCCATTACATCAGCGGCTTCAACGGATTCACCAGATTTAAAAGTTTTATCTACGGTTTTGCCGGATAATAATTTTTTTATTTTAACACGATTAAGTGCTTGACCTTTACCGGGTTTATAAAACTCGTTTTCAACGATGACACAGGGTTCACCATCTTGCATTATTTTAAGACCCGCTTTAAACTCACTGGTACTATAAGATGCCATAAAAAGCTCCAAAAAATTCTGAATACTGAACAAAATGAGCCATATTATACAGCAAAATGCAAAGCAAACAATCAGAGATACTTGGATTTCCGATCTCAACAATGTAGTGACGGATTTACCTATTCTTTTTAAATTATTGGATCTGGATGATGCAAAGATCTCTGATGCCATGTTGCAGGCGAAAAAGCAATTTGCTTTACGCGTACCATTAAATTTTATTAGTCGTATCAAAAAAGGCGATCCAAATGATCCGTTATTGCGACAAATATTATGTCATGATAATGAGATGATTATTACTGATGGCTACAGTACTGATCCTTTGGCTGAACAGAATAATGCGATTCCTGGTTTATTGCATAAATATCATAATCGTGCTCTACTCATGTTAAAGACGAATTGTGCGATTAATTGTCGTTACTGTTTTCGACGACATTTTCCTTATCAGCAAAATCAAGGCAGTAAAACTAATCTCACCCATGCATTAACCTATATTGCCGCACATCCTGAGCTCAATGAGATTATTTTGTCGGGGGGGGATCCGCTTATGGCTAAAGATCACGAATTAGACTGGTTAATTGAGCAATTAGAAAGGATCCCTCATATTGAACGATTGCGCATTCATAGCCGTTTAGCGGTGGTGATCCCTAATCGAATAACTGCAAAGCTATGTCAACGATTAGCAAATAGTCGTTTAGGTATGATCTTGGTGACTCATATTAATCATCCGAATGAAATTGATCAATCGGTTGAAGATGCAATGAAGAAACTGAAGCTACACGGTGTAACACTCCTCAATCAAAGTGTATTGTTAAAGGATATTAATGATAATGATCAGGTATTAGTCGCTTTAAGTCATCGTCTATTTCAAGCTGGTATACTACCTTATTACCTTCATGTATTAGATAAGGTACAAGGCGCGGCCCATTTTTATGTTGATGATTCAACCGCTCAACAGTTAATGCGTCAACTTGCGGCACAAGTTTCGGGCTATTTAGTACCAAAGTTGGCGCGTGAGATAGGCGGCGAACGTAATAAACGTGTATTGCCTTATTAAAAACAGATCATTTTATTATGCTGTTCGATATAATCCTATTATAAGCTAAATCCTGATATGCACCATTAATCAATGGTTAAATCACGTGTATTAAGATCATATGGCGTTAATTGATAAACATAATAATTAAGCCAATTACTGAATAATAGATAAGCATGACTACGCCATTTAGCTTTAGGTTCAAATTCAGGATTATTCTCAGGGAAATAATTTTCTGGCAGGGTCGGATTGATACCAGCATGTATATCGCGGAAATATTCGTTTGCTAATGTATACGAGTCATATTCTGGATGACCGGTTACAAATGCCATACGTTTATCTTTGGTTGCCATTAAATAAGCACCGGTAATTTTAGATTCAGCTAAAATCATTAGATCGGTTTTCTCACGGATTACATCACTAGGAAAGTCAGCATAACGCGAATGGGGTGCTAAAAATGTATCGTCAAAGCCGCGAGTTAAGGGGGCCTGCGGATTAGTAATATTATGTGCATAGACTCCAGATAGCTTCTGTTGGCGAGTCATTTTGGGTAAACCATATAATACATTTAATGCTGCTTGTACTGCCCAGCAAACAAATAAGGTTGATGTGACATGCTCTTTGGCCCAAGAAATAATTTCGACTAGTTGTGGCCAATATACGACTTCGTCAAAAGCAACTTTGCCTAACGGTGCGCCAGTAATAATTAAACCATCAAAATTTTGAGCTTTAATATTTTCAAAATCACAATAAAAACTATTGAGATGTTCTGTAGGGGTATTTTTTGATGTCCGTTGATCGATACGTAAAAATTGAATATCAATTTGCAGAGCGGAATTCGATAATAAACGTAGAAATTGGTTTTCAGTCTCAATTTTCTTGGGCATTAGATTCAGAAATAAAACTTTTAAAGGACGAATTTCTTGGCTTTTAGCGCGGCTGGATGACATGATAAAAATATTTTCGTTACGTAATACGTCAACAGCGGGTAGTGTATCAGGAATACAAATAGGCATACTTAACTCCTCCATCCTTTAATATTATTTCTTTTAGACGTCTAGATTTCTAAATATAGCGGTTTTTGTTTATATTGTCGAGCAGTAAAACTCATTAATATGGCTTAATAGTAACTAAAATGTGTGTTAGTTATAGGTTATTGATATACCAAAATAATTTATCTTGTTAAGATCATAATTACTATTATAAGATGTTATTTTTTATATAAAAAATTAATAGAACAGTGATTAATTTTAAACTGGCGATAATTTTACAATCCAATATCTATAAACTAAAACATTACTTACCCTAGTTTTTGTTTATATCGTTTGGTAAAGAATATTCTTAGTGGATTTAAATCAACCAAGCATTGCACATTGGTCGTGATGTAATAAGAAGTATTAAATGATGGCAATTTTCATATCGTTTTAATTTTTATCCGAGAGTTTGTATTATATAATTAAATGATACATTTTCATGATTATTAGTCGTTATTTAGCTATTTTCCAATAGCAGATCTTTAATTTGGTTAGTAATGTTGATTTTTAGGCGTAAGTAATATTACTGGAAACGCTAATTAGAGTTTGGTATTTCATTAATGATTGAAATGAGTAACATAAAAGTTAGATAGCAATAACGATGGCACGAGATGACTAAATCAAGCAACGATTTAGTCATTCATTGGCTATTTATGGATAAGTTATTAATTAACAATCGTTTAACCGGAGCAAAACTTTTACGGTAAATCTCATTAACGCCATGTTGACTAATTGCATCTAAATGGGCTTTAGTTGGATAGCCTTTATGTTTGTGTAAACCATATTGGGGATAAAGTTTGTCAAGCTCAATCATTTCTCTGTCACGCGTCACTTTGGCAAGAATTGATGCTGCACCAATTTCTTGAACTAAACTATCTCCTTTTATGACCGGTTGGGCTTTAACACCAAAATCAGGGGCGCGGTTACCATCTACTAATATTAAATTAGGTTTAATTGAAAGACCAGTAACAGCACGTTGCATTGCTAACATTGTGGCATGGAGAATGTTAAGTTGATCAATTTCGGCAACTGAGGCTCGGGCAATATGCCATGCTAGCGCTTTTTCTTTGATAATTTCGAATAAATATTCACGTTTTTTTTCCGACAATTTTTTAGAGTCAGCTAATCCTTCAATAGGATTATTAGGATCTAATATAACCGCAGCGGTAACGACATCCCCACATAACGGACCTCTGCCAACTTCGTCGACACCAGCAATTAAAGTTATATCAGGATAGATAAACATTATTGATTCACTCCTATAACATCTAAAACAGCATTAGCAGCTTGTTCATCGGCATGGCAACGAATTTGTTGATGTAGAGCCAAAAAGGTTTGCTTTAATGTTGTATTATTATTGTTTAATAATGGTAAAATTTGTTGAGCAATATTTTCTGGCGTACATTCATCTTGTAATAGTTCAGGTACAATTGCTTTTCCTGCTAATATATTTGGTAATGAAACATATTGAGTTTTAACTAATTTTTTTGCCAACCAGAAAGTTAATGGTTTCATTTTATAACCTACAACCATTGGACATTTGGCTAGCATACATTCTAATGCTACAGTACCCGATGCTAAGATTGCCGCATCGCTGGCAATCATCGCTTCACGGGCATGACCATCGAGTAAATGTAACGTTAAATCAGGCGCAACTTTCGATTGAATTTGCTCAAATTCCTGACGACGTTTCGCATTAACTAAGGGGACAAGAATGTGTAAATCAGGTATAGACTGACGAACCAACTGTGCAGCTTTTAAAAATGGTTCAGATAATAAGGTTACCTCAGCATGACGACTTCCCGGTAATATCGACAACACTTTAACATCACGTGGAATATTAAGTTTAGTTTGCATCGCCAGTTTATCGGGCTCAAGCGCAATATCATCGGCCATTTTATGACCTATGAAGCGACATGGTACCGCAAATTTATCATAAAAGGTTTTTTCAAATGGTAAGAATGTTAAAATTAAATGGGTATTACGTTTAATTTTAAATACACGTTTTTGTTTCCAAGCCCAAACAGATGGACTCACGTAATGAATAGTTTTTATGCCATTTCGTTTAAGTTTACCTTCTAAACTCAGATTAAAATCTGGAGCATCAATACCAATAAATACATCGGGTTTTAGCGCTTTGATCCTTTTGGTAATATCTTGGCGAATGGTAAGAATTCTTTTTAGTTTGCCAAGCACTTCCACAATTCCCATCACAGATAATTCTTCCATTTGATACCATGCTTCACAACCTTCTGCTTGCATATTTGGACCGGCAATACCCACAAACTTTATATTAGGATAACGAGCTTTTAACGACCGAATTAATCCTGCTCCCAAAATATCACCAGAGGTTTCTCCGGCAACTATTGCAATGGTTAAGGGCGGTTTTGTGTGTTTAATTGTCATGATATTCTTAGAATAGGTTATTGATGTTTAGAAGCAAAGGCAAGTTGTGTCTTGCCTTTTAAGGCTTTATCGTATGATGCCTCGCGTTGAACGAGCAAAAAAATTAAGAAATTGATTTGCTTCAGGGTGCGATTGAGCAATTTCGCTAATGCTATTTTTAGCTTCTTCTAGCGACAATCCGTTACGATAGAGTAATTTATAACTATTATTAATGGCTTGTAATGCATCTTTACTAAAACCACGCCGTTTTAAACCAACCAAATTGACACCAAACGGTGTTGCGTGATTACCTTGTGCAATTAAATAAGGTGGCACATCTTGTGCGACACCGGAACAACCGCCTATCATTGCGTGTGAACCAATAACACAAAATTGATGTACAGCAGTCATACCACCAATAATAACATAATTATCTAATTGTACATGACCCCCTAAGGTTGCGTTATTTGCTAAAATGCAGTGGTCACCGACTTGGCAATCGTGTGCAATATGAGCATTAATCATTAATAAATTATCGCTTCCGATGCGGGTAACATTACTACCTTGGATAGTTCCACGGTGAATGGTGACACTTTCTCGAATTCGATTACGGTCACCAATTATCGTTTGCGTTGGCTCACCTTGATATTTTAGATCTTGGTTGTCCTCACCAATCGATGCAAATTGATAGATTTTATTATCTTGACCTAGTTTAGTATGGCCATTAATGACGATATGTGATTTTAATTCGGTACCAGAACCAATTTCAACATTAGCGCCAATATAGCAAAATGGACCAATTTTTACATTGGCATGAATAATTGCACCATCTTCGATGATAGAACTTGGATGGATTACAGCTGATTTGTCAATTGCCATAAACTTTCCTTAAATCGGTATTGTCAGCACTTTATTAAATTATTTACGCGCACACATCATTTCGGCTTCACACACAAGTTGTCCATCAACAGTAGCAACTCCATGAAATAATGCAATACCACGACGTTCTTTCACATATGTGACATCTAGAATCATTTGATCACCTGGTACAACAGGTCGTTTAAAACGCGCTTTATCAATTGAGGCAAAATAATAGAGCTGCCCTGGTGTAAGTTCCTGAATGCTTTTGAAAGCCAAAATACCGGTTGCTTGTGCCATAGCTTCTAAAATTAATACGCCAGGAAAAACGGGTTTATTCGGGAAATGACCTTGGAAAAAAGGTTCATTTACTGATACATTTTTAATTGCTCGCAGCGTTTTACCTTTTTCATAGCTTACAACGCGATCAACCATTAGAAATGGGAAACGATGCGGTAATAAACGAATAATTTCTTCAATATCAAGAGAATTTAGTTCGGTGCTCAAAATATTCATCCTTTTTAAATACTAACTTATATTGTGTGACATTATAACTGATGTTGTTGATTGGGGGAATCGTTTCAATTTTTTATTTAATATATTTACTTCAAATAAAGAAATATGAAATGAGGCCATGATTTATAATCAATAAGATGAAATCATTTAATTAGATACAATCAAGATTAATAGACAATAACCTTAACTATTTTGTAAAATAGATACTAACAATTAAATATTTCTATATAATGTTGCAAACTTAACTTTTTTGTTATGGAAAGAAAAAATAAATAGTTTAATATTTGGAGAGATTTAGATGAAATCATTATTAAAAATGACATTACTTGGTAGCGCAATTATTTTTGCATTAACAGGTTGTGATGAAAAAAAAGCAGAAACCAATCCAGTACAACCAACTAGTACGGAAGTTAGTACTACAGTAAATACAGATAAACAGTATGATCAAAAAGATGAAGCTTATGCTGTTGGTGTATCAATGGGAAGTTATCTAAAGGAAAATCTTGAGCGTAGTGATGTCGTACTCGATGCCGATTATATAGGTAATGGTTTCAGAGACGCTTTAAGTGACAAAGCGAAATATAATCGAGAAGAAATTGAAACGATTCTTAAAGGATTAGATCGTCGTCTTGAAAAAGAAGCTGAAGCGCGTATAAGTGCTAATCGTGAAGCGGGTGAAAAATATCGAGAAAAATTTGCTACACAGTCAGGTGTTAAAAAAACGGATTCAGGTTTACTATATCAAATTATTGATGAAGGTAAAGGAGAACATCCAACCGCCGATGATACGGTGATTGTTCATTATGTTGGAACATTAATTGACGGTAAAAAATTCGATAGTTCATATGATCGTGGTGAAACGGCTCAGTTTCCATTATCTAAAGTAATTAAAGGTTGGAAAGAAGGTATTCAATTAATTGGTGTGGGTGGAAAAATTAAATTAGTGGTGCCACCTGAATTGGCTTATGGTGATCAAGCAAATCCAAATATTCCTGCTGCTTCTACTTTAGTATTTGAAGTTGAATTATTGGGTATTAATGATCAAAACGATCAAGATAATACTACAAATGAAAACGAAACAGAGTAATAATTTACTTAAAATGGATGGTTTGAATTATACCATTCTGGTGATGGGTCCAGCCTATGGGACCCAGTCATCGTCTTGTGCTTATCAATTTTGTCATTCCTTAATCGATAACACATTGCATCATATCAAGTCAATTTTCTTTTATGCCGATGGTACACTTAATGCAAATGATTTTGTCAATCCAGCAAATGATGAATTTGCTATCGTTACTGCTTGGCAACAGTTTTCAGAAACTTATCACATTCCTTTGTTTGTCTGTATTGCCGCTGCGCAACGCCGTGGTGTAGTGAATCAATCGCCTCATAATAATGTTGGCTCATTATTTCAGTGTGTAGGGTTAGGTGAATTGAGTGATTCAATTGCCAATAGTGATAGAGTTATACAGTTTTAATTTATGACGAGCCGCCATTACCGTGAAACAAGTTGCTATTATCTTTAGTCATCCTCCATATGGAACTAGTAACGGGCGTGAGGCACTAGATTTAGCTCTATCCTTATCTGACATTAACACGATTTCGGTGTTTTTTATCCATTATGGAATTTTTCATTTATTAACTGACCAACAACCTGATAAGATCTTAATGCGCGATTATATATCTACACTAGCAATGTTGGAACTCTATGATGTCACCAATATTTATGCAAGTACTGATTCGATGACCGAATTAAATCTTACAATAACACAATCGGTGATCAATTTTCAGGCTATTACCAACACTGAGATAGCTAATCTACTCGCTAAGCATGATGTTATTATCAATATGTAAATATTGGTATGAAATAACATTACCACTTTCTAATTCATTAAAATTAGTTTTTGTACCTCGCTTTTTATTGTGATGATTTTATCGATTCACTAGGTAATCGAGGCTGCCAGTCAATAGGTGTTTTGCCTTGCTGTAGTAATATTTCATTGGTTTTCGAAAAATGTCGACAGCCAAAAAATCCACGATGAGCAGATAATGGTGAAGGATGTACAGAAGTTAAAACATGATGTTTTTGCCGATCAATAAATTGTCCCTTTTTCTGAGCGGGTGATCCCCATAATAAAAAGACTACACCGCTAAGATGTTCATTAATCGCATCAATAACATGGTCAGTAAAGGTTTCCCAACCAATTTTAGCATGTGAATGAGCATGACCCGCCTGAACGGTTAATACATTATTGAGTAACAACACACCTTGTTCAGCCCAGTATCCTAAATAACCATGATTAGGCATTTGAAAACCAATAATATCATTAGTCAGCTCTTTATACATATTTTGTAAGGATGGTGGTGGTTTAATACCCGGTAAAACTGAAAAAGATAACCCATGAGCTTGATTGGGACCATGATATGGATCTTGTCCTAAAATAACGGCTTTAATATCAGAAAAAGGGGTAAATCGAAATGCGTTAAATACATCTTTTTGGGGGGGATAGATGATCTTGCTACTATTTCGTTCGTTTGTGACAAATTGCATAATCTGTTGAAAATATGTCTTTTCTTTTTCGTCACCAATAACGTCGTGCCAGGTAAGTTGTTTTGTCATATATAATCTTTATTCTCAGTAGTAATCATTGAAGTGGTACATAGTACTATTAATTATACCGAAAAATGGCAATACACCTAACATTAAACATGGTTTGCGTATCAGTTAGCCAAGTATTTTACAATATGTTTAAAGGTATAAAAATAATAGTAAAGGAAATAATTATTAGATTAATAGTTTATTTTGATTTAAATCAAAAATTATAAGTGCTATAGTAGTGACGTTATAAAAATTTAGAGAAATAAATTAAGCTCGGAAGGAGGGTTTAAAATGATTACAGGTATCCAAATTACAAAAGCAGATAATGCGGCTCTTCAAAATTCTTTCTGGTTATTAGACGATACAACTAACGAAGCTCGTTGTGTAGCAGCTAAAGCGATTTATAAAGAAGATCAAGTTGTGCCGAAAGCAGAGCTCGGAAACTTCGAATATCGTGAAATTCCATTAGATATCGCGCCAACCATTAAGGTTGAGGGTGGTCAGCACTTAAATGTTAACGTTTTACGCCGTGAAACTTTAGAAGATGCAGTTAAACATCCAGAAAATTATCCTCAATTAACTATTCGTGTTTCAGGTTATGCTGTTCGGTTTAATTCATTAACTCCTGAACAACAACGTGATGTTATTTCCCGTACTTTTACGACTAACATGTAATAACGTTGTTTTATTTTAAATAACCCAGTGTAATAACTGGGTTATTTTTTATCGAATTGACAATTTGTCTTAAAATAGTCACTCTTAGTGACTTGAACTTTTCGCAGCACCAATGGGTAATATTGTACGACCGTATTGTTCATTTAGCACTTCTGCCATTGCCAAATAAATCGCACTTGCCCCACAAATAATGCCTTCAAAACCTGCAATATTAATAATAGTGTGATTACCACATATATTACCAATCGCTAATAAAGCAAATAAAATTGCTAAACTACCAAATACAAATTGTAAAACTTTATTCGCTTTCAAAGTGCCAATAAACATAAAGGCAGTGAAAATTCCCCATAACGCTAAGAAGATACCTAAGAATGTTTTATCGGTAGCTGCAGTAGCTGGCGATGTTGGTAAATACCAGATACCGACAAGCGCTATCCAGAAAAAGCCATAAGAAGTAAATGCGGTCGTACCAAACGTATTACCTTTGCGGAATTCTAAAATTCCGGCGATGACTTGCGCTAGGCCACCATAAAAAATACCCATAGCAACGATTGCAGTCGCAACCGGAAAGAATCCCGCATTATGAATATTTAATAATACAGTGGTCATACCAAAGCCCATAAGACCTAATGGTCCTGGATTAGCAAGTTTAATATTTTCCATAAAAATCCTATATATATGTGTAACTAAAGTTTAAAGCGTGGTAATAATACGGTGAGACAATCTTGCGATCAAGAGCGATGAAAAAATTTTTTTATTTTCACCCCTTGATATTGAAGCTAATGCTCCCATTTATATGGAAACAAATAATTCCTTGTGAATTTTAAGGTCTTGAAAAAATATATTTCGATCTTATATACAAGAAATAGTATAGGATTTTAGGAGAAGATTATTATGGGTAAAATTATTGGTATCGATTTAGGTACAACAAATTCATGTGTTGCAGTGATGGATAATGGGCAAGCTCGCGTATTAGAAAATGCGGAAGGCGATCGTACTACACCATCGATTATTGCTTATACACAAGATAACGAAATCTTAGTAGGTCAACCTGCTAAACGTCAAGCAGTTACTAATCCACAAAATACATTATTTGCTATTAAACGTTTAATCGGTCGTCGTTATGAAGACGCTGAAGTACAACGTGATGTTGGCATCATGCCATATAAAATTGTTAAAGCAGATAATGGCGATGCATGGGTTGATGTTAAAGGTCAAAAAATTGCTCCACCACAAATTTCTGCTGAAGTATTGAAGAAAATGAAAAAAACAGCCGAAGATTATCTTGGTGAGCCAGTAACTGAAGCAGTTATTACTGTTCCTGCTTATTTTAATGATGCACAACGTCAAGCAACTAAAGATGCTGGTCGTATTGCTGGTTTAGATGTTAAACGTATTATCAACGAACCAACAGCGGCAGCTCTTGCTTATGGTTTAGACAAAGATGTGGGTAACCGAACTATCGCTGTATATGACCTTGGTGGTGGTACATTTGATATTTCTATCATCGAGATTGATGAAGTAGACGGTGAAAAAACATTTGAAGTATTAGCGACTAATGGTGATACTCACCTAGGTGGAGAAGATTTTGACTCACGCTTAATCAACTATTTAGTTGAAGAATTTAAACGTGAGCAAGGTGTTGATTTGAAAAATGATCCACTTGCTATGCAACGTTTAAAAGAAGCAGCAGAAAAGGCGAAAATTGAATTATCATCAGCTCAACAAACAGATATTAACTTACCATATATCACAGCTGATGCATCGGGTCCTAAACATTTAAATATCAAAGTGACACGAGCTAAATTAGAATCTTTAGTTGAAGATTTAGTTAAACGTTCAATGGATCCTGTGAAGACTGCTTTAAAAGACGCTGGTTTATCTGTCTCAGATATTCAAGACGTGATCTTAGTTGGTGGTCAAACCCGTATGCCGATGGTACAAAAAGCAGTGGCAGACTTCTTTGGTAAAGAACCGCGTAAGGACGTTAATCCAGATGAAGCCGTGGCAGTGGGTGCCGCAGTACAAGGTGGTGTATTAGGTGGCGATGTTAAAGATGTGTTATTACTTGACGTCACCCCATTATCATTGGGTATTGAAACTATGGGTGGTGTGATGACTCCGTTAATTGAAAAGAATACCACTATCCCGACTAAACATAGTCAAGTATTCTCAACTGCGGAAGATAACCAATCAGCGGTAACAATTCATGTGTTACAAGGTGAACGTAAACGTGCTGGTGACAACAAATCATTAGGTCAATTCAATCTTGATGGTATTCAAGCCGCACCTCGTGGTATGCCACAAATCGAAGTAACCTTTGATATTGATGCTGATGGTATCCTACATGTATCAGCGAAAGATAAAAATACTGGTCGCGAACAAAATATTACCATTAAAGCGTCTTCAGGTTTAAGTGAAGAAGAAATCCAAAAAATGGTACATGACGCAGAAGTGAATGCGGAAGCAGACCGTAAATTTGCAGAATTAGCTCAGATTCGTAATCAGGCTGATCATCTGGTACATAGTACTCGTAAACAAGTGAGTGATGCGGGTGATCAATTAACTGCTGATGATAAGAAAGCGATTGAAGATGCGGTAAGTGCTTTAGAAGTGGCTGCACGTGGTGAAGATAAAGCAGAAATTGAAGCGAAGATTAAAGCACTAGAGGAAGCTTCGCAAAAATTGCTAGAAATTGCACAAAATCAAGCTCAGGCTCAGGCACAACAAGGTGCAGAACAAGCTACAAGTGGCAAGCCAGAAGATGATGTTGTTGATGCCGACTTCAAAGAAGTTGATGACAATAAGTAATAATGAATTATTTAAGGATTCAACAGTTACTTCAGATCGCTTGAAGTAGGGAAATCAAAACGGGCAAGAGGTAACTCAAGCCCGTTTAGTTGTTTTTAATGAATGTGTATATTTTGTTTAATAGATTATGGGTAGGTAAGTAATCTATTAGATAATGTTTGTTTATTATGAATAAAGTGCTTAGAGAACAGAAGTTTTGCTTGTTTTAACCAATTTTAGTTAGGCACTTAAATAAAATAATTTGAATTAAAGTAAGGGTTAATATGGCAAAAAAAGATTATTATGAAATTTTAGGGGTAAATAAAAGTGCTGATGAGCGTGAAATAAAAAAAGCTTATAAGCGTCTTGCCATGAAATATCATCCAGATAAGAATCAGGATAATAAGACTGAAGCCGAAGCAAAATTTAAAGAAGTTAAGGAAGCGTATGAAGTTTTGACGGATCCGCAAAAGAAAGCTGCTTATGATCAATATGGTCATGCTGCCTTTGAACAAGGTGCTGGTGCTGGTGGTTTCGGTGGGTTCCAAAGTGGTGCTGATTTTGGTGATGCTTTTGGTGATATTTTTAGTGAATTTTTCGGTGGCGGTCGTGGGCGTAGTCGTGCACAGGCGGAAGCGCGCGGTAATGATTTACAATACAATATTACATTAACACTAGAAGAAGCGGCTGCCGGTGTTTCAAAAGAGATAAAAGTACCAACTGCAGTAGTTTGTGATGTGTGTCACGGTAAAGGTGCAGAAAATGCATCAGATGTTAAAACTTGTGATACTTGTCATGGTAGTGGTGTTGTGCAAATGCGACAAGGCTTTTTTGCTGTGCAACAAGAGTGCCCAACTTGTCATGGTACGGGTAAAATTATTAAGAATCCGTGTAAAAAATGCCATGGTGATGGGCGTATTCAAAAAACTAAGACATTATCGGTTACCATTCCTGCAGGTGTTGATACTGGTAATCGTATTCGATTGTCTGGTGAAGGAGAAGCTGGTCGAAATGGAGCTTCTGCAGGTGATTTGTTTGTTCAAGTCCAGGTTAGAAAACATGATATTTTTGAACGTGATGGCATTAATCTGCATTGTGAAATTCCAATCAATATTGCATTGGCCTCATTAGGTGGAAATGTGGAAGTGCCAACCTTAAATGGTAAAGTAAGTTTAACTATTCCTGCTGAAACACAAACAGGTAAAGTTTTCCGACTTAAAGGGAAAGGAGTGATATCTCTACGTGGTGGTACAATGGGTGATTTATATTGTCATGTTATTGTTGAAACCCCGGTTAACCTGACTTCAAAACAGAAAGAATTGCTAAAAGAGTTTGGTGAAAGTCTCAAGGGTGACAAAGGTTCAAAACATAGTCCAAAAGAGAAAAGTTTTTTTGATAAAGTGAAAAAATTCTTTGGGTAACGAATGAGATATTATTTCAATAACGATTAATAGATAAAAAACCGACAAGTGATATGTCGGTTTTTTTATGGATGACAAAAATCAATAAATTTGATGCCAGCGAAAGAGTTAAAAAATACTGATTTAACATTGAATGTGAAATTATTTTTTTATTTAAAATTTTTTGTTGTCTTAATGACCTAAAAGAATAAATTATTAACCCTATAAAAAAATGTAATTATCATAGGGGGCACATAATATATATATTATGCTCTAATTGTTCAAAAAAGATTATGAATTTTTATATTTTATAGTTAGTCTCAAATTTTTATATAGATAGTTTATTTTTATTGAAATTGAGTGAAACACATATCAACTTGAATAAAAAACGCCTCAATAGTTCAATAAGCGAACAAATAAAAAAAACTAATAATATTGATAAAATTGACATTATATAAATTAGGTTACTATTAAAATATTGAGTAACCTTTAAAAGATCGTTCCAAATAAATGATCTAATAAGATAATTATCATGTATCAAATAAATACCAAATGTTGTTGATGCCAATAAATTTATAAATTCAGATTTTGTAATCTTCATTTGTTTAAACAAAATAAATAAGGAAATTGATATAATTATTATAAAGATCGATCTTTCTTTAATGAAATATAGCGGATGATTAAATGATATATTTTTTAAAGAAAGATAATCTAGTAACAGAATTGATATAAATACAGCAGAAACAGACAATATAATTATTAAATTTAGCAATAGGTTATTGAATTTAAAATCTGCTAAATATTTTTTTATGTAAGCTGATATAAAATAAAGATAAACAAAAAAACCAAAATTTCCTATTTCAATATTCAGGATAGGAATATTTAGAATAATTGTGGATATGGTTATTATAATTAAATGAGTTTTTTGTTGAATATTTTCAACGATGATATTTATAAAGGGACTAAAAATAACCATTAATAAAAATGCATTAACAAACCAATATCCAACAGGAATTAATGATTTAATTATTTCTTTTATTGAAATATCTTTGAAAAAGAAAAGTATACAAGCTATTGTTAATGAATAAAAGTATACTGGTGTGATAATCTTAATGACTGAATCTTTTATATTAAGATTATTTTGTTTACTAAGAAAAAAAGCGGATATCAATACAAAAAGATTAACCCCAACCTTACCCCCGATAGATAATGATTGAATATAAAGTTTATTAAATGAAACACCTGATTCAAAATACCAATCACCATGAACTGAATAATGATGGGTTACAATTAATAACATAGCAAGAATTCTGAGTAATTCAAAATTTGAGTATCTTATTTTTGACATTTTCACTCTTTAAATATTATTTTTTTTATTAAACCAAAGGTTTTTTCTTTTATTATGATTGCCATTGACCTTTAAATTAGGTAAAGATTAACCATTTTTTGTGAGAGAAGCCTATCTATATTAGATGTTAAAGTCAACATATATAAAGATTTACGTGAGAACATAAAGTAAAGGATAAAAAAATCAACAGGTTAAATTAACATATCAAATAAGAAAGGTTTAAAATTAAATTTATTGGAAAACAAACAGATGAAAATATACTAACTCAATGCTTTCAAAACAAAATCAAGCTGATAATATATTTGCCAGATAAATTTATCATTACAGATATTGATGTATTGTTGAAAGCTAACAATATAAATAAAAAAGTCATATAGTGAGCTTGCTTAGTGGCAATTTTGGATAATTTTTTGATTGTCATGAATTTGAAAATACGTGGTGCTTTTTCAATACTAAATATACTAAACATAGTGTATATTATCAAACTGATTGCTGGTTAATGTCATTCATGATTCACTGTATCAATATGATATGAAAAAAATAAAATTTAAAGACATTGCTCAGATGGCAGGGGTTTCGACAACGACTGTTAGTCATATTTTTAATGGCAATGTAACGCGACATAGAATTTCCGAATGCACCCGAACCAAGGTAATTAATATTGCTAAGCAATATCAACAACAACCGCATATTCAACGCGCAATTATTAAAGCCACCCGCACCAAGACCATTGGAGTGATTGTACCGGATATTTCAAATATCAGTTTTTCATTGTTTTTGCATAAGTTAGAGACCATAGCGAGTCAACAAGGTATTCAATTATTGATTGCCAGTAGCCATTATGATGCACATCAAGAAGTAGTATCAGTCCAAAATTTACTAGAACGTAAAGTGGATGGTATCATCACGATTACTTCTTTAACTGATGATGCTTTTTATCAACAGATTAAAGACAATACCCCAATCCTATTTTATGATCGTTATATTTCGGGTAGTTCTATTCCCTGTGTAACCAGTGAATCTATTCAATCAGTCGCAACGTTAATTGCACAGAAAGCCAAAGAATTAGGGGAGTTTTATTTTCTGGCCGGAGATAGTCAATTATCAACAATTAATGAACGCTTAATCGGGTTTAAACACGGTATTGAATTAGCCGGATTAACTGTTAAATCTAACTGGATTATATGTGAGCAATACCGAGAAAATTTAGGTTATTATCTTACACAAACTTTGGTAAATCAAATCGGTCGGATACCGAGAGCTATTTTCACCCCTTCCGGCAATCTTTTAGAAGGGGTGTTATTATATTTGAAAGCACAACATGTTCAGCGTCAGGATATCTATTTGTGTTCTTATGATTATAACTTGTATCACAATTTGCTATGCTATGACGTTGATATTATTGCACAAAACTATGATGCTATGGCAGAAAACTGTTTTAAGAACATCCAATTACTCATTGAGCGAAAGGTGCTCAAGCGATCGTTAACTTATATTCAACCAAGTACCATTTTTTATCATCAGTAATAATTTTAAATAGATTATATCGATTTAAAAGGTATTGCTTAGCATAGCAAATGTTAATGAGGTGTTAATGTTTTTGCTCTAAAGTTTTTTCTAATTCACTGAATACTCCATCTAGTTTATCTTGATCTGTCACGATATGATATTTACCTTCAGTTTCCGATATATTTGCTACAGATTCTAATTCTGCGATTTTATCTTTATGCACAAGTTTGCTATCTTTAATATCAATTCTCAAGCGCGTAGCGCAATGGGTAACAAAATTAATATTTTCGGCACCTCCGAGTAATGAAACAAGTTCCATTACCATTTTTAAATAACTTTTTGTCATTTTATCGTTTCTCTTATTTATCTAAATCGGATTAGCAGTAAGTGATATTTAGCTTACTAAAGTTAAAGTTTTACAACTTACAAGTCTGAATTGACGTTGCAGTTTTTCATTGTTGCTATTAAGCACAACCTAGGGAATTTTTAAATACGCTAGGTTGTGGAAAATTGTTATCCTAACGCGGCAAACGTTGTTGTTGATTTGGGAAAACTGGATTATGATTTTGCGTTGGGTTTTGATACCAATATGCCACAGTAGCAATATCATCTTGCCGTTCATATAAACGAATATCATCATTACCAATTTGTTGGAAAGTTACTTTAAGATCTTCATGAAAAGCAATTGGATCAGGTAAGTGCCAGCGATATAGCCCATGCATTGGTAAAGCATCATCGCCAAAACCATGCACTGGATTGGCATCACCAGTTTGAAAATAATCTCGTGTATGATCGCGATTCGTTTGCCATGGATAACCCACAAATAGAGTTTGGAAGCATTGCGCCGAAGCACGCCCTTTATCATCACGATGATGAAATGCCCAAGCACCACCAAAATAATCTTCGGATCCGGTAGAATTTTGTGTTGGATAGTCGGAGTCACCATCTAAATAAAATTTAAATTCGCCTTCACCCCACCAGTAACGTTCTAGAGCGGTAAGAGCAAGATAAGTTCCCACATAATAGCCGTGACCTTTAACATTATCGATAATGACATAATCAACCCCAGGGTTAGTCACACGTTGACGGCGCCATTGTGCGTGAAAATATAGCGGTTCAACAAAGGGTTGTGGCATCAAGGCATAATTGACAGTAAAGAAGAAATGTTCAAGATCAGCTTCATGTTCATTAGTGATAACAATTTTAGCTGATTTATTAAATGGCATTCTAAAGTAGCTATTAAATCCACCAGTAGGGTTCACTACAATAGGTAACGAGTTGATATCACAACGGGCACCAAAACCGTTACAGAAAAAGTCCCCAATAGGCGATTCAACCGATGGCACTTGTTCATCATCCCAATAAATTCGAATAACAACATCACGTAAAACAAAGCTACCACGAACCGTTTTATCTGTCAGTGTGAACCAAATATGGCGGATTTCAGCAGGCCCTTTAATATCAGCAATGGTTACGCTTTCACCGCTTTTAATACGAATATAACCACTGCCTTTTCGACTTGGTCCGAGATGGCTGGCTGCCATGCATGATTTACCTTTTTCACCGGTCATATTTTCGGGCGATATTGTACGTGTTTGTTCGTGTTGAAATGTAGTTACAGAGCTAAGTAAATTCATTATGATACCTCGTAGTTAATTATGCGATAATTTATATTAAAATATTATGTAACTCGATTAGTTAACGTCATTAATCGAATTATGATTTTGCACCAAACTTTTCTTTTCACTATTTAAAAACGCAATGGCAAAAATCATAAATAAGACAACGATAAATCCCAGACCTTTAAAGGTAGCGGCAGGGCCATTGGCATCATAAAAATTACCGGCAATAGTCGAAAATAGAATGACACCGACGGAACCAGCGACTTGATAACCAACTAAAAAAACGGTGGCGGATAAACGTTTATCAAAATTAAGGGCAATATATTTAAACACTGCAACCAAAACAGTTGTAATTTCGAGACAGTGCATTAATTTGATAATTGAGATAAAGAAAATTGATTCGGCATAGCCAGTCATTAAGATTCTAGCTGCTGACACACATGCTGCAAAGATAAGTGCATTTTTAGCCCCAACTTTATTGACAATAAATGGCACAGTAAACATAACAGCTGCTTCAAGAAATACTTGTAACGAATTTAACATACCATATATTTCATATCCTGCGCCTTCATTACCAAATAGATTAGTAAAATAAACAGGGAAGAGTTGTTGATCATAGATATTGTATAAACTGTAAGTTCCTAATACGTATATGACGAAAACCCAGAAATCTTTTAATTTGAAAACAGCAATAATCTCATTTAATTTCAATGGTTCATTGACTTTGACCATTGATAAATTAGCTCTACTTAAATCAGGTTTAAATAAGATATTTAACGTAATAAATAAAAGACCAATTACGGAAGCTGCCCAAAAATTAAGATGTGGATTTTTTGAAATAAGTATTCCTGCAATGAAGGTACCGATAGCATAGGCAATGCATCCCCATGTACGAGCTTGTCCGAATTCAAAACCAAAAGCCCGGCTTATTTTTTCACAATAAGAATCAATTAATCCCATTCCAGCTATCCAGCCAAAACCTAAATAAATACTGCCGGAAATAACACCAATATAAAAATGGGAGCGTAGTAATGGTTCATAAACATAAATTAAAAACGGCGCACCACCGGTGATGATCAAACTTTGAAACCAAACTAAATGTTTACGCAAAACCAATTTATCTTGAGTGATGCCATAAAAGAACATGATGATTAAGGCAATAAAATAATTGCAAGAGTAAAGAATGCCAGTTTGTTCAGCGGTTAAACCAATTTTCTTACTTAGCCAGATTGCGTAAAAGGAAAAGACTAAACTTCCTGCCGCATAATAGACCATACTGTAACAAGATGAAAACCAATAGTTGGTATTTTTATAGAATGCAGTACTCATTTTTTTATGCTCCATCTAAGGAAAGTAGATTTAGACTAATTAGCTAAATTTTTAGCCAGAAATCTAAACTTTCATAAATGAGAGCAAGATCACGTAATTTGTTTATTTTTAATAAAACAATAGTTTATTTTTCACCCTATAAAAACGAAAATTAACTCGTATAGCTCATTTGGTGTAAAACGTTGTAACTGTTGCATTTTATTTTAAGTAATATGAGTTATTAACTACAGGTATGGCTTATTTTAGATTAACTTTTTGTCAAGGTACAATTTGGGTGATCGATTTTGTGTGCCCATTTTTTTTATATAAGCGTTCCAATCTTTTTTCACGCTAAATTAGTTTGAATAATAATTAATTCGATAATATCTGTTATCATAATTTCATTGCTGATTGAGTCTTGTATGTGAATGGCTAACTAATAAATGGCGGAAGAATATTTAGCTAAAGTTGAATGATAACTCATTGAAATTAAGATAATAAAAAAGCCTACTCGAATAGGTAGGCTTTTTTATATTAAATTGGTCGGCGAGAGAGGATTCGAACCTCCGACCCACTGGTCCCAAACCAGTTGCGCTACCAAGCTGCGCTACTCGCCGTCAGAATAAGTGGGGTGGCTAATGGGACTCGAACCCACGACAACTGGAATCACAATCCAGGGCTCTACCAACTGAGCTATAGCCACCATACGAATCAGGACGCAATATTACGCATTTAGCGGAGATTTGTCCAGTAAATTTTTTATCAAGCAGTGTCTAACTGCTTATATTATAATCGGCTTGATAAAATGTTGTGTTTTATATTAAGAGAACTGTCAAGACATCGGATTAATTAAACAGAAAATTTGAATTTATTTAATAAATTATAGCGTTATAAAAAATTAAAATATTGATAAGCGGATATTTTATAAATTTTACTATTTTTAAGGAATGAATGCGATCTTATGTCAGATAAATCTTATAAATAACAATGGGTTAACATTTATACTTGTTTCAATCCAATTTCCTCGCCATAATAGCAGCCATAGTTAGTTCGTAATAGATGATAAATCAACTGGTATTTATCATGAATTTTATTTATATTGAACAAAATATATTATACTTAGGGGTACATAAACATGCATAGGCAAGATGTCACTATCACTGCACCAAATGGTCTGCATACTCGGCCGGCCGCTCAATTTGTCAAAGAAGCAAAAGCGTTTAATTCTGAGATAACGGTGACTTCAAATGGCAAAACTGCGAGTGCAAAAAGTTTATTTAAATTACAAACCTTAGGGTTAACTCAGGGAACAGTAATTACCATTTCCGCTGATGGTGAAGACGAAAAAGAAGCTGTCGACCATCTGGTCAAGCTAATACCAGAGCTTGAATAATTCCTCCTTCCGAATTTAAAAATGTTAAATTTCTATAATATCATCATATAAGGATAAAATATTATGGTTACAGGTATACTTGTGTCGCCAGGCATAGCCTTTGCTAAGGCTCTACTATTAAAAGAAGATGAAATTGTTATTAACACAAGACCCATTGCTGATAACAAGGTGAATGATGAAATTGAGCGCTTTAAAAGTGCCCGCGAAAAATCGAGCCAACAATTAAACTCTATTATGGAGCGCGCTAAAAAAACTTTAGGTGAAGATAAGGCCGCAATTTTTGAAGGTCACATCATGCTGTTGGAAGATGAAGATCTGGAATCTGAAGTAATTAATCGTATAAAAACAAAACATGTATCTGCGGATTCTGCAGTTAATGCTGTTTTTGAAGCGCAAGCGAAAGAACTTGAAGGTTTAGATGATGAATATTTAAAAGAACGTGCGGCTGATATTCGTGATATTGGTAAACGTTTACTTAAAAATATTCTTGGTTTGGAAATAGTTGATTTAAGTGCGATTAATGAACCATGTATTTTAGTTGCTAACGATTTAACGCCGTCTGAAACCGCACAGTTAAATTTAGAAATGGTACTTGGCTTTATCACCGATATTGGTGGACGTACTTCGCATACTTCGATTATGGCGCGTTCTCTTGAAATTCCTGCCATTGTTGGAACATCGAATGCAACAAAAGAAATTAAACATGGTGATTTTCTGGTTCTCGATGCCATCAATAATAAAATTTACATTAATCCGAATGATAAGACCATTGAGCAATTAAAATCCGTTCAAAAGCAATTTATCGCCGATAAAGAAGAGTTAGCTAAATTAAAAGATTTACCGGCTATTACCTTAGACGGTCATCAAGTGGAAGTATGTGCTAACATCGGTACAGTGCGTGATATTGCTGGTGCTGAACGTAATGGCTATGAAGGTGTTGGGCTTTATCGTACTGAATTTTTATTTATGGATCGTGACGCTTATCCGAACGAAGAAGAGCAATTTAAAGCTTATAAAGAAGTTGCGGAATCAACTAATGGTTTAGCGGTTATTGTTCGTACAATGGATATTGGTGGTGATAAAGATGTACCATATATGCATTTACCGAAGGAAGAAAATCCATTCTTAGGTTGGCGAGCTATTCGTATCTGTATGGATAAAAAAGAGATTCTTCACGCACAATTACGTGCCATTTTACGAGCTTCCGCTTTTGGTAAATTACGTATTATGTTCCCGATGATTATTTCGGTTGAAGAAGTACAGATTTTAAAATCAGAATTAAATACGCTTAAACAACAGCTAAAATCTGAAGGCAAAAAATTTGACGAAAATATTGAAGTTGGTGTAATGGTTGAAACACCATCTGCAGCAGTTATTGCGCGTCATTTAGCTAAAGAAGTGGATTTCTTAAGTATTGGCACTAATGATTTAACACAATATACTTTAGCAGTTGATCGTGGTAATGAATTAATTTCTCATCTTTATAATCCGCTTTCACCATCGGTATTGAATCTTATCAAAAATGTGATTGATGCATCACATCAAGAAGGTAAATGGACTGGGATGTGCGGTGAATTGGGTGGTGATGAGCGTGCTACGGTCTTATTGCTTGGTATGGGATTAGATGAGTTTAGTATGGGATCAATTTCGATTCCAAAAATTAAAAAAATTATTCGTAATACCCATTTTAGTGAAGCGAAAAAACTAGCTGATGAGGTATTACAAAAAGCGACAGCCAAAGAAATTAGTGATTTACTTGAAAAATTTGCTGCTGAAAAGCAAGTTTATTAGGAGAATGCCATGGGTTTTTTCGATAAGTTAAAACAGTTTGTTTCTGATGATGATCAGAATTTTATTGAGATTTTAGCACCACTTTCTGGTGAGATTGTTAAAATTGAAGATGTACCTGATGTCGTATTTGCAGAAAAGATTGTTGGTGATGGTGTAGCAATCAAACCTAATGGGAATAAAATTGTTGCACCAGTATCTGGTAAGATTGTTAAGATTTTCGAAACGAACCATGCTTTTGCAATCGAATCTAATGATGGTATTGCACTTTTTGTTCACTTTGGTATTGACACGGTCGAGTTAAAAGGTGAAGGTTTTACACGTATTGCTTATGAAGGACAACAAGTCAGAGTTGGTGATACAGTCATTGAGTTTGACTTGCCGTTTTTAGCCAATAAAGCTAAGTCTGTGTTAACACCGGTTGTTATTTCTAATATGGATAGTATCCATAATTTAGTGAAGTTAGTCGGAACCGTTGAAGAAGGTAAAACGCCGATCATGAAGGTAAAAAAATAAACGGTTATCATCTTAATAAAAAAACCGCCAAACGGCGGTTTTTCTTTTACTTATTAGAATAACATCCAATTAACGCCAAGATTTATAACGATTGATTAGGTTATTTGTAGAACTGTCATGAGTGGTAATTGGGTTATCATTCTCAAGTTCAGGTAAAATACGTCCAGCTAATTGTTTACCTAATTCTACCCCCCATTGGTCAAAACTAAAGATGTTCCAAATAACGCCCTGTGTGAAAATTTTATGTTCGTAAATGGCAATTAATGCACCTAAAGCATAAGGTGTAATTTCTTTTAGAAGAATAGAATTAGTTGGTCGATTACCTTCAAAGACTTTAAATGGGATAATGGTTTGAACATCATCCAAATTTTTGCCGGCAGCAGTAAACTCTTGTTCAACTACTGCCTCGCTTTTACCAAATGCTAATGCTTCAGTTTGGGCAAAAAAGTTGGATAATAATTTTTGATGATGATCGCCTAGTGGATTATGGCTAATTGCTGGGGCAATAAAATCACAAGGAATCAATTTAGTGCCTTGATGAATTAATTGATAAAACGCATGTTGGCCATTGGTACCTGGTTCACCCCAAATAATTGGCCCGGTAGTATAGCTAACTTTCTGACCGTTACGATCGACATATTTGCCATTTGATTCCATATTACCTTGTTGGAAATAAGCAGCAAAACGATGCATATATTGATCATAAGGTAAAATAGCTTCAGTTTCAGCACCGAAGAAGTTGTTATACCATAAATTGATTAAAGCCAACGTTACAGGAATATTTTTCTCAAATGATGTTTCACAGAAGTGTTTATCAATATCATGCGCGCCCGCTAATAATTGCTTAAAGTTATCAAAACCAATTGATAATACGATTGATAATCCAATTGCTGACCACAATGAATAACGACCACCGACCCAATCCCAGAATTCAAACATGTTAGCCGTATCAATACCAAATTTTTCCACTTCTTTGGTATTCGTTGATAACGCAACAAAATGTTTAGCAACGGCAGTTTCATCTTTAGCAATATCTAATAACCATTCACGGGCACTTTGTGCATTGGTCATAGTTTCTTGTGTCGTAAAGGTTTTTGAAGCGATTAAAAATAATGTCGTTTCTGGATTGACTTTTTTCAATGTTTCGACGATTTGGGTACCATCAATGTTTGATACAAAGTGCATATTTAGATGATTTTTATAAGGTCGTAGTGCTTCAGTCACCATAAATGGACCGAGATCAGAACCACCAATACCAATATTTACGATGTCAGTTATCGCTTTACCAGTAAAGCCTTTCCATTCGCCACTGATAATTCTATGACTAAAGGTTTCCATTTTCGCTAGTACAGCATTGACATCATCCATTACATTTTTGCCATCGACAGAGATCGGTGTATTAGATAAGTTACGTAAAGCGATATGTAAAACAGCGCGATCTTCAGTACGGTTAATTTTTTCTCCACTGAACATTGCTTGAATTGCTTCACGTAATCCGCTTTGTGTCGCTAGTGCCCGCAATTTTTCAAGCGTTGTTTCAGTGATTCGGTTTTTGGAATAATCAATAAAAATTTGATCATTAAATGTTAACGTAAATTTATTTGCGCGATCGCTATCTTTAGCAAACAAAGATTGTATAGTGCAATCTTGCATTTGCTCAAAATGTGACTGTAATTCTTGCCAAGCAGCCGTTTTGGTTGGATCTACATTTTTTAGCATAAGACATATACTCCATTATTATTAAGATTCATCCATGATATAACGCTTTACTAAAGAATCAACCAGCGCTTAACAATTTTTTACAGCCTCATTTTGCGTGTAAGATTTTTGAGCATGAAAATATACTGCCATGACAATTGCTGCGATGACGGTTAAATAGATAATATATGCTCCGTAAGTAGCAAACATATCAACTAATGTACGTCCGCGCATCGCAAAATCACGGAAAAATCGGAATAACCAAACTAATGGGAATGCATAACTTGTATAATATGCCCAAAGTGGTAAAAGGCCGACTGCCATGGTAGATCCCCCCATAATAAAACCAGGAGGAACTAAGAATATCATGCGACTAGCACCTTCACCGGGATTTTTGGTATTCCAGGACAACAAAAATCCTAACCATCCAAATGCTAAACCAGTCATAAATATGCTTGGTACATAAGCAAAGTAGTTGCCTTCAAAACGTAGTTGTCCAAATATCACTAATATTGCTCCGATCAAAGTTAAACCCGTGGTATAAAATAGCGCATAAGGTATCGTTCTGGCCATTAATGCTAACGGACCTCTTTCCATTACGCTATTCCATAAGCCAGTCACTTTTAGACGACCAACAATCATTAACGAAGTTAACCCGTACGTTAATGAAGAAAAGAAATACACAAAATAGATAATGGTAGAAATGGTTGATGCACTAGCTGGATTGAACATATAGCGTGATTTTAGTTGCATTGGTACCAGTGTTGCTTCGGTACTTTCTTTACCCAAGCCTAAAGCTGATACGCGATTTACGCTAATTTCAGCCCCTAACTCAGGAATATATTCATTTAAACTAGGTAAGATTTTGGCATTTTGCGCATCATTTGTATCATCTACAAAGTAACCTAAATTGACTGATTGATCACCTCTTTTCAAACTTTTTTCTAATCCTTTCGGAATATATAAGACGCCAAGATTACGATCGTGCGAGACTAAAGTTATGGGATTAACAGGGGCGCGAATGACTTCACTTACTTGTATATAAGGTGAAGTATTTATTTTGCTGATCAATTCAGTCGAGTATTTAGAGCCATCAAGATCGATGACGGCAATCTTGCCTTCAAAAACTGATCCATGACTCAATACTAATGAAAATATTAATGCGATGATAGCAGCCAGACCTATCGCTACCTTATAGTAAGGTATGAAATGCCCAGACAACATCGCATCAACTTCTTCTAATATAGATTTAATGATGTTTTGCATCATTGACCTCAATTGTCATTCCAGTTAAAAGATGAGGAATATTGTCCATATAGATTCTAACTTGAAAAGACGTTAAATCCGCTTGGCCTCTTTCCCGTGTCATACGTAAATCCGCAAAAGATGGTGCAACGGTTGCAAAACGGACTTTTCCTTTAATTTGTTTATCTAATGCGACAACATTTGCAGTAACTGTTGTTCCCGGTTGGTAATCATTTACCATGCTTTCGTTGACATAAATATCAACATATTTGCGATCCGTTTCAAGTAATACTGCTGGTGCGCCAGTCGGGACTAATTCACCATCTTCATACATTAGCTTTAATACTTTTCCATCTTCCGGTGCTACTAATGTAAGGCGTTGATAATTAATTTGTAATTGTTCTAATTCAGCTTGCGACTGACTTAACTGAGCATGCAACTGGGTCAATTGATTATGACGGTTTTGAATAGTCTGGCGAGCATTAATAATCGATTGTAATGTCATACCGGTTGCATTTTTAGTCTTAGCGAACTGGGCTAATTGTTCAGATGTTGCACCAACCATTAATGTTGATAATTGGCTTTGTAATTGCACGACACTCATCTTTGCTGAGATGTAGGTATTACGTGTGCTATCTAATTGCGATTGCGAGACACCGCCCGCTTTACGTAACTGAATGTGCCGTTCATATTCGGTCTGTGTAAAATCGCGAGCTGATATAGCGGCATCAAGATTGGCTTGTACCGCTTCAATATTGCGCCAAGTAGCCTCTTCAGCAAGATTAGTTTCATTTTCAGCGATTTTAATCGCTAATTCTTCCTGACGGATTGATGCTTCTTGTCCAGCAATGACAGCTTTTAAACGTTCAATGGCTAAACGCGTATCAGTATCTTCTAATACCATCAAAACATCACCTTTTTTAACATACTGAGATTCTTGAACAGCACGTGTTAATACCTTTCCACCTACATTTTGGAACGCTACATTGATTTCATCAGCTGTTAATACGCCTGATTTAATACTTTTGGCTACGGTGACGGCATCGTTTCTCGAACCAAAATAGATCAAGGTAGAACCAATGGTAAGTAATACTAAAAAAATAATTGGGATTTTAACGTTTTTGTTCATAATATATACTATTTTCCGTTTATTTAGTCGACTAACTATCTAATTAAAAAAGACTAACGATAGTGTTCTATCATTAGTTTATTTTCTTAACAATTTACGTAACATTAAGATTAACGACTCCTGTTCCTGTGGTTCGAGGACTTTAGCAAATGCTCGAATTGCTTTGAGATGATTTGGTAAGGCTTTTTGTATAAGCTTTACGCCGTCCGGGCTCAATGAGATGAGACGTGAACGACCATCATCCCCATTTTTAGCAATGCAAATTAAGGGCGATTTAGCCGCCAACATTCTTTTAACCATTACTGAAATTGTGGCCGGGGTTACCCCTACTCGCAGAGCCAGTTCACTGGTACAGGTCTCACCTTCAGAATATAATGACATTAGTAATGCAAATTTTCCTTCTGAAACATCGTAATCTTTGGCTAATTGAGCGTAAATGCTCGAACGGATCAAATCCGCAGTTGTAATTAAACTCAAGACTAAATCGACACCAGAAACGTCTACTGTATGTTCACTTAGATTTTGTGCTCGCGCTAGGGTTTCTCGAGAAGGTAAAGTCCGTGAATTGTAATACATAAATGATAACTCATATTATTTAGTCGGCTAATTATATCAGTGAAATAAAAAATTGCAACGGTTTGAATTATGAAAGGGATGGCTTATAAAATTAAATAAAACAACAACTTATGTTAATGCGTGGAATTTATTGATGTCTCAATGTTGTTTTAAATGGATTAATATTTAATCTGTTGTCGGTCGAAATTATGCCGATATAAATGATATGTAGATAGTCTAATTAATCGTTACCGCCGCACAAATTATTTCGCTATACCTCTAAAGTAGTAATGCTTGTGGGTAATTATATTCTGTGTGAGGTTTCATACAATGTGCACCATAACTAATTTAAAGATATAAAACTAAAATAATTGGGGAGCTTTGTATGAATAAAACGAATCTCGTTATCATTGGTAATGGGATGGTTGGGCATCGTTTTGTTGAAGAACTAATCGATAAACAGGTGTCTAATCAGTTTAATATAACGATTTTTTGTGAAGAACCGCGAGTAGCTTATGATCGGGTTCATCTTTCTTCCTATTTTAATGATCATAATGCGCAAGCACTTTCTTTAGTTAGTGACGGATTATATCAAACGAATCAAATTAATCTGTTATTGAATGAGCGGGCTATTGGAATTAATCGTCAAGCTAAAGAGGTTTATGCGCAATCTGGTCAAGTAATACCTTACGATAAATTAGTTATCGCTACCGGATCTTACCCTTGGGTGCCACCAATTAAAGGTGCGGATGGGAAAAACTGCTTTGTTTATCGCACTATTGAAGATCTTGACGCGATAAGCGCATGCGCTAAATATAGTCGACGTGGTGCAGTTGTGGGTGGTGGGTTATTAGGATTAGAAGCAGCTGGGGCAGTGAAAAATTTAGGTATGGAAACCCATGTTGTAGAATTTGCTCCAGTCCTCATGGCAGAACAGCTTGATGCATTAGGTGGCGAACAGTTACGTCGCAAAATTGAAGCCATGGGTGTAGGTGTTCATACCAATAAAAATACATTAGAAATTACCGATGCAGCTAATGGAAAGGTTATGCAATTTGCTGATGGTAGCTCACTGGAAATCGATTTCATTGTTTTTTCAACAGGTATAAGGCCACAAGATAAATTAGCACGCGAATGCCAACTTGAGATAGCACCACGTGGTGGTATAGTCATTAATGATTATTGCCAAACATCCGATGCTAATATTTATGCTATTGGTGAGTGTGCTGCTTGGCAAGGGCGGGTTTTTGGGTTAGTTGCACCAGGTTATAAAATGGCGCAAGTTGCTATTGCTCATTTACTTGGTGAAGCGTTAACCTTCGATGGTGCCGATATGAGTGCTAAATTAAAGTTGATGGGGGTGGATGTAGGTAGTATTGGCGATGCTAAGGGAAAGACGGCTAATTGTCGTAGTTATATTTATCTGGATGAAAATATTCCCGTGTATAAAAAATTAGTTGTCTCACCCGATCATCAACGACTGCTTGGCGCCGTATTAGTTGGTGATACAGCTGACTATAGCAATTTGTTACAGATGATGCTAAATCAGATGCCATTACCTGAACATCCTGACACATTGATTTTACCTGCTCATGCTGGGGTTAAGCCCGCACTCGGGGTAGATGCCTTACCTGATTCTGCGCAGATTTGTTCTTGTTTCGATGTGACCAAAGCACGCATTGTGCAAGCGATTCAGGCGGGTTGCCATACCGTAGCGGCTATTAAAGCTGAAACCAAAGCTGGTACTGGGTGTGGTGGCTGTCTGCCGTTAGTGACACAAATTCTTAATATGGAATTAACCAAGCAAGGCATCGAAGTGAGCCATGCGTTATGTGAACATTTTAAGTATTCCCGTCAGGAACTTTATCATCTTATTCGAGTGGAAGGGTTAACTTCATTTAATGAAATTATTCATAAACATGGACAAGGATATGGTTGTGAAATATGTAAACCGACAATTGGTTCATTACTTGCTTCTTGTTGGAATAATTACATTCTTGAGCCTGCGCTTACCCCTTTGCAAGACAGTAACGATATTTTCTTAGGTAATATTCAGAAAAATGGTACCTATTCAGTGATTCCGCGTAGCGCCGGGGGTGAAATTACTCCGGATGGATTAATTGCAATAGGTCAAATCGCCAAAAAGTATCAGCTCTATTCTAAAATTACCGGTTCACAGCGTATTGGTTTATTTGGTGCACAAAAGGATGATTTGCCAGCAATTTGGCAAGCATTAATCGATGCTGGTTTTGAAAGTGGTTATGCTTATGCTAAAGCGCTACGTATGGCAAAAACCTGTGTTGGTAGTACATGGTGTCGTTTTGGGGTTGGCGATAGTGTTGGCTTTGGGGTAGAGCTTGAACACCGCTATAAAGGTATTCGAGCGCCGCATAAATTTAAATTAGGCGTATCTGGTTGTACGCGTGAATGCGCCGAAGCTCAAGGTAAAGATATTGGTGTTATTGCTACTGAGAACGGTTGGAATCTTTATGTGTGTGGTAATGGTGGTATGAAGCCACGTCATGCGGACTTACTGGCTGCTGACTTGGATAAAGAGACCTTAATCCGCTACCTCGATCGTTTTATCATGTTTTATATTCGTACTGCTGATAAATTACAACGTACATCGGTTTGGCTTGAAAGCTTAGATGGTGGCATTAATTATTTACGTAGTGTTATTATTGACGATAAATTGGGTATTAATGATGAGCTGGAAAAGGAAATGGCTCGCATTCGTAAGTTAGTCGTTTGTGAATGGAAAGAGGCGGTCGAACACTCTGAAAATCAACAACGGTTTGCCCATTTTATTAATAGCCCACAGCGTGATGATAATGTTAAATTTGTGCCTGAACGCCAGCAACATCGTCCAGCAACCGCAAAAGAACGTAAAATTATATTAGGAGAATAGCTATGGAGCAATGGATTACCATTTGTCGACTTGATGATATTTTACCACAAACCGGCGTTTGTGCTTTAGTGAATCAAGATCATGTCGCGATATTTCGCCCATATAATAGCAATGAACTTTATGCAATCAGTAATATCGATCCATTTGCGCAAGCAAGCGTGTTATCGCGTGGGATTATTGCTGAACATGACAATGAGTTATGGGTTGCCAGCCCACTAAAAAAACAACGTTTCCGATTGCGAGATGGCTATTGTTTGGAAGATGCGCATTACTCGGTCGCACATTATGACGTGAAGGTTAATGAGGCGGGATTGGTTCAGGTAAAATTGCCTTAATTTTTATAAAATGGAAGGATAAAACGATGTATACGGAGACAATTACTAAATGTGCGACTAACGCAGCACGTATTGTACGTTTAGCCAAAACTAATCCGATTGGTTTTTGGTTAAGTTCGGCAATGGCTGGCGCTTATGTTGGATTAGGCATTATTCTTATTTTTACTTTAGGTAATTTGCTAGAACCTTCGTTTCGGCCATTGGTGATGGGGGCAACCTTTGGTATTGCCTTAACATTAGTAGTGATTGCTGGTTCAGAATTATTTACTGGTCATACTATGTTTTTAACGTTTGGTGTTCAAACCAAAAAAATTACCCATAAACAAATGTGGCTAGTCTTACCACAAACTTGGTTGGGTAATTTATTGGGGTCAATCTTGGTTGCGTTACTATTTTTCTTAACGGCAAGTCCGTTGTTAAATAGTGATACCAGTTTAGTGCACACAGCTGCTTTAGCAAAAACTTCGGCACCAGCAAGCGCGCTATTTTTCCGTGGTGTATTGTGTAATTGGTTAGTTTGTTTAGCGATTTGGATGGCAAATCGTGTAGAGGGCTCGGCTAAGTTTATTGCCATATGGTGGTGCCTACTTGCCTTTATTGCTTGTGGTTATGAACATTCGGTTGCGAATATGACACTTTTTTCCTTGTCATGGTTTGGTCACCATAGTGAAGCTTATAACCTTATGGGAATTGGTCATAATTTATTATGGGTTTCTTTAGGTAATTTGTTATCTGGTGTCATATTTATGGGGTTAGGCTATTGGTATGCCACACCAAAAATAGAACGACCAAACTAATTTTACATAACCGCTTTATCAGATTATAAGTTATCTCACTTGAGATAGCTTATGAGTAATGTTGCCAATTAATGATTAAATCTTTACTAGTTAGTTTATTTTGAGATGTTATGGATTATTTTCCCTTATTTTGCAAATTAGAAAATCGTGATTGTCTTTTAGTGGGTGGAGGAGAGGTCGCTGAACGTAAAGCCCGTTTATTACTTGATGCCGGAGCACGTGTTACAGTTAATGCGAAAGCATTCAATCAACAGTTCATCTGCTGGCAAGAACAGCAACAATTAACCTTAGTTTCCGGTGATTTTTCGGTAGCGTTATTAGATAATAAATGGTTGGTGATTGCGGCCACTAATGATGCCTCAATCAATCAACGGGTGAGTACCGAAGCTGAAAAACGGCGTATTTTCTGCAATGTAGTCGACTCACCAAAAGAGGCCAGTTTTATTATGCCGTCAATTGTTGATCGTTCGCCGATTATGGTTGCGGTATCTTCAGAAGGTCATGCACCAGTATTAGCACGCTTATTACGTGAAAAACTGGAAGCAATTTTACCGCAACATTTAGGTAAATTAGCCGATTATGCAGGCTATTTACGCCAAAAAGTAAAGCAAAAGTACCAAACAATGATCGAACGTCGACGTTTCTGGGAAAAACTATTTACCCATGATCGGTTAGCTCAGGCTTTAGCCAATCATGATTCAGATCAAGTAGAAAGATTGACTCATGAGTTATTTGATACTGAATTGGAGCATCGTGGTGAAGTGGTTTTAGTGGGCGCAGGACCTGGCGATCCGGGTTTATTGACCTTAAAGGGACTACAACAAATTCAGCAGGCGGATATTATTGTATATGATCGGCTGGTTTCGGATGAAATTATGGCGTTGACCAGACGTGATGCGCAACGGGTATTTGTTGGTAAGCGAGCTGGATTTCATTGTGTCCCACAGGAACAAATTAATCAAATGTTGCTTGAACAAGCACAAAAAGGACGGCGTGTGGTACGTTTGAAAGGTGGTGACCCGTTTATTTTTGGACGTGGGGGGGAAGAGTTAGAAACCTTATTTCAAGCTAATATTCCCTTTTCTGTTGTTCCTGGGATTACTGCTGCTTCTGGTTGTTCAGCGTATAGCGGTATTCCATTAACGCATCGTGATTATGCGCATAGTGTTCGTTTAGTCACTGGTCATTTAAAAGATGGTAGTCATCTGGATTGGCAAAGCTTAGCGGCTGAGAAGCAAACACTCGTTTTTTATATGGGACTTTCCCAAGCGGAAGCGATTAGTCAACAATTAATTAAACACGGCATGGATATCAATATGCCAGTCGCAATTATTGAAGCAGGTACCACTATCAAGCAGAAAGTTTTAACCGGCTTGCTTAAAGATTTAACGCAATTAGCGCTACAGGTACATAGTCCTAGTTTAATAATTGTCGGAACAGTTGTGGCTTTAAGAAAGCAATTGAATTGGTTCTCTGAACATTGATATAAATGGTATTCAAAAGGCTAATTATAATGGGGAACTTAGTGTTTTTTATTGATAAAACGGCAACATACATATGTAACGGTATACTTTTCTTGTCGACATTCTCAGCGGTATGATAAACCATCAACTAAGGCGATTATTCTGCCACAAGACAACTAAGTAGTGAATTTAAGCGAGAATATGCGGAGTTGGTGCTGAATTATGGTTATGCACACAAAGATGCCACTAAATAATTAATGTCAGTATTTTATCAATCCAACATTGGTTAACTCAATATATAACAGAGCGACAAGGTATTCACCCTAAAAGTAGTGTCTTGACACTTGAACGAAAACGAATACAAGCATTAGAGAAACAAGTTAAGCAATTACAAAGCGATAATCAGTTATTAAAAAAGCTCCAACCTTCTTCGCAATAAAAATGACAAGAGGCAACAATTAGCGTTAATGTTGAAGAAGGCCGAAAATGAAACAACTCAAATCTGTCGATGTTTATTATTATCACCGAGTACTTTTTATTATTGAATCAAGCATCGAACTATTATATTAATGAATGCTAGGCTTGAAATTGCCATGAAATCAATTCATAACCAAATGGATGGTATATACGGAAAGAGAAAAGTGTTAGTTGAACTGATAAAAAGAGACTTTAAGGTCGTTAATATTGCTTGATATTCATCAGAACTGTACAGACCATTTCTATCATTGTGAACGATTACTACAAGTGTCTAACCACGATGTAACATCGCCATTATTAAAGCTTTGCAGACTATGTAATGCTTGATAATCTGGTTTTATATTCATTTTTATGGCTTATTTTCATTTGATATAGCCAATTACAAATGGTTTTGTAATTTATAGCTAAATCATCAGCCACTTGTCGATAAGTTTGTTCACTCTTTAAGGCTAAATTAATCGCTTCTTGTTTAAAATAGGGATGATATTTTTGACTCATCATAGACTCCTTTTTAATATTAAAAAGTCGCCGCTAAAACGCGGGCAGATCAGGTAAAAACGCCCCTAAAAGTGCATAATTGGTTATTTAATAATCCAACGCGAATCATTGCTGATATTGTTTAGCCAAATCGCTTTTTAAAGCTTATTAGCAATATTAACTACAGGCTACTATCACAAGTAGTACAAAAAATAATTGATCTAAATTAAAAAATAACCTATCTTTAGGAATGAATCTGCTTATCGTTATTGTGCATAAAAAACTTAATAAGTGAACAATAATAAACATTGATTGCAAATAATAAGGAATTCCTATGGCGATCTCACAGCGAGAAGCAAGATATTTTGATTCTATCGTTTCTCATCCTTCGAACAACCATTATACCTTAAACCTTAATGGAGTTTCATCATTGTCGATTGTCTCCATTGTCGGTCATGAGTCACTCAATACCCCATGGCGATATGTCATCACCTTCACTAGCCCCGAGAAACAGCTAAAAATCAGTGATTTATTGAGCCAGCCGGCGTCGTTAATCTTTGAAGCGCCCCAGCTTGCCGAGCAATTAGCACATATTAGCTCGCTTGATATGCCAGCGAGGTCACGCACCTTATATGGTATCATTACTGAATTTAGCATGGTCTCAGTTAGTAAAGACGAAGCGCGTTATCAGGTGGTATTAGTACCGCGGC
>NZ_JAETXP010000030.1:0-1772 GCF_019641635.1 Frischella sp. Ac48
AACAAACAATCTATGTGAACACTGTCAGGCACTTCGTAAGGAGGTGATCCAACCGCAGGTTCCCCTACGGTTACCTTGTTACGACTTCACCCCAGTCATGAATCACACCGTGGTAAACGCCCTCCCGAAGGTTAAGCTATCTACTTCTGGTGCAACCCACTCCCATGGTGTGACGGGCGGTGTGTACAAGGCCCGGGAACGTATTCACCGTGACATTCTGATTCACGATTACTAGCGATTCCGACTTCATGGAGTCGAGTTGCAGACTCCAATCCGGACTTAGACGTACTTTAGGAGGTCCGCTCCAGCTCGCACCTTCGCTTCCCTTTGTATACGCCATTGTAGCACGTGTGTAGCCCTGGTCGTAAGGGCCATGATGACTTGACGTCGTCCCCACCTTCCTCCGCTTTATCAACGGCAGTCTCCTTTGAGTTCCCGACCTAATCGCTGGCAACAAAGGATAAGGGTTGCGCTCGTTGCGGGACTTAACCCAACATTTCACAACACGAGCTGACGACAGCCATGCAGCACCTGTCTCACAGTTCCCGAAGGCACTCCAGCATCTCTGCCAGATTCTGTGGATGTCAAGACCAGGTAAGGTTCTTCGCGTTGCATCGAATTAAACCACATGCTCCACCGCTTGTGCGGGCCCCCGTCAATTCATTTGAGTTTTAACCTTGCGGCCGTACTCCCCAGGCGGTCGATTTATCGCGTTAGCTTCGGAGCCCATCACTCAGGGCAACAAACTCCAAATCGACATCGTTTACAGCGTGGACTACCAGGGTATCTAATCCTGTTTGCTCCCCACGCTTTCGCATCTCAGCGTCAGTATCTGTCCAGAAGGCCGCCTTCGCCACCGGTATTCCTCCACATCTCTACGCATTTCACCGCTACACGTGGAATTCTACCTCCCTCTACAGTACTCCAGACGACCAGTTTTAAATGCTATTCCCAGGTTGAGCCCGGGGCTTTCACACCTAACTTAATCATCCGCCTACATGCCCTTTACGCCCAGTCATTCCGATTAACGCTCGCACCCTCCGTATTACCGCGGCTGCTGGCACGGAGTTAGCCGGTGCTTCTTCTGTGGCTAACGTCAATTATATGCACTTTTCATACACACAACTTCCTCACCACCGAAAGTACTTTACAACCCGAAGGCCTTCTTCATACACGCGGCATGGCTGCATCAGGGTTTCCCCCATTGTGCAATATTCCCCACTGCTGCCTCCCGTAGGAGTCTGGACCGTGTCTCAGTTCCAGTGTGGCTGGTCATCCTCTCAGACCAGCTAGAGATCGTCGCCTTGGTAAGCCATTACCTCACCAACTAGCTAATCCCATATGGGTTCATCAAATGGCAAGTGCACCTAAGTAAACTTAAGCACCCCCTTTGGTCTCGCGACTTTATGCGGTATTAGCAGTCGTTTCCAACTGTTGTCCCCCACCATTCGGCAGATCCCCATACTTTACTCACCCGTCCGCCACTCGTCATCAGGTGCAAGCACCCATGTTACCGTTCGACTTGCATGTGTTAAGCCTGCCGCCAGCGTTCAATCTGAGCCATGATCAAACTCTTCAATTTAAAGTTTGATGCTCAATAACTGTCTCTGACATATTCAAATGAATCTTCAGTGTCACTTATTAAGACTTAATTTTTCAGTCCGTAGACTTCATATCTTTTGTCCTAACAGTGCCCACACAGATTGTCTGTTTTTACTTTTTAAAGAGCTAACAGTTTACCTTCTAGGTTTACTGTCTCAAGGGTTGCGTAT
>NZ_JAETXP010000031.1:0-1709 GCF_019641635.1 Frischella sp. Ac48
ATAGACCTCTTTCTCGTTGAAAGCTAATCTTTCTTTGGTAATTGGGACCAACCCCTTGAATACCATGTTGCCATTCGGAAGGCTCACCATTCCCACTGTCAGCGTTTGTAAAATCTAATACATTTGGCACAAAATACTTGGTGTTTTGAGTAGATAATTTTTCATAACAACGCTTTTCATCAATGAGTTCATAAGAGATAGGCGTATAAGGGTAGGCAATAAACCAGCGCTTTATAATGAATGAGTAAAATGGTTTGGTTTGATTTTTGTCAGCGTATAATACAAAATGTGAATTTTTAAAGTCAGTTAAGAAGGTATTATATCTAGGTCCTTTTAAAGTCACTCTTAATTTTCCATCCTTTTTACTTAAGGCTAGACTTATGCCATTTCCGCTGATAGGTGTGACGTTAGTACCATTGTTACGAATAATATCGTCAACAGTCAAGCCGACAAATTTTATATCAAAAAATAAATTATTCGAACCGAGTGTTGGAAAATTTTTTTCTGGGTTGTTTTTATCATAAGTGACAAAGCCTATGTTTTTTTTCCAACTGTTCGTATCGAAATTATCCTGATTATCAAGATTTGGTTGCGCATAACAAAATTTAGCGCCTGAAGAAATTTCTGGATAAAAATAATAATCATGTGCGACAGATTGATAATTAGAATCTCTAGGAACGCCATAATCTGTACGAAGTGTGAATTGGTCTGCAGATAATGTTAATTTATATGGCGCATAACAAGGATCTAATTCCATATTCTGGTTATTTTTTATTTCCTCTGTCAGACTATTCCCCTCATTATCGGACCAAGATAACGTTAAAGATTCATTATTGCTTGCAAAGTTTACCTCATCTCCGTCTTCGTCGCCCCACGAATTTGCAAGGACATTACTCAATTGAATTTTAGGGTATGTGTTATTTTCAGAGGGTAGTTTTACAAAAGTTTCTATATCTGAAAATTTAGTGTTGCTGGCTAATATTATTGGGTCGTTAGCACTGGAATTAGTATTTTTAGTAATAGTAGTAATACCATCAGGAGCGGGCAATTTGACTGTTAATAAGGGGGATAGATCGCTCGATTGTTGCCCATCAAAAATTAGATAAGGCTTAGAGCCTTCAATGTTTTTAGAAGAAGTGGTAGAAATTGATGTGGCTTCATTGGTAAAGAAGAGCAGGCTTAAATTAAATAGTAATAGTTTTTTCTTTTGAAAAAGGCAAGTGAATTTGAACATATAAAATTCCTTTTTATTATTATTTGGTAATGATTATTTTTTTAATTGTTTTATAATTTCTAAACCTATTATGGTTTATACACAGTATAAGGTATCCCATCGTCATTAATCAATAATTAAATATAACGATTACCTAGTTAAGGAAATTACCTTTTTGTATTTTTATAATCAATTTTATAACCTTTGCTTTATCTTTTTTTAGCAAACCTTTCCACGAGCTTATTAATTGTGCTAGACGTTAATGAGCAGGATAAATATCCGAACCGTTTTGCTAGTGAATTTTCATAAAATAAACCACTAGTTTCATAATTCTCAGCTCATAGCCAATGAATAAGAACTGAGCATTATGAGCACGCAAAACCTTGATGATTGGCGTTTCGATGTTAGATACAATTGATAGAAAAAAATGGAGTGGTTGATTAAAGCTTAATCAAGGTTTATTGTTTTAATGAATTGATTGTAATATAAAGTAAAA
>NZ_JAETXP010000032.1:0-1476 GCF_019641635.1 Frischella sp. Ac48
CCAATATGGTTTTTTGGCGGCACTTTATGACTGGAGATAGGTTTTCCCTGCCACTGTGCCGTTTGATAGGTTAACGCAGTTATTTTTATCGGATTGATCTTATCTTCAAGACCAAAAAAAGCATACGTATTAGGGTGATACTGATTAGCTATCGCCGAGTTGAATTTTTTCACTTTTTTTATCATGATACTTTCATATTTGTACCAATCATCCTCCATCAGTTTTTTATCATAGTTGCGATTAAAGGGATTAATCAGATGCGGCTCACAGGCGCACCACCATTTGTCTTTGGCCAGATAAATATCATCATAGATATCAGGATGGTCTAGTGAGGGATAAGCTACTTCATCACCCTTCAAGTCTTTAATTTTCAGCCACCCCATTCCATACTCCGGGGTTGGTAATAATTGCAGTGGTCCTGGAGCCTGGGCACAGACGGCGGTCATCTCAGCTGCATCTTTGCCTAACACATTTTCGGTAATTACCGCTTTCGGTTTACCAAAAAAACCAGTATTGATATTGGTTCCGCGCTTCATACGGGTATAGGCGGCCACCGCGCCGGTTGCTGGCTGCACGCCATGAATCACCCCCAGCACTTTATCCTCACCACCCAGCGCTTGCGTATAATAGCGAGACACTAGCCCGCCCATCGAGTGAGTGATTATAATCACTTTACCATAAAACTTTCCGCGTTTCTGATAATGCCGTGGTAACGTCACGTCCACCAGTTCCTTTAATGCCATGGCACTGTCCTCATTGGACTCAAGCCAGTTATACCCCATGGCATGTACCGGAAAATAAAATTGTTGACAATGCTTAATGTCTTCATCATCTTTAAGAAATAGGGTGGTTTTAGCCCCGTCATCTAAGTTAAATAAAGGGGATTTATTGACCAACTTATTTATTTTCGCTGGAATGCTTCCGCTTTGATCAAAAAGGCTTGCCTGCAATTTATCGAGAATCTTACCATAAGTGAAAAATCCCACCGTTCCCCAACCTCGCTCTTGCCGTGAACCAAATAGTCGGTTTTCAAGAGTATTTTTGATCGCCTCGTCAATTTTTTGTCGTCGCTCCCGCTTTAGTTGCCTTACTTCATTTTGTCGACTTTTATCATCGCCGATTAAGTGTAACTGTGTATTGTAGTAGTGTTTAATATTCGCCACTTCGCTAGCAGCGGCATCAATGATTTTTCCACGGTCATCAACTGCGGTTTTATCAGGGGAAAGTTTAGATTTTCTGGCTTTAGCATTGCCATAATGGGGTAAAGCCCAGCCAAGAAGAGAAAAAACGTTATCCAAACGCCATACTTTATCTGTATTGCTATCCGTATTACTCGGTTTAACTTTTAAATTACTGCCCATTATACCAGGGATAAAAATAATCGGCACAATCAGCCGCTCTTTTTCAAGAAATAAGGTGTTTTGGGTATTGTCTGATGTCGGTACGGTATTATATTGAAACGATTGTTGTGGTTTT
>NZ_JAETXP010000033.1:0-1110 GCF_019641635.1 Frischella sp. Ac48
TTAGTTTAAATATAGTTATCTAAATCCATTAATCGAAAGCGTAGTTTATCTTTGATGGGCATTCAAGCTTTATGTTTGATATTAGAAATAAAATTTTATATTGTGGGTTATATGTCGCAAGGCACAAAACCTAATCCAGACCACTGTTCACCGTTAACGGTAGGGGCTGGAACGGATAAGCTTTTATGCCGAAAGACCTGTGATCATTAAAGTTGAGCAAAATAAAATTATTATTGAATTTGCGATACAGATCTGAAAAAAATAACAAACTTCCCGCTAGTTAAAGTGGAGGTTTCCTACTTAATCATGATTGATATATATTGCATCGACTTTTGCTGGTACAACATTTTCCCAATTCATGATGAGCAATATATCAATAGCCATTTTTCTCATATTCTGCCATTCAGCACTTTCACAAAGTGCATCATTATTCCAGTATTGAATATTAGCAGCTCCGCTTATAGATAACATATAATCATCTAATTTTTTTACTGCTAGTTTTTGCTCTGATGTAAGAGAAGATGCGACTAGAGGATCATTAAGTTCATCTAAGGCCATTTCCCACTCAACCGCTAATTCATCAGCTATATTTGCAAAATCAGGGAATAAACTCTTTTGTATTTCACAAGGTTGTGCTATTGCCTGAGTTACCCATTTAATCTTGTTCATATTCTATTCCTTTGGTTTATTGATAATTGTCGCTCTTTCTCCCACACTTGGTTTATATGTGTTTGGATCAACAACTTTTATTGTACCTTGTGTTGTAGTTGATACTTTATAATAGCTACCACCATGACGTCCTCCGCCTGGGTGTATCTGTATCTGGCTAATTTCAGGATGATCTTTAACTTCAATAATGACTGCCTGTCCTGAACCTCTTGTTGATTGTCTAATGTTAACTTGATAACCTGCTGCCTGAAAATCTTTTGCAATATCATCAGCAGATCTCCCCCAAATAGATTGAGGTGATTTTGTAAAGTCATTTGCAATATTAATTTTTATAGGTGGCGTTGGAGTAGTCGCTCCCTTTTCAACAACATTATTCCAATTAACCTCATCTAATTCAACTTCTACCGCTTCAATTTTATGATGTACCTTCGCTCTTACTTC
>NZ_JAETXP010000034.1:0-1050 GCF_019641635.1 Frischella sp. Ac48
ACAACACGGTACAAAACCCAGACCACAACTGACCATTAAAGGCAGGTGGCTGGAGCAGATAGGGGGTTATGTCGGCTGCCCTGTTATCATTAAGATTGAACAGGGCAAGTTGATAGTAGAACTTGCAATGAAGATCTAGGAATAGATAAAAACGATATCCCAACTCAAGTTAGATCTAGGATTGTAAATTATTCTTCATCATCTTCAATCACTGGTATACAAGGAGATAAAAAAGGATCTTTTTCTTTTTTAATTTTTCCTCTAGCTAATACAAAAACCTCAAATTCATTAAAAGCGTCTTCCGACTCATCATTTCTAATATACAATAATCCATAAGATCCTTTAGCTATTTCTGCTATGAACTCACAAAGATTAAAAATATCTATTACATCCTGTGATAAATGATTTGTATTTCCAGTGACTAATAACTGATAAGAACCATTTACTTTATGTAAATTAACAAGACCAGATATATCATTTAATTTATATTTGGATATATATGAATATAGTTTGCTCAAAACTATATTCATTTCTTTATCATCACTTTCGTATGTTGAATCCCTTAAGTTTATCCAACCATAATATTCTACCATTTCCCTACCTTATTTTGTTAAATTTAGAGGTTTTGTGTCTATTACAACTTTTACACCGTAACGTTTACTATACTCATTTAGTTTATTTATTATAGACTGATCTGGCTGACCTTCAAAATGATAGTAAACAGAGCGGTTAGTTTCTTTAGCTGCTTCAAATGTTGCTTTCATCTGATTTCTAACTGCCGCATTTAACTGCTTTAGTGCTGGTTTAGTTTGAGCCACATATAAATCACTAATAACGTCAAATTCACGAATGTCATTAGTAAATCGAACTCTTGATTCTCCACCAATTCGCTGAGCAAGTGCATCTGCAGCGGGATCTGGTTTATTTACTTTTACTAAATTACCAGAATACTTACTAGTAAGATCCGTCGCCTCCTTTCCAGCATTAAATTCCTTTAGTTCAATCACATTCTTCTGATTTAAGCTGATTTTGTCAATGGATATTGTCACT
>NZ_JAETXP010000035.1:0-1034 GCF_019641635.1 Frischella sp. Ac48
GTGGGGCATCGCCCCATTTAACCGATTAAGTTCCCAGTATGGTAATGATAGTTTTTATCTAATCAGATTATACCGTTCAGTTAAGTAACAGTTTATTAATGATAAGTTATCAGCTAAAGGTAAAAACGGGTATGTAGTAAACATAAAAGGCTGTGGGGCATCAACCTACTTTAAGTATTTTAGTGTTTCATCACTTAACTTATTAGTTAAAGATTGCTGACTATTGAGAATCCTTTGTTTATATTCAAGAACCGCGCTATGATAGATTAAATAAATTTATAAAGTTTTTCACCCACTATGGAGAAATGAATAATGAAACTATACTATAGCCCTTTTGCCTGTTCACTTACCCAGCATATTTTACTCTGCATGTCTGGTCTTAATTATAGCGTAGAAAAAGTTGACCTAAAGACTAAAAAAACCGAACATGGTGCTAATTTTTATGATATTAATCCAGAAGGGCAAGTACCGACACTTGAACTTGATGATGGTACCATTTTGACAGAAAATATTGCGATTGCACAATATATTGCCGATAAAGCAACAGATGCTAAATTAATTGCGTCTGTCGGAAAGATTGAACGCTATCAAACGCTTTCATGGCTTAGTTTTGTCGGCACCGAATTACATCCTGCATTTTTACCATTATTTAAATCAGATTCAGAATCTGTCAAAAACGCAGCATTGATCGTTTTAGAAAAAAAATTAGCCCATGTTGAACAGCATTTAACTCATCGTCAATTTATTGCAACCAATTCCTTTACTATTGCTGATGCATATCTTTATGTGGTGCTAAACTGGCTTAAATATTTTAAATTAACTCAGGTTTATCCAGCTATTGAGCAATATGTAAAACATATTGAAACAATACCGGCGGTACAACAAGCTGTAGCACTTGAAAGTAAATAAGTTTTAGTGGGGCGATGCCCCACATCCCTTTGTATTTATTAAATACCTGTTTTTACCTTTAGCTGATAACTTATCATTAATAAACTGTTACTTAACTGAACGGTATAATCTGATTAGATAAAAAC
>NZ_JAETXP010000036.1:0-889 GCF_019641635.1 Frischella sp. Ac48
AAACATAAAGCTTGAATGCCCATCAAAGATAAACTACGCTTTCGATTAATGGATTTAGATAACTATATTTAAACTAAAAATTATTAACAACTCTGTTTAGCACTAACACTTAGTCTTTCGATTTATGTTTTGCTAATTAAGGTATGAAAGGAATATCGAATAACAACACGATGTATGAAATGTTATCAATTAATTACTCAACAAGCATGGCAACAATTACAACAACCCGTCGCCGAAACTCCATTCGCTAATCAGGATTTTATTGACTTACCTAAAACACGGTTACAGGCATCAGGTTTTGAAAAAGTCCGTTTTCATTACACCGCAGCGCAGGATGAAGTCATTGAACATTGCATTAAATACCCTGAACAATGTCAACAGCTCTACGCTACCCTGCAAAAATTAGGGTTATATTATGGCAATAATCATTACGGACATGATAATGCCAAAGTCACCCAAGCCTTGAAACAAGCACTGACGACCGGTCAGGCACTATTAATTGAAAAACCACTCACGCTTGATTGTGGCTTATTACCACCGCAAACCCATTTTTCAACCCCACCCAGCAATAAAATCCCACGCAAATTAACCCCGGCAGAAATCCGGGAACGGGAATGGTTTTTCTTTGATGAGGATAACTGGATAGAGTTTAGTATCGAAAACCTACCCAATCATTCTTTTACCTTATTTAATAACAGTAACCAAAAACCGATTTATCACGGTCAACTCGATAGTCGTGGGCATGTTTATGTCAAGCTTGAGCCCGATGTCAAATACGTCGATATCGTCTTTGACCAACAAACAACCCACCGCGCTTGGTATCAAGATGTTCCCTTACAGATATTGGGCGGATTACGTGATGCGGGGCAAAGTACATTAAATTTATTAT
>NZ_JAETXP010000037.1:0-764 GCF_019641635.1 Frischella sp. Ac48
TCAGTCAGGCTATAACGGAAATACGGCGAGCCTTCACTCACCGGTTGGCGCTCAAGTAACCCTAACTCGGCAAAAAGCGGTAAACGGATAGCTAACTCCTCTCGGTTGATGTTATAGTAGCGTACAGATCTAGGGGGGATGTTCCCTTCATCCAATGTCGGGTCGTCAATATACGGGAACCGAACATGGCCAGCTAAATAACATATCGCCCGATTGCCGGTTTCGTTCATTCGATCATATTCCGCTTGTAACCTTTCTTTCAGTGAACCATCAAAATCGGTACAACCCAATAAGCCGCATGCCAAGACTACGGCGCTGATTAATTGACCATATTTCATCGGTATTCTCCTTTGCCATTAATATTGGCCTATTGCTAGCCGGCCAATACCACCGGCATTATAGTAAGCACCGTCTTTTTTGATGACTCGACCTGACCCTTTATAAGTCTTACCTTCATAATGCTTGATAGTTTTCTGAAATAAGGCCAATAACCGATCATCCCTTGCCCATTCCGGCACATTTTCTAGTTGATTATCATAACGAATTTCCGTAAAAACATATTCTCCACCGGCCGCTCTGACATCCTCAATATCGGTTACCTTTAATATCACCCGGCGACCATAACAGAAATAGGCTTTATCATCCAAATCACGCGATACCCCCGCTGGCCCTTGACCGGGCCAAAAGTAAAGGGCTTTTTGCCCTTCCTCAGTCAGGCTATAACGGAAATACGGCGAGCCCTCACTCACCGGTTGGCGCTCAAG
>NZ_JAETXP010000038.1:0-708 GCF_019641635.1 Frischella sp. Ac48
TTATAAGGATAATCGGTTCTGTTTTGGTCGGGTAGTGATAGTGGATATGAAATATCAGAAAAAACAAGATGGCAAGCATTTATATACTTATGATTATTATCTGGAAAATGTACCAGACTGGGCCAACAATCCTCTTTTAGATGAAATTAATACAGTGATTAGGAAAATTGCGCGGCAAACCGGAGAAATTAAAACTGGTACTTGGGGGGGAATGGTATTTTTAACGTCCAATAAAAGGGAAGTTGCATGGGGAGAGCCCGTTGGTATAAGCATATATTAAGGATAGGGTATGAAAAAATTAGCAATATTGTGGTTATTGGTGTTTAGTTTAATCGGTTGTGGCACCGAGCAAGAAAAACGGGTCTTACAAGCGGAATTTGATGAGTCTAATCCTTCGGGCAATAGTGCGATTTGTTTATCCAATGGCTTAAACCCACATGAATGGATCAACTTAACCGAGCCCTATACAACCTATGATATTACTCCTGGTATAGAGGATTACGATTATTTAGTTATGGCTAATAAATGGCTTAATAAGCGGTTAGCCATTTTTGCGCAGTTGGGATTACTTAATCAGCAAGCGCTGGCCAATGGTCAATATCGCTATAGCCTAACCGAGCTGGGGGTAAAGTATCTTTATAAGGATAATCGGTTCTGTTTTGGTCGGGTAGTGATAGTGGATATGAAATATCAGAAAAAACAAGATGG
>NZ_JAETXP010000039.1:0-612 GCF_019641635.1 Frischella sp. Ac48
GTGGATTATCGGGATCTTTATAATCTCCTCCTAAAAAAGCTTTATATTGCTCTAACACATATAAAAGTTGTTCTTTGGTCATAATGACTTGTTGCTCTTCGACGTATTCAGTACCTATAAAAACATAATCTCCCGTAATCAATACCCAGTGAGCATTACCAATGCCAAACATGCCATCGGGGGCTCGGCTGTATTCTAAATCAATGAGATTATTTATCCAAATATTAACTGAGTCAGTGGAGTATTGGAGATCATCTGCTAGCCATGCTGCCACCTCACATATTCCTCGCCCTTGCTTGGGAACCAATCTCATATCTTCACTATATTCTCTGCCTGAGGGCGAAAATCTTTTATAATCTGGTATCCACCAATAATAAATCAATTTATTCATCATTTTGTCTTCCCTTGATAAACAGGCCACGCTGTCGCACCTGTACCATTTGGTTTTTTATAATATCCTTCCATTTTTATTCCACTCGAAGATGTTCCTATCCATTTTTCAGACTCTCCAGGTTTAGGCTTAGAGTTACCGAATGCACTTTTAATTTCCATTTCTGTTTGACGTTTAGACCAATGCTCGGGGAAAAAAGTTGTTTCAGCTTGTTTTTTATA
>NZ_JAETXP010000004.1:0-53078 GCF_019641635.1 Frischella sp. Ac48
TTTCCGATGAATCAGGTTATGAGTCAGATGACGAGTGGTATAAGTTTATATTAGGTATAAATATGCTCGATCCAACCTATAAAACGCCACAGTTGCAAATCAAAATGTATTATAAAATTCCCGAAGATGAAACTCAGGGGTATACACAAGAGCAGTTGATGGTGATTTGGCGAGAAATCACCAACAGTATTCGAGTGCGCGAGGGCTTTTAAAGCGGAGTAAAATTGGCTTATTATTTTTGAGAAAAAGAGTCAAGATCGGCTGCTGCGAGCGATTGTTGATATGATAAAAACGGAGTGTCTGGCATGAACGCATTGAGAAAAAATACGGCAGTTATGGTGACGATGCTATTAATACTAAGCATATTAATCAGTTGTCAGGCATTTAACAAGGATATCCAAAAAATGACTTTATCAGCAAACGAACAGCAGCAAGTTGATGTTTTACTAAACAATTCCCCGACACGCTGTGTTGGCACTTATTTAATTGATTTTCCTGCGGCATTTAAAGTCAATAATGAAAGCCTGTTTTATTATAAAGGCACGGGTGATTTTGTGATTACCACCAAGAAGCAGTATTTACCGCCGTTTAAACAGATGATCGCCCGGCGTGAGCAGGCGTTAAAAGAAACTAAAACGATGGTCCCGATTGATAGCCCCTATTTAAAAGCAATATATCCGGTACAGACTAATCATCCGGATAAAATGCAAGGGATTATTTTTGAACGGATGGAGAGTCCAGGTACCGATGATTCCGCCAGGGTTCTTGAAGGTTACCGCTGGCAAGATGAAGTGACGTTAAAAATTGAGATGAAAGCGCAAAACGGTTCTGATGAAAAGCATGATGAAAATCGGATGAAATATCCAGAACTTTATACCAATAATGTCCCACAAAAATTACAAGAACTGCGCCAATTGTTTGAGCGAATTCAGCCACGCGATGATTTAACTATCCCAACCACACCAGGCTTTTGTCTGTTACATGGATTTATGCAAGGGGAGGATAGCGAATGGAAAGATACCGGGGTTACTTATCGGTATAATGAGGGCAATAATTTTTATTTTAGTATTTCGTATAACAATTATAAAGGTTTTTATAAGCTACTTGATCAAGCCGAAAGTTACGTCACCGATGATCGGGGGCACACAATTTATAAGGGTACGCGCGAAAGTCAAGGTTTGCAGTTAGAAGAGTGGTTAACCAAAGGGCAGTTTTTTTCGGATGGATCAGGTTATGAGTCAGATGACGAGTGGTATAAGTTTATATTAGGTATAAATATGCTCGATCCAACCGATAAAACGCCACAGTTGCAAATCAAAATGTATTATAAAATTCCCGAAGATGAAACTCAGGGGTATACGCAAGAGCAGCTGATGGTAATTTGGCGAGAAATTACTAACAGTATTCGAGTGCGCGAGCGTGCTTTTGGATTGGAGTAAGGATAAATAATTGTGATATTGCCTTAATATATTGAGGTATTTTCTAATTAAAACTAATTTGCTTGAATAATAATTCGATACTCGATCCCAAACGGCGGTGATAGTATCCTCTAAAATGTGACGCTCTCCTTTAATGCGCCATCATTTTAACGAACAGTTTAGTTAACTCATTATTTCAGTTTATTTTCAAATTGAACAGGGGGTAAATAATTCAAATGCGAATGTTTTGTTATCCAGTTATAGTAGGCTTCAAAATACCACAATCTCATCGATTAGCCTTTTTCGTCACGATTAATAAATATCGCAATGACATTGGTTTAGTGATTTTTGATGTTGGCAATATAGCAGTTATTTTTGTTTCTGTAGAATAATTGCTTATATATTGTTCAGTTATTATTATTTGATGATGACGATTATTCCTTGCTTTGTAAGTACCATACTGTCATTTCCATGCGTGATTTAAAATTGAGTTTTTTAAATATATTTTTAATATGGACTTTGACAGTACTTTCAACAATCGCTAATTCTTTAGCGATCAGCTTATTAGATAACCCCTTGACTAATAGATGAAAAATTTCCTGCTCTCTGGGAGTGAGTAAATCAACGTTATGTTGATGATTGGTTGTTGATTTATCACCATAACGCATATAGTCTAACATGATGTGAGAAATCGCATCATCCATCACCACTTTACCCATCGCAATATTGTGTAACGCTTTTAGAAAATCTTCTGGTTCCATATCTTTTAATAAATAACCATCAGCCCCGGTTTTTAGCGCCGTAATAATATCTTCTTTGGCATCTGAAACCGTAAATATGATGATCCGGCTAGCAATATTCTTAGCTCTTAAATGGCGTAAAATTTCTAATCCATTCATATCATTCATATTGATATCAAGTACAATGATATCGGGTTCAAAAGTTTCAGCTAATTGGATACCTTCGATACCTGATCCGGCTTCACCGATTACTAAAAGACGATTATCGGTACCAATAAGTTGTTTTATCCCGTTACGCAACATTGGATGATCGTCAATTAAGAGAATCGTATTGTGTATTTGATCCATTTATCACTCTTCAATTGTTTGATATGCAATCGCGGTGGTAGCTTTAAACGTTATCATTATTTGTGTTCCTTTATTGGGGTTGCTATCGATTGTAAGATTTCCATTTAACAAGTCAACGCGATCTTTCATTATAATTAGTCCGTAATGGTTTTCCTGTCTTATATTAGTAGGTAAACCAACACCATTATCGCGAATAGTGATCGTAATAATTTGATCATGGTTGATATTAAAATTGAGAGCTACTTCACTTGCTTTGGCATGTTTGAAGATATTATTCATTGCTTCACGAACAATTTGCAATAAATGAATAGCATATTTACTGGTGATCATATTTAACGGTAGTTGGTAATCAAATGCGATATTCAGTTGCAATTTTTGATTAAACTCCTCTATCAGTTCGGTAAGACTGGCGTAAAATCCCGTTTGATTTAAACGTAGACGAAATGAAGTGATTAATTCTCTCAATTGTGAATAAGTCATATTAACCTCCTTACGCATCGTATTGAGTAAATTAATGCTTTCAGGTGAGGTTAAATCGGCTTGCATTTGTAAACAGCTAAGATGAATTTTGATGCAAGAAAGTGACTGAGCAATCGAATCATGTAGTTCTCTCGCCATTGCGGTACGTTCTTTTATTAATAAATAATGTTTTTGTTGTTCAATTTGCCGATCGAGCATTATTGCCGTGGTCATCTGTTCAATAATACTGTTAAGTAAATTTTCTTGTTCTTCGGTTAGAGGATTGGTTGGCGATTGAACGGCAAATAGTATGCCATATTTTTGTTGATTATCTTGCAAATACCAGTAACGTTGCCTGCCATTTTTAGGGTGAGGTTTAGCCGGAATTAAGCAAGCATTGCATTGTGGATCTTGACAATAAGGGTGTTTTTGTTGATTTGCATAGCTAATTTGTTGATAGCGTTCTGGAGCATCTGATTCATATAAACGAATCTGAAATTGGCTTAATGGGACTAATTGTTCTAGATTGTGTAAAATGGTCAAAAAGCGTTCGCATAGCGGTAAGGAAGAATGTAACTGTTTTATGGCTTGATATTGAAAAGAAACAATATTATTTTTTTGCTGTAGTTCGGCAGTTTTTTCCGCTACTTTTTCTGCTAATAACGAGTATTGAAACTCAATTTGGTCGGACATTTTATTTAACGCTTGTCCTAGCAGATCAAATTCATTCATTCTGGGTCTAACAGTAAAACGTTCAGTAAATTGATGTTGTGCAATGGCTTCTGCCATAGAAATCAACTTACGCCAAGGGGCAAATAAATAACGTCGCAAATAATAAATTTGTATGATTAAGCATATGCTAATGAGTATAATAAATAAAATTTGTAACTGGGTAATATAACCAATTTGGTTTTCAGTTTTTAGATCGATTTGATGCACTAAAGCGTCAATACGTGCTACGTATTGATCAATGTCGTTACGTATTGTTTCGATATGTTGTGCTTGTTTGAGTTTTGGACTAATATCAACTAACCAATCGTTTTTTAATTGATAAAATTCATTAATTAAATGGTAACGATTGAGAGTCTCAAGGTGTTGTGTTGTTGGTAAAAGATTATCAAAAAGATTAAGTCGAGAGTATTCATCCTGTTGCAATGGGATCATGGATAATAACTGATAATTTTTCATTCTTAGCAATCCTAATTGATTGATCATATAGGCACTGCCTTTAGTGTCATTAGCAAAGCGATTTGAAAGCGATAAAGCTAGTAAGGCGATCACGCCTAAGAAAAACATTAATAGCGTTAACCAATTGATTATTGATACACTATGGTTAATTTTTCTTTTTAGCATGGTAATGAGATGAATTCGATTATTGATATTTATTTTTAGTAATATTATAACGTTAAAATTTAATACGCTGATCTTTTTTTGTTACTTTTTGCGATCTTTTACTAAACAGCACTTGCATACCATATAAAATTTGCGTAAAATTCACGCCCTATATGATTAATCTATGCAGACCGTAAAGAATTTAAACGATGTTGTCTGCTTTTTATTGCGGAGTTAGATATGTACGCAGTTTTCCAAAGTGGTGGTAAACAACACCGAGTCAGCGAAGGGCAAGTTATTCGCTTGGAAAAATTAGAAGTCGAAACCGGTTCAGAAGTTGTTTTCGATAAAGTTTTAATGGTAGCAAATGGTGAAGACATCAAAGTTGGTGCTCCGTTTGTTGAAGGTGCAACAATTAAAGCAGAGATTGTTGAACACGGTCGTGGTGACAAAATTAAGATTGTTAAATTCCGTCGCCGTAAGCATTACCGTAAACAACAAGGTCATCGTCAGTGGTTTACTGATGTTAAGATCACTGCAATAGCTTAATAGGAGTAATTAACAATGGCTCATAAGAAGGCTGGTGGTTCATCACGTAACGGACGTGATTCCCATAGTAAACGTTTAGGTGTTAAACGTTACGGTAGTCAGGAAGTTTTAGCGGGTAACATTTTAGTTCGTCAACGTGGAACTCAATTCCATCCAGGGACAAATGTTGGTTGTGGTCGTGACCATACTTTATTTGCTTTAGTAGATGGTCAAGTGAAGTTTGAAGTTAAAGGTCCTAAAAACCGTCGCTATGTTAGTGTTGTCGCTAATAGCTAATTAAAGCGAATCTGATTGATGAAAGCCCCACAAATCCTGTGGGGCTTTTTTGCATTTTATTCTTTAAATCAATCACTTATCCCAAAGATGATGTAAACTATACATAATTATTCTTTGGGTGATGCGCTTATGAGTAAGCAACAAAACGTTAAAATCGGTTTTATACTCGCAATGTTAACCGCTATATTGTGGGGAGCTGTACCTATTGCAATGAAATATGCAATGGTATCTATTGATGCATATACCGTGGTATGGTATCGATTTTTGATCTCCGCCATCGGATTAACTGTTTGGTTAGCTTATAAACAACAATTCCCTAATTTTCAAATTTTTAAAAAACCACGGCGTATTATCATGTTAATTATTGCCGGATTGGGTTTAATGGGGAATTTTGTATTATTTGCGTCAGGGGTAAAGTATTTATCACCGACAACCTCGCAAGTTGTTGCTCAACTAGGAATTGTTATTTTTATGATCGCAAGTGCGATTGTTTTTAAGGAACATTTAAAAGCTTCGCAAATCGTCGGTATGATTATACTGCTTATTGGATTGGGATTGTTTTTTAATAAAAGTATTATTGAGCTTTTTACTAACATCTCGCAGTATGGTAAAGGAGTATGGTTAGGTGTATTAGCGGCTATTGCTTGGGCAATTTATGCGTTGGCACAAAAGGTATTATTAAGTAAATTACGAGCGGAACAGTTGCTGTGGTTGCTTTATATTATGTGTTCGATTGTTATTATCCCGATTACTACTCCGAGTGAGATTTTTAACGCTGATGCTGGACAATTATTAGCGTTAATTTTTTGCGGAATCAATACAATCGTATCGTATGGTGCATTAGTGGCAGCAATGGAACGTTGGCAAGCTGCGCAAGTAAGTGCCGTAACCACTTTAACCCCATTATTTGCGTTGATATTTTCCGATCTATTTGCGTTATTATGGCCAGAAAAATTTGCCATGCAATATCTTAATATTTGGGGTTATATTGGTGCGTTAGCTGTAATTTGTGGCGCCATGTTTGCTACGATTGGGCATCAGATATGGCATCCAGGAAAAGGTTTTCTGTTTAAGCAGAAAACGGGAGAAAAAGAATGAAATTTGTTGATGAAGCTTCGATTCGTGTTGAAGCAGGTGATGGCGGAAATGGTTGTGTAGGTTTCCGTCGAGAAAAATATATTCCAAAAGGTGGACCTGACGGCGGTGATGGTGGTGACGGTGGTGATGTGTATTTTATTGCCGATGAGAACTTAAATACCTTAATCGATTTTCGATTTGAGAAAGCTTATCGCGCAGGTCGTGGGCAAAATGGTCAAGGTTCTGATTGTACTGGAAAACGTGGCGAAGATATTACGGTGAAAGTGCCAGTGGGAACTCGAATTACCGATAAATATACTAATGAGGTGATTGGTGATTTAACACAACATGGGCAAAAGATCATGGTTGCTAAAGGGGGATTTCATGGTTTAGGCAATGCCCGCTTTAAGTCATCGATTAATCGAACACCACGACAAAAAACCAATGGAACACCTGGTGAAAAGCGCGATGTATTATTAGAGCTATTACTACTAGCGGATGTGGGGATGCTTGGTTTACCTAATGCCGGTAAATCGACATTTATTCGTAGTGTTTCAGCAGCAAAACCGAAAGTAGCTGATTACCCTTTCACGACCTTAGTGCCTAGTCTAGGGGTGGTGAGAATGGATAATGAGCAGAGTTTTGTGGTTGCTGATATTCCTGGTTTAATTGAAGGTGCTTCTGAGGGAGCGGGTTTAGGTATTCGTTTTCTTAAACATTTGGAACGTTGTCGGGTGTTAGTACATTTAGTTGATATTGCTCCGATTGATGAATCTGATCCTGCGGAAAATGCGCGCGTTATTGTTCAAGAATTACAACAATATAGTGATGAATTAGCCAATAAACCACGTTGGTTAGTTTTCAATAAAACCGATCTTATTGGTCAGGAAGAAGCAGAACTTAGAGCTAAGCATATTGTTGAACAATTAGGTTGGCAAGACAAGTACTACTTGATTTCAGCGGTTAATCATGATGGACTGAAGTCGTTGTGTTGGGATTTAATGACTTATATTAATGAGCATCCAAGAGAACAGGCGCAAGCTGATGATAAAAATGAGAAAGTAGAATTTATGTGGGATGACTATCATCAACAAGCGATGGAAGACGCATTAGCCGATGACGACTTTGACGATTGGGATGAGAGTGATGAAGAAGGTGTAGAGATAATTTATAAAAAATAGTTAAAATGTGTGAGTCATTAATTGATTTTGAAATATTGAAACAATATAAAAAATAAAACTTGATTTTGCAAATGATAATTATTATCATCAAAGCCGTACTTGATTAGTTGCAGATGCTTCTAGAGAGTATGACATTGCTCACATTGCTTCCAATGTTTGCCAGCTTGATTCGTTATTAAGCTGGCTTTTTTATTTTATATGATTTTATATACCTTTTGAAATATCCAAAAGTTACAAAAATTGGTTATTATGGATTGTATTTAAAAATTGATGGTCTGTTTAATTTTTAATTTAATTTAAAGAAATTTACGATAAATTTTATTTAATTATACAAATTAGCTAGACTTTTTGCTTAATAAGCATAAGAATAAGTTAATAATGTCAATAAATAGTTTATATATTGCTATCCTTAATTAACTGCAAAGTAAAATTTCCGTGGAAGGATATCGAAACTAAAGTAGCTAATTTTATTTTGCTAAATGTTAATTGGTATCGTTAAATAAGATATAAACTATTATATAGATATGGATAATTAAATGGTTTGGGTTTTTTATATTGCTGCTATTATCACTGTCATAGCAAGTATTAAAGTCATTATTAGCAGAAATACGATGCAGGCTTTATTATATTTTGTCATTTCATTATTGGCAACGTTAATGGTTTTTGTCGCCATGAATGCTTATCTTTCTATTTTTTTAGTTATTATACTTTTTATTGGTGCGGTCTCATTAATTTTCCTTTTGCTGTTGTCTTTACTCAAATTACGAACGGATGTTGTTGAACAAAATAAATATGGCATCAATCCTAAAATATGGTTAGGTCCTTTAATTTTAGCATTTATTCTATTTGTGATGCTGATATATGGTATCACCAGCACGGATTATTCTACATTGCAAAATGGTCGGATTGATGAAGTCGCTACAGCCAATTTACTTTTCGAAGAATATATTTTAATCATTGAATTAGCTGTATTATTACTTGTTGGAGCGTTAGTGATTGCCTATCATTTTGTATATCGTCTATATATTAATCAAGACACTAAATTACTAACACAAAATAAAAACGATTCTGGGGAAAAACATGATTCCGTTAATGCATAGTTTTATTTTCGCCGTATCGCTGTTTATGGTTGGATTATTAGGTGCAATGATTCGTCGCAATTTCTTTTTTTTATTATTAAGTTTAATGATCATGATTAATGGTGCAGTTATTGCATTAGTTGCCGCAGGGGCTTATTGGCAGCAACAAGATGGTCAATTGATTGCAATGCTTGCTATTAGTACAGCATTAGCTGAAACATTAGTGGGTTCAGCTTTATTGATTAAAATGTTTTATCGACGTAAAACCGTCAATATTGATTCTTTGAGTGATATGAAAGGATGAATTTACTTTATTTAACCATTGTCATTCCCATACTATCTTTCTTACTATTAGTTTGTTTAGGTCGTAATATTGGTAAGGGTAACATTGTTGTTACAGGCATTAGTACTATTGGATTATTATGCTTATTAATGGTGTTTATTTGTATTGATTATCATGTTAATTCAGTACCGGAAACCTCATTAATTTATACGCGTTTTTTATGGAATTGGTTTACTATCAATGATCTTACTATAACGGTAGCGCTCTATTTGGACGGTTTATCTTTAATCTTTCTGATCATTATTGTATTTTTTAGTTTAGTCATCTATATTTTCGCTGCTTGGTACTTTTCGTCTTCTAATGATATTTATCCCTTTTATGCTTATGGTAATTTACTGATTGCCAGCATATTTTTACTGATTCTAGCCGATAATTTATTTATGCTTTTTGTTGGTTGGGAAGGTGTTAGTATTAGTTGTTATTTATTAATTGGTATTTATTACCGTGCCATGAGAGTAAGTTATTCAGCCATTAAATGGTTTGTGATGACCCATATTGTAGATGTGTTTCTGTTAATTGGTATTTTTTTGATTTATTGTGGCTTAAACACACTTAATATTCGCGAAGTTCTAAGTCTTGCTAATAATGATTTGGCTGTCGATTCAGACATTATTTTTGGGATAACATTAATGCTCTTTATTGGTGTAATGGGGCGTTTAGGATTATTTCCTTTTCATCTGGGCTGTGCACAATTTGTGGTTGCACCTATGCCTTCAGTGGCTCTTTTACAATCTTTCACAACAGTATTATCTGGCGGATATTTGATTCTAAGACTTAGTTCGCTGTTTGCCATGTCGAGTGATATCTTCGTATATATGGGAGTTATCGCCGGTATTAATATTATTTTCGCTAGTTGTATTTCACTTGTACAAAATGATATTAAACGTTTAGTAATATATATTAATTTAAGTCAAATTAGTTATATATTCTTAGCATTCATGATCCAAAATTGGATTTTATCTCTAAACTTCATAATCAGCTATGGGGTAACGAGTGCATTATTATTGTTGTCAACTGCCATTCTGATTAAAGCATGTAATGGTGAACGAGACATTAATAAAATAGACTGTTCATATCGTAACCATCCATTATTATATGGTTGTTTTTTACTATCAGCGGGATCTGTCTCCGCTTTACCTTGGGTTATGTCTTCATTTTATACTGAAGGTGACATTATTTGGGGATTAATAACAGCGAATAAAATGGGCTTAGGGATAATTGCTTTGGTGGGGATTTTATTATCAACATTAAGTATTTTAAGGCTAATTTTCCTCGTATTTCATCACAAAAGAAAAACCTTACCTAATATAAAGGTGAGTTATTGGATTTATATTCCGTTAATTGTTTTAGCAATTTTAGCGACGGCGATATTTATTTATTTACCATTACCAATTCAAGGAATTATTCCTATTATTGATTTTAATAACCATAATCAATTAGCCTTACAATTATTATTAGTATCCATTACTATTTTAGGTATTCTAATTGCTTACATACTTTTTTATCACCCGAATCCAGAAATTAAGGAAATTGCTAGTACACCAATTAGTAAGGTCTTGATCAGATTATGGGGTAATGACTGGTATTTTGATAAATTAATATTGTTATTATTGGTAAGGCCATATATTTATATTGCACAATTAATCCAAAGGGATCCGATATCAAAATGGATGTATTTTATTAATTGGGGAATTAAGAAAATTAATTTTCAGATTATTTCCTTAGAAAGCGGGCGCTTACGATGGTACATTATGTCTATTGTGACTGGTAGTATTATCATATTATTCCTGTTAATTTTAATTTAATTGATTCATCACTCTAGAAAGGATTTTACGTGTTAGTTTGGCTGGTATTTTTACCTTTATTAGGTGGATTGGTAGGCTGGTTACTCGATGCCTATTTGCAACGTTCTTTTGCCCAAATAAAGCAAAATAAACGCAATCTGGATAATAGCTCAGATTTAATCTGTAAATTGCGCGATGAGTTCCGTTTGTTTTCGGCTAACTGGATTGCGTTAGCGTTTGTGCTAGGATCATTGGTTATAACAGGCATATTTATGCTTAAAGCGTTTAATGGAGAAAATCCAGAGTTAAGTCGGATAGAAGTTGTTGATCTTGATTGGATGCCATTACTCGGTATACGTTTTCATTTGGTGTTAGACGGCTTAGCTGTTTTGATGATTTTTCTAACCCTGATTATTACCGCGATTGCTATTATTTATTCTCGTAGAGAACGCCCCAATAGTTCAGGGTTGTTCTATTTTTGCTTATTATTTATGTCTTCAGCTGTAATCATGTCATTTGTAACTGTTGACTTATTTTTATTTTTACTAATATGGGAGGCGGTTTCCATTCCCGTATATTTTCTAATTGTATTGTGGGGCAGGCGAGATTCTAATGCACAATTGCGATTTAATGGTGCGAGTAAATTTTTGATTTACACTCAAGTCAGTAGTTTGCTTATGTTGATATCAATAGTATCGTTAGCTTTAATCAATTGGAAACTGACTAATAAATGGTCTTTTGATAGTGCGACGTTAATCAATACCCCAATATCAAGTTATGTTGAATTTTTATTGATGTTAGGATTCTTGGTCGCCTTTTTAGTTAGAATTCCTTTATTGCCTTTTCATGGTTGGTTTATTCAAGCACATATCGAATCTTCGACTACGGGATCAATTATGATCAGTGGATTACTGGTCAATACGGCGACTTATAGTTTGTTACGCTTGGTTATTCCATTATTTCCCAATGCGTCATTAACCATTATGCCTATTATGGTGGGGCTTGCCATAATCACATTATTTTATGTGGCAATATTATGCTTTAATCAAAATGATATAAAACGGTTAATCGCCTATGCTCATATTGGTTTAATGAGTGTCATGACAGCCGTACTTTATAGTGGTTCATTATTGGCATATCAAGGTATTGTCATTGAAATTATTGCTATTAGTTTGGTGATAGTTGGATTATTTATTATTAGTAATTTATTAATCGAACGTTATTTGACACGCAATATTAATCATTTTATCGGTTTAAAATCACATGTTAAATATCTATCCACTTTAACATTATTTTTTATTTTAGCTATTTTAGGCGTGCCAGGTACGGCAAACTTTGTTGGTAACTTTATGATGTTTTTAGGGAGTTATGAATCTTCAGCTTATTTTGGTGTATTATTGATAATCGGACTCTGTTTACTTTCGATTTCTATTATTATTCGAATCCAACCGATGTTTTATGGTCTGGTTGATAAACCAATCATAGATAAAAAACATATTTCCGTTAAAGATTTGTCATTATTAATCTTTATTTTAATCATTTTATTTTTCATTGGATTATATCCACAATGGTCATTGGATCTTTGCTACCCGGCGATGAATAAAATTCAGCAGATTATTGGCAGCGCACAAACCAATCTGATTAAAGGGGATGTATAAGTTATATGATGGCGATAACAACTTATGAATTTATTTATTTATTGCCTTTGCTGATATTAGGTAGTGCAATAGTCATATTAATATTTTTTCTATTGTTTAATCGAATTAGCACACAACAAACAGCAATGTTGGCAATTTTTTGTTTACTCTTGTCGTTGGTATCCTCTACGTGTATTGGTTATAAGATTATTTCCGGTTCTGATAATGATGCCCTTATTTTGACAAATCTGGCACAAAACGTTGATGAGGTTACGGATAAACCAACTGAAGTGACGGATGATATTAATGACGCTGCAACTAATGAGCAAATGTTACCGGAAATGCATACTGTTGAATTACCACCTTCAATGTTAAATGATGGAGCGTCGATCGAAGATGATATAGTAAGAAATAAAAACGTCATTTTAACACTATTTACTATTGATGGTTATGGTGCACTTTACACGAGTCTTATTCTGTTTTTATCTATTATTGTTTCTACTTTAGCTGCGACTTGGTTTAAGAATGAAGCGACACATCACGATTTATTTTATTTGATGGTGCTTTTCTCTGCTTTAGGGGCAACGACTTTAATTTACTCTAGCCACCTGATTTCATTTTTTATCGGTATGGAATTGTTGTCGATTATGGTTGTCGGTTTAGTTGGCTATCAATATACACAAAAATACTCCTTAGAAGCTGCAATAAAATATATGGTGTTATCGGTTATCTCAACTTCCTTTCTGTTAATGGGTATTGCTTTTTATTATGCTGCTACAGGTGAATTAACATTTAGTGGTTTAAGTTATCAGTTATCAACATTATCATCGCCAAGCATATTATTATTGTTGGGTGTATGCTTAATGCTAGTTGGAATTGGTTTTAAACTTTCTTACGTTCCGTTCCAATTATGGTTACCTGATGTCTACCAAGGTGCTCCGACTTGTGTCTGTTTGTTATTAAATACGATCGGCAAAATTGCGATTTTTTGCGCTGTTGCTCGTTTATTTTTATTAGCGCCAATTGTTAATAATGAAACCATACGCATCATTATGACTATAATGGCATTTTGTTCCATAATTTGGGGAAATGTATTTTCCATCACACAGCATAAAATTAAACGTTTATTAGCTTATTCATCAATTGCTCATTTAGGTTATTTATTGATAGCCCTGATAGCCGTTCAATATCAAGTGTTAGCTTTGGAAACAATCGGTGTATATCTAATCGGTTACATGTTAGCCAATATTTGTGTGCTTGGTGTAATCAGTTTAGAGTCATGTTCAAATGCTAAAGAGGATCATGATAATGATGTAGATCTTTACGGATTATTCTGGCGCAGACCGATTATAGCATTGGCAATGGGAATTGGTTTGCTATCTTTAGCCGGTCTTCCATTGACAGTTGGCTTTATTGGTCGTTTCTCATTGATATTACTCGGTGTTACGGCAGAACTATGGTTGTTAGTTGGTACCGTAGTTATTGTAAGCGCCTTTAGTTTGTATTTTTATTTACGATTAGTGATTATTCTCTTCATAAAACCCGATAATATGATAAAGACTAATCTCACAAATACGAATATTTCTATTTTTGCCAAATTTAAACAGATTGGCATAAATGAAGTTTTTATTGTTGGTTCAGCCTTATTCATTGTCTTTTGTGGGGTATATCCGAAATGGTTATTTAATTTAGTGAGTATTGCACAATATTTAACACCACAATAAAGATATTATTTATTTTCCCAAATTATGGATTTAATGAGCAGCGGTTAACGCCACTAAATTTATGAATTAGTATGCTATAATTATGTTTTCATGTATTATTATGCACCGATATTATTTAACAATAACTGACTTAAGAGGAAAGTATGAACTTTTTTATCAGTAATGCTTATGCCAATGATGGCGCCTTTGTTCCAACTGACTCAAATACTATGACATTGATTATGTTAGTTATATTTGGGATTTTTTTCTATTTTATGATTATGCGCCCACAGCAAAAGAAAGCAAAAGCTCACAGAGAGTTGATGGCTGCCATTTCTAAAGGTGATGAAGTCTTAACTACTGGCGGATTAATTGGTCGTGTTGCTAAAGTGAGCGATAATGGTTATTTATCAATAGCACTTAACGATACTACTGAAGTCGTCATTAAACGTGATTTTGTTGCTTCAGTTTTGCCTAAAGGAACAATGAAATCTTTATAATTCATTGTGTAGAATGAATAATTAACATTAACCACAAGAGATTACGTCGTGTTAAATCGCTATCCTTTGTGGAAGTACATTATGTTGGTCGGCATTATCCTTGTCGGCCTACTCTATGCTCTTCCAAATATTTATGGTGAAGATCCTGCCATTCAAATTTCAGGTTCAAATAATAGTACCATAGTCGATATCAATACCCAAAAACAAGTCGAACAAATTATCAATAATAATAAGATACCTTTTAAATCAATTATTTTTGAAAATAAATCGATCTTAATTAGAGTAGCCACGAATGATATTCAACTCAAAGCAAAAGATGTGATCACAAAAGCGCTTGGTGATAACTATATTGTGGCTTTAAACTTAGCACCAGCAACACCATCTTGGTTGAATGCAATTGGTGCGGAACCGATGAAGTTAGGTTTAGATCTTCGCGGTGGGGTGCATTTCTTGATGGAAGTTGATATGACAACTGCCTTAGATAAAATACTTGATGCTACCCTTGATACATTACGTGCTGATTTTAATGCCAATAAAATAAATTTCACTGGTTTAAGTAAAAATAGTCAGCAACAAATTATTGCTTCTTTTGATAATAATGATGCGAGGAATGCGGCAATAACCAGAATTAGCTTGTCACCAGATTATCAACTTATTAAGCAAAACGACAAGCAAATCGTGATTGGTATTAGTGAAAGGCGCTTACAACGTGCCAGAACCGATGCTGTTGCGCAAAACACCACCATATTACGCAATCGAATAAACCAATTAGGTGTTTCTGAACCGATAGTTCAAAGACAAGGTGCGGATCGCATTGTTGTCGAGCTACCGGGTATTCAAGATACTGCTTTGGCTAAGAAAATCATTGGTGCAACAGCAACCTTAGAGTTTAGGCAGGTTAATACTTCAAGTGCCTATGATATTAATGATATTGTAACAGGAAAATCAAGAGTACCTTATGGTTCAGAGGTCAAATTTACCAAAAACGGTTATCCCGTTTTATTGTATAAAAATGTTATATTGACAGGTGATCATATTATCGATTCGTCATATAAACTCGTTGGTGAAAATTCTCAAGTTTCCATTCAGTTGGATAATGAAGGTGGCAAAAAAATGTTAGCTTTCACGCAAAAGAATCTAAAAAAACCAATGGCAACCTTATATGTAGAATATAAAGATACTGGTAAAGTCGATAGTGACGGTAAGCCAATTATGGAAAAACAAGAGCAAGTTATCAATACAGCGACCATACAAGATATCTTTAGTAATAATTTCCAAGTTACTGGTATAAAAGATTATGACGAAGCGAAACAATTATCGTTATTATTAAGGGCTGGTGCGTTGATTGCTCCGATGAAGATCGTTGAGGAATTAACTATTGGACCATCAATGGGGCAAGAAAATATTACTCAAGGTTTAGAGTCGTGCTTATGGGGATTATTGATTTCCGTTGCATTTATGTTGGTTGTTTATCGTTTATTTGGTCTCTTTGCTAGTTTGGCATTAATAGCTAATTTGATTTTGATTGTAGGCATGTTGTCTTTATTACCAGGTGCAACCTTAAGTATGCCTGGTATTGCTGGTATCGTTTTAACGGTGGGAATGGCTGTTGATGCAAATGTGTTAATTAATGAACGCATTAAAGAAGAATTACGCAATGGTCGTGGTGTACAGCATGCTATTGATGAAGGTTATTCTGGGGCATGGAGTAGTATTTTTGATGCCAACATTACCACTTTAATTACTGCAGTAATTTTATATGCTGTTGGTACCGGTTCAATTAGAGGTTTCGCTATTACGTTAGGTATCGGTATTTTGACATCGATGTTTACCTCTATTGTCGGAACCCGTGCTTTAGCTAATTTAGTATACGGTGGACGCCGTATTGAAAAGCTATCAATTTAGGAGTCGAAGGTGGCAAATTTAAAATTACAGAAAGATAACGAAAAAAATCCATCGACGAATGTTGAATCACTCAATCACGGTCGTCGTGTTATCGATTTTCTTCGTTTTGGTTTTATTGCATTTGCGATTTCTATGCTGTTAGTTGTCGGTTCAATTGTTGTCGTTTTGGTAAAAGGTTTTAATTTAGGGCAAGATTTTTCTGGTGGTACTACGATTGAAATCACATTAAGTAAACGAGTTGATTTAGACGATATTCGTGCAAGTTTGAAGCAAGCTGGTTACGGTGAACCAATAGTACAAAATTATGGTTCCAGTCAAGATATTATTATTCGTTTACCACTTATTAAAGAAGATAATACGACTGACATCGATTCAAATCTGACAGAAGAGCAGAAAATTCAGAAAATCAATAGTGCATTAGGTGCCAAAATAGCTGATTTGATGCATAAAAACATTGATAATAATGCTGAAATTAAACGTGTTGCTTTTGTTGGACCATCAGTTGGTTCTGAATTGGCACAAGATGGTATCTTAGCTATTTTAGCGGCATTGGTATCAATTCTAATTTATATTGCCTTACGTTTTGAATGGCGTTTTGGCACTGGTGCCGTTGTTGCGTTAGCTCATGATGTCATCATTACAGCGGGTTATTTGTCGTTGTTTGAGCGTGAATTGGATCTAACCATTATTGCGGCAATGTTATCGATTATTGGTTATTCGCTTAATGATACGATTGTCGTTTTTGACCGAATAAGGGAGAATTTTAGGAAAATACGTCGTGCTTCACCGTACGATATAATTAATATTTCTCTGACACAAACCTTAAGTCGGACCTTGATGACATCAGGTACAACATTGGCGGTAGTAATCATCCTTTATTTTTTTGGTGGTAGTATGTTACGTGGTTTCTCTGAAACACTAGGGATTGGGATTGTACTTGGTACTATCTCTTCTATTTATGTTGCCGCCTATATGTCATTAAAGATGGGAATTAAACGAGAACATTTTATTCAACAGAAAGTTGAAGTAGAAGGAGCTGATCAAGCGCCTATTTTACGCTAATTGATGTTAAAAACACCTATTTATGTTGGTTATATAGCAATATAAATAGGTGGATAAGAAAATAAAAAATTATTCCATTTAACTATCTTGACAGAACGTCTTGAGTTGCATATCATTGCCTAGGTTCTTGGGGCCATAGCTCAGCTGGGAGAGCGCAACGCTGGCAGCGTTGAGGTCAGGGGTTCGATCCCCCTTGGCTCCACCAATTCACTATTCTGCAATATTCATTAATACCCATTTAAACACCTCTAACACACTAATAGTAAGCATTAAGCTGTATTTTAATATTTTATTAGTATTATTAAGATACATATACAACCATAATTTTTGGTATACGATTCGGTATATGGTTATCGTTTACTTTTTTACCGAATACCTTAAAATTTATAATTATGGCAAGGAAAATCACAGCATTGATAGATAAACAAATCAAAGTAAGCCTAGTGATAAAGACTTGGCATTGTTTGAAGTTGATAATAGATAATTGCTTGTTAAATCTAATAGATCAAAGATAAAAAATATGGTGTTTAATCCATACTTTCCCCATATACCAAAAAAGGACAATCAGGATTGAAGTAACCGCTGATTATCCTCATGTGATAAAACCCAATCGTTTAGCGTTTTGACCGTCAACTCTGGTTCATTATCTACTCTTATTTTTAAGTGATAGCCATACTATTCGGCTAAGTTGTCGAGCTTACGTGCCATTCTACCAGTCGGTAAACTGATGGGGTTATCATCGCAATATTTTTATATTTTGTTAATGATGAGTAAATTGATATTCAAGGGATAGTTATCTTGTACTTTCTTCATTATTAAGGTGAAATTGTAATTTATTCTTACTTATTTGGGCCTTCCCCAAAGGTTCATAACCACTCACATAGAAATCTATAGGGATTTTTTTTACTTTTATGCTTAAAAATATATGGCGGAAACATATCTGTTTGTTGTATTTTTGTACTTCTAACAGCTAATATATTAGCTTAAAAGAATTTTTATATATTTATTGATTTTATAATAAGTTAGGCAATATCAATGATATTAAAATTAATGGTTTCATAAACTATCCTTATTTATCGTAAGGATTTCCTATTATAATTGGTGACCTTGAATATTTATCATTAGAGAATAGAATTTTGACTTCATAAATCCCTAAGACCGCCTTAAAAATCACTGTAAAACTAGATGATTGAGATCCCTAAATTGATGTAGTACTTTACTCAATTAAAGCAAGCTGACTATTTATTTTTAAAATTTTTATTTTTACAAACCAATTTAAGACCGCCATTTTCGAACTGACATTTGATTTCATCGAGCAAATTAAACTTTCCTTTGTTATTAATTTTGTAATGTTGCCACAAAGAAGCCATTGCACTTTCTTCGAAGAAGAAATGTTCAAATAGCCAAATATTTAATTGCTTATCGATGTAAAAATCTAATGTCTTTTGAGACATGCTACTCTGATTATATTCACTTGAATAAACAATAAGTTGATTTATTATTTTGCTCGATGATTCAATAAACATCGTAATAATAAACTGTTCGGGGGAAACTGCACATTTACCTTCAAGCTGTTTTCCTTCAACAAGGCATTTTTTTGTATCGGTCGTTTTTTTTAAATAAATATTAAATTGATTGGATTGATATAAATAGACAATTTTATTTTTTTGTAGTTCTTCAAATATATTCCTAACATTCTGAGTTGAAGAAAAAGTCGATAATTTACACTTTTTATGATACTCTTTCTGTTTTTCCTCTGTATAAGAAAAATAATCGTCAATTCTACAATTATCGTTAATATCCTTAACCAGCTTTTTATTTATAATTTGAGGCGTTCCCACAGGTAATAAATTAGTATGAGTTAAAGCGTTCAACGAATGTGAACATGCTAAAATAGGTAAAAATAATAAACCATAAAATAAAGACTTTATCTGCATTATAGAAACACCCTTATTATTTCATATTGAAAGTTCTCAAATTACTGAATTGATATGCTGACTATTTATTTTTACAAACCAATTTAAGACCGCCATTTTCGAACTGACATTTTATTTCATCCAGCAAATTAAACTTTCCTTTTTTACTAATTTGGTAATGTTGCCACAGAGTCGCAGATGAACCTTCTTCATCTAAAATATGTTCAAGTAGCCAAACATTTAATTGTTTATCGATGTAAAAATCTAATCTCTCTCGAACCAATCCATTATGATAATATTTACCATAATAAACAATAAGTTGATTTATTATTTTGCTCGATGATTCGATAAACATGGTAATAATAAACTGTTCGGGTGATATTGCACATTCACCTTCAAGTTGTTTTTCTTCAACAAGGCATTTTTTTGTATCGGTCGTTTTTTTTAAATAAATATTAAATTGCTTGGATTGATATAAATAAACAATTTTATTTTTTTGTAGTTCTTCAAATATATTATTAGTATTCTGGGTCGAAGAAAAGGTCGATAATTTGCATCTTTTATCATATTCTTTCCAGCCATTCTTTGCATAAGAAAAATAATCGTCAATCCAACAATTATCGTTAATATCCTTAACCAGCTTCTTATTTATAATTTGAGGTTTTCCTACAGGCAATAGATTAGTATGAACTAAAGCGTTCAATGAATGTGAACATGTTAAAATAGTTAAAAATAATAAACCATAAAATAAAGACTTTATCTGCATTATAAATAGACCTCAGCTACTTCGTATTGAAATTTATCAAAGTGCATATGATTATTATGTAAATTATCACCATTTTCTCCGCCAAGAGTGATTAATTTTTTATAGTGAGGAATATATGGTTTAAATATATCCTCATCGGTATTAGGGTTACCAACTAAGATTTCTGTAAAATGAAATTTTTTCATTGCCAATAAAAAATTTTCATCATTAGCATTATAAAAATAGTGAATATCAATACAGGCACCATTTGCGTGATTTGCACTCGGAAAACACGAGCCTCGCTTATTTTTCCAGTTCATTGAATCATTTCTTCAGTTTATTTATTTCATCTTTATATTCATCTATAAAACAAGACATGACTTTTATTAAATAAGAATCAAACTTATCATCATAATTAGGAGGGGAAAAACTTAGACATTTTGAGTTTATTCTATTTTTTAACGAAACAATTGATTTGTTTTTGGTTTTATTTTTTTTATTAAACGCTATGATCTTATTCTCTAGTAGACGTTGATAATGGCTATATAAATCAAAATAACAACTACAATAGTAGCCTTCTTCGCATTCATTTAAACATGAATCATCAAATTGTTTATTAGAATTTTCCGAAAATTTATTATTCGAAATTGCACTAAATTTATCAGGATAAACAATTTTAAATTGATCATAATATCGGTTTATTGACATTTCTTTAAGAATAAATTTCTTATTTTTGCTATCAATTTTATAATGTTTCCAAAGTGTAGGCGAAATACCATCTTCTGTTTCTATTAACCATAAAGTATAAATATCGCCGTTGGATGAAATATAATAACGTTGATAAGCAACCCAACCTCCACATGCACTGCTACCATCACTCATATAACCATAAAGATTAATCTTATCTTTCACCTGATGATTATGAATTAAAGATAAAATTATGTCGTCACTTGATAAACTTATTTCCAGCTGAAAATTATCATCTTTGTATACAATGGGATCTTGCTCAATTAAATTATATACATTTCCATAATCAAATTTAATAGAATTTAGAGGACAACGGCGTTCTTCCTCATCCTGGATATCACTATCATTCCAATACTCGACACTCCTTGAACAATCCTCTTCTAATTTTTGCATATTTACATTTTTAAAGAAGGGGTCTCCTTGGTAACTTTTATTGATATTATACAATGCACTATTTGCATAAAAACTAACCAAACATAAAATAAGATACAATAAACCTTTCATAAATTAATCTTCCATTACCAATCTTTGAAAAAGGAAACACAGCTTGAAAGAGAGAATTACTTAATGTTGCGTCATTTTTCACGCCAGATAATCTGAAAAAATAATCTTTCGGCGCAGCATTTGCATTAAAATTGACGTTTAATATTATCAAAGTTTATAATAAAAATATGGTTATCGCTGTAATTTTTCGCATTTTCTTCCTCTATTTTATTTTTTGTTTTTCCGATCGTTGTCCCAATGCAGACATCTTTCTTTTATTATTTCTGAAAATATTTTGTTTAAAACTCTTTTGTCCCGAAATTAATTTAACTACTTTTCAAAGGGTTAAACTTTTCATTCGGTTCAGCTATTATTCCGGAAATAATAATTGAACGACTATTTAAATGATGCTCTATAGAAAATTCATTTTCATCTTTTATTAAAGAAGCATTAGGTAATCCAATTACTTTGTTGGAGAGTCAGTTTATAATCTCTTCACAAATTGCGCCTCCACCATATCCGTAAACCTTAAGTTTTGTATTTTTAGTTTTTTTTAAGTGAAAATCGTTAAAATTTATTTTAATCGGTTTTTTATTTTGAACCATGAAAGAATAACTAACTGAAAAATATAATTAACATAAAATAGCAAATTTAATCTTCTTCATATTTATTTCCAATTTTCATTTTTCGCTTCTCTTAAAGCATCAACCATTTTGTCTGGTTATATATGGACGGAATTCAGCCCATCACCTTGATAATATAATAATCGCCAAAAGCTGCAACGCTTACCAGTCAAATATCGTTTTATCTTTAGGTACTCTGATGATGCGAATTCTTCAGTCAAATCATAAATAGCATCTTCAACATCACCATTATGCTCAAAATATTTTTTTCTTTTTAATCTTTACTAAATTATTAATAGTAAATCTAATTTCAAATAATGTAGAGCTGAGTTTAAAGTTTCAGGAATTATTTGAAAACGCCCAGCTGCAAATATTCCTTTTTATACTTTCATAGTTATTCATTAATTAGCAAACTTATACTAATGGCTTAACCTTTAAAATTTATTTAACAGCCAAACAAAATTTATTGTTTTTCTAATTCAATAAAAACTCCTTTTTCACTAATAACATATTTTGTTTGATTTAATAATTTTGTTTGTTTTTTAGAGCCATCATAAGGGCTTTCGATTTTTTGTATTGTGATGCAGTAATTTTTATCAATAAGGAATTTGTTCCAAACACCACCATCCTCTAATTCAAAATGTTCACCTAACTCCAATCGATCAATGAAATTAAACTCATTGGAAAGGCTGACTAATGATAATTGAGGTGAACCCGAAAGAGAATATGAAGATAATAATAGTAATTTTATATTGTTAAATTCTTTTAATTTTATTGCTTTAAAATAATCGTCATCTAGCATACCTTTAAAAAAATAATTAAACTCATCAGGTATAGGTAAAAAACCATCATTTTTTTCTGGTGGCCAATAACGATCATTTAATGGGAGAGTAACAGTATGTAATTGATTATATATACTTTCCAATTCTTTGCGCATCTTCTGTTTATTTTTGTATGTTAAAATAATATCGTTATTATTGAATAAGAAAAGATAATCAGAATTTAACACTAATGATTCATTTAAATTATATTGGTTTGGTAATGTTTCAATCATAAAATTTTGATTATCTTGCTGATTATCAATTAAATTTAGTCGTTTCAATTCGTTGTGTAATAAATTATGAATATTTGCTGCTAAATTGGCTTTATTTTGTTTTATATTTAACAAATATTTATTATCAAATATTAATTGATATTTATTACTTTTAACTGATATTTCTTTTAAGCGTCTGTAAATTTGGTCAATTAGCTCAAAGTCAGTTGTAGAATTAGATAGGTAGTTAATATTAATTAATTGCCATTCTATTGTGTCATCTTTTACCGAATCATTGGCGTTATTTTTTGCTTCTGTATTGGCTATTATTGCGATGTAACAAAACAAAAACAATCCGACAAACCTACTTATAATTTTAAACATTATTAACCTCAACCATAAATTAACTATGAATAAATGTAATTAATTTTTCTTCATTTAAAGTTGTAGCATCAGTACAAAAATATTCATCTAATAAATATCGTTTTTCAAACGTTCTAACATCCATATGAATCCAACTATAAGTGTGCTGCTCACCTGTTATTGAACTATGATTATTTAATCTAATTGGTTCAATGCTAAAAAGATTTGTATCGTTCCATTTTTTGTATTTTAAGGCAAGTGATAAAAAAGTATCACGTATATAGTAAAGGCTCAATATTTTTATCATTTTTACCACCAATAGCCCAATTTCTTTTGTAAAATTGAATATCTATCGCTTTTCCTGTGTGATTGGTAGTTTTTCCCTTCTGGATGCTGACTACAACGATAATCAGATAAAATTAATCTAAATTTATAAACATCTTGTCTACCTAAATAAAAACTTAACCTATATAATCCAAAAAACAATCATCTATGTAACCCTGAATGTTCAAATATTTTTGTTCATCAAATAATGTGATTACATACCATTTATAATCTTTGGGAAGTAACTGAAGATCAAAATTCACTTTGGTGTCGACTTGTAATACATAAAAAATGTTGTCTTTTTTGAGTCAGGTAATTTTCGAAACGGGTCACCTCTCTCGTTTTTATACTTAAATTGGCGACAGTATTCATTTAGATAATTTCCCGATTTATCCAGACATTTAGTCTTTATTCGTTTATTACGATTATAGCCTATGCATTAAAAATCATCTGTGTGCGATATTTGGTCATTTTCTTTTTACCCAGACAAAATTGGTAATTAGTGGAAGTTTTTGCTTTATCATTCAATATAATAAATTGTTGTTGGGGTTTGTCATAAGCGTAATATTCTATTTTTTATTAAGACCATAGTTGCTGCTTTTTTTGAGATATAAATCATTATTATCTCCATCAAAATTTTCATTAGTAATGAAACTCACATAAGCGTTAAAGTGACAATCTTTGCCAAGAACTTTCAGAAAATACCTACTTTTCAATATAAAAACCCAGTTTTTCTTTTTTTATACAAGATTAACAAAGTTAATTGTTATATTCACAGTACTATTAACTAAAAATCATCTAAACAATTAAATTAACAAATAGAACAAAACCACATATATTTTCTGTAAAACGAAAGATTAAATCTATTTTTTGTACCTTGCGCAGCAACAAGTATATAATACTTCTTTCACTCTTGAGGCAATGTGCATGCAACTAGCTTTTTGTATCTATAAATATTTTCCTTACGGCGGTTTGCAACGTGATTTCTTGCAAATTGCCCGAGCTTGTCACGCTAAAGGGCATAAAGTTCGTGTTTATGTTATGCAGTGGCAAGGCGATAAACCGACTGAGTTTGAGATTATTTTAGTCCCGAAAAAGGGGCTATCGAATCATAGCCGTAATCTAGCTTATTATCATTGGGTCAAAGATCATCTACAGACATATCCGGTTGATTGTGTCGTTGGCTTTAATAAAATGCCGGGATTAGACGTCTATTTTGCCGGCGATACGTGTTTTGCCGAGAAAGTCTCCCATAAAGGCTTTTTTTATAAATTATCTAAACGCTGTAAACACTATTTGGCGTTTGAAGATGCGGTATTTAATCAGCAGCATGATACCAAAATTATGGTGCTAACTAAGCAACAAATTAGCGATTTTGAAAAATATTACCATACTCAAGCATCAAGATTTGTTTTACTGCCACCCGGTATTGCAAAAGATCGGCAATATTATATTGATTCACCAATTAAACGCCAGCAATTTAGGCAAGTCAATCACATTGCGCAAGATGCTTTTGTGATTGTACAAATTGGTTCTGATTTTAAACGAAAAGGTGTTGATCGCACATTAATAGCGATCGCTGCTTTGCCCGAAGCATTAAAAAAACAGGTGTGCTATTTGATTGTCGGGCAAGATAAACCCGATAATTACCAAAAAATGGCGAAACGGTTGGATATTTTTAATCAAGTCCGTTTTTTTTCAGGGCGGGATGATATCCCCGATTTTCTCTTTAGCGCAGATCTGCTACTGCATCCAGCTCGACAAGAAGCCGCTGGTATGGTTTTAATCGAGGCTCTAGCTGCTGGCGTGCCGGTGATTGTAACCGGGATAGCCGGTTATGCTTATCATATTACAGATGCGAATGCAGGTGTGGTGCTTAGTGAGCCTTTTGATCAATCAGAATTAAATAGCACACTGGAAAATGCTCTCACTAATCAAGCACAACGAGCTGCATGGCATCATAATGCGATTAAATATGGGCAAAACGCCGATTTATATCACCTTGCTGAGCGTGCTGCCGATATTATATTAGGTTGTCATCATTATGAATGAAATTATACTCAAATCGCCTTTTGAGAATTTATGGAAAGGCAAAGATCCGTTTAGCGAAGTTGAGCAGATTTCCGGTGAAGTTTATCGGGCGGTTAAACAGCGTAAAACATTGAATTTTAAACTTGATGATGAATCTTACTTTATTAAAATTCACCGTGGCATAACGGTAAAAGAGATCGTCAAAAATTTATTGTCCTTGAGATTACCAGTGTTAGACGCCAAACAAGAATGGACAGCCATTCACCGTTTAGCGCAAGCGGGAGTAAATACCATGGACGGGCGTGCTTTTGGTCGTAAGGGGTTAAACCCACTAACACGGCACTCGTTTATTATTACCAAAGATCTTAACCCGACAGTGAGTTTAGAGGATTTCACTCGGTCTTGGTTAACCAATCCGCCGAGCTATCATCTGAAACATTCATTAATAATCTATCTGGCAAAAATGACCGCCAAAATGCATGCCGCCGGGGTCAATCACCGTGATTGTTATTTATGCCATTTTTTATTGGATTTACCGTTATTTGAACATCATCAGCAAATTAAATTATCCGTCATTGATCTGCATCGGGCGCAAACCCGAAAACGAGTGCCAACCCGTTGGCGTGATAAAGATTTGATTGGGCTGTATTTTTCATCGACCAAAATCGGGTTAACTAAACGTGATATCTGGCTATTTTTAAAAACCTATTTCAATAAACCATTAAAAACGATTTTGCATGATGAACATAAACTGTTAACAACCGCGGAAAAAAAATCGGCGCGAATTGCAAAACGAACTGAAAAATATCAGCTTTAATGATAAGGAAATCCTATGTTTATTGAACAAATTGAGATTACCGGATTTAGAGGAATAAGTCAGTTATCTTTAACATTTAATCCGGAATCGAGTGTGCTTATTGGTGAAAATCGGTGGGGAAGATCGCGCTTAATTAGCGCTTTAAAGTTGTTATCACTCGATAACTAATTTTATCAAATTGTCGATAGCGATTTAACATGTAAGTAAGGGGTACTAATTCCTTTAGCATTATCGGTATCACCAGCGTTAACCTTTCTTCTTGTTAAAATCACTGAACATAAATGGTAATCGCGTCGATAGAAATATGCACTATTTATATCTAAATTACTGGCTTGCACTATCTCAGTTTGCTTTTTTTCAATAAAGACAAGCATCAATAGCTGAACAATGAAGCCATTTTTTTTGATTTACTCACCTTTAACCAGACATTCATAATGTCGGTTTTTATCCCAAATCACAGCCAAAATTTCAACAAAATCGTGTTTTATTAGATAAAGATCTGATGCATTATTATTTTTACATCAATCATAATCCATTTCTTGATCAGTTAATTCACTTGCAGTAGGTTGTCTGTAGGCTGCAAGATAATCTTCACCCACAATAAAGAGCATTTCGTTCATATAAATCGCTTTATTTCTATTTAGTAGATATTTAGCTAATGGCGATTTGTCGATATTGTCAAATGTGATATATTCCAACTCGTTACTAATATCTATATTAAATTTTTTAAAATTTTCGACTTGCTGTTGATAAAGTTTTTCATCACCAAATAACTGTTTTGATTTCGCTTTACCAAAGGTAAATGAATAGGCTTGTTGATAATTGACACAAAGCTTTTTATCAGCAGGATTTAAGGTTAGTGTAATATCATAAAGCTCATTGAATATGTTGCTTTCAAAGCGCATATAATTATTTGCTTGTTTACTAGTTAGTAAAAGGCTTTTTGTTGAATGTATTTTGTTATCTTTAACCGCTAATTCACTGTAACAATTTGAAGTGACAGGTAATTCTTGAAACTTCCCTTCTTTAGTCACTTGAAAATGTTGTACTTCTATTGTTTCATCTTCAAAACGTTGGCGACGTTCAATAAAATAGTTTTTATCAATATTGTAATAAATAAATCCGATTGGTAAATCACCTGTTGCAGGATTATGTCTTGTCATACCAATTTGAGAAGACAATATAATTTTATCGGAAAAATTAAATTGTTCTGAGAAAAGGTAAAGATAAACTATTTTCTCTTCATTCTCTTGAGTGCCAATGATTAAGATTGTATCTATTACATTATTTATTTTTGGTAATTTTATTCCATTTAAATTAGTTAAATAATTATTTAACTGTTCATATAACCTATTGTTATCAAATAATTTTAAATAGTGTAGATAACTTCGTGATATATTTTGAGGATAATTGTGATAATTCTCATCCTTAATAAAATCTGTTGAGCTTTGAGAATTGATTGGTAGATCTAATGCAGGAAATTTATTAGCTAATGTTAGAAATGAATTTTTGTCTTTAGGTTTTAAAAAAGAAGCAACTAAAGATTCATTTATAAATAACAACTTTTCTTTGCCTAAAATCAATCTGCCCTTTGGTAATAATAATTTAGCTAAATTAATATCTAACACATCCTCGAATTGTAAATAATTGATATTCCCTGTTGGTAAAATAAATTCATTTATGATTGGGTTTTCTATTAGCTCTTTTGTGAGTAATTGTGATATATCAGATGTTTGGCGTACAATAACATTATATTGATTATTATTAATATAAATGATGTTATTAACTAATTTAACTCTCAAATCGTTTAAATAATCAAAATCATAATTATTTTTGTTCATTTGGTTATAATTTTCAACATATTGATCTAAAATCCAGTAAGGTTGCTCAATATCTTTAGCATGAACATTAGAAAAATTAAAAAAAACATATAATAAACATATAATTCTTATTAACATTATATTCTTTTTAATTAAAGAAAGATAAAACCCATGCATATTATTAGTTCCTCTAATTTTTAACCAACTCTTTTAAATATTTACTATTGGCATTTTTTTCTGTTTTCACAAAAACTGATTTTCTAAAAATTTACTCTCAAACACGCGAACATCATAATGAACCCAATTGCTCGCTAGACTTTTATTATCACGTCCTTAATATCTTGTATAACTATTTTCTAAAGCAATGCCATTAGAATAAAACCATCTATATTTATTCTCCGCATTTGTTTTTTCCGTCAAAATATCTCTAACTAAATCATAACAAACTATCTTTTCATCTTTGGTGTGTTCAGATTTCGTTTTTTTTTAATTATATGGATATCGAGCGCTTTACCCATATGATTAGTACTTACTCGGTTATGATAATTATTATCCCTCCAACATCTTTAACCAGAAGATACGATATAAACTGTCAAATGTTGATATCTTTCATCTGAATCAATATAAAACATAATGCTTCTTAATACGCAAACAAAGTTCTATGTAAGCTTGGATATTCAATTCCTGACGCATAATTATTACCTGTTCTTCCATTATTGGTTTTATTTAGACCAAATCCCTCACAATTGGCTACTTTTAGATTAGTAAAAGTTATATTTACACTTAGCTTGAGCAAAATATGTTTCTATTGGGTATTCCTCTTGAAACGCATCAATCGATTCAATTACTTGCATATCAACAACACCCGTTTCTTCAACTTTCATATAGTCACGTTGAAACTGTTTGATCATGTTTTTCGTTCTTTCCGTAAACTCATCAGTCGGGACATTGCCACCAAAACCGGCAAGGCGGATATTGATTTCTCGAATTATTTCATCTTTATCGCCTTTTTGGAAAAGAATCTTATTATCAGAGAAATAATTTATCATAGATATAGGATGCATAAACCACACCCGACCATTTTGACTCAAGGTGGCTGGCGTTGATGAAGTTTCTGCTTGTTGTTTTGAGCTGTCTTCTGCCTTATCTTTTTCAGTGTCGCTTTGTTTTGTCTTTTGACTTTGCTTAGTTAAACCTTTGGCTACACCGTCCCACCTAAGCATTTTTGTCGCTTTTTCTTTGGCGTTTTCCCATATGATTAATTTCTTTTTAGACTCCGCTTTATCATCTTTCAGAAAACTTTGATAATCTTTTCTTTGTTGCTCTAAGCTTTGTTTTGTTGATTCTTGTTGGCTTGCGTCTAACTTACTAACATATGCATCACGTTTTGCTTCATCACCGTTTTTTATATAACCCAAATAGTTTTCCGCATCATCTGTCATTTCACTGTTTAACTCTTCCCATTCCGGTCGTTTACCTTCAGTATTTAGTTCGGCATACATTCACTTTCATATTTAACTAACAGATGCCCTATACGCTCTGCTGTCCAGCACTAGTAAAACAGTATTACTAAACGATCAAAATTGTAGAAGTTATTACTATTTAATATTTTGGTGAGGATAATATTCCGCCAATTTTTGATCTATGTCCTCTATTTTTTGATGTAGTTGTTCTGTTAAACATTTGGTAATCTTATAGGTAAAATTCTTCGTTTCATCCTGATAATTTGGAGGTTGTGAAGTTAAACACACCATATTGATTTCTTTATCTATTATTTCCATGAACTCGTTAGCATGAGGATTTTTAGTTTTAAGAAAATTCAATTTTTGAGATAAAATATTATGATAGTAACGATAAGATTCTATACTACAACTAGTTGAGTATTCTTCTTGATAACAAGTTTTTAGTTTATTAATTTGATATTTTGATGTTTCAAGCGAACCTTCGAGAATTTTAAATTGATCAGGATAAATAATTTGATATTTATAACCTTCGTCAATTAATAATGCTATAAGTTGAAACTGTAAGCTTTTTTTATCTATTTGGTAATGTTTCCAAAATATTGGTTTTACACTGGTTTCGACATCTTTTGCCAATAATACATAAACATCCATATTAGGTGATATATAATAGTATTGATTACTTAACCAATAATAACCTTCAACATCATAAGAACTATTTGCCAATATAATTTTATCTTCAAGGTTTCCTTCATGACTGAGAGATAAGTTAAGCTCTTTAACTGGATATATTTTATTATTAACGGTTTTATTATAGATTTTTTTATTAATAGTAAGCTTTAAATCATCAACATCATATATAACAATATTATTTCTAATAATGTCATATAAATTATCAAAATATGAAGCCATTTGATTAATTGGACAACGCTCAAGTATTTCTTCTCGTTCAGTATTTGAAATATGCCAAAAATTATCGTTCTTTTCGCAATCTTTTGTTAGTTTAGTGATATCTATCGCGTTAAGAAAAGATTTACCTTTATAGTTCTCAATAACATTAATTTCCTCTCCATAACAACAAAAACTGACAAAAAATAAAACTATTTGGATAAACAATAAATTTTTCATTACTTAATCCTTTATTGTGTTAAAAAAGCCTGAAGAACTCATTTGATATTTCTTTTCTTTGGTATAAATTTTTTTATCTTTTGGATTTTCATCTAGCTCAAATAGATTTTGTTGTTGATGTTGTTTTATTAATATTTTACCATCAGGCTTTATTACAAAATCATTCCAATAGGATATTTCGCCATTTTGAATTTTGTACAAAAGTATAGCATCAATCAAATTTCCATTATTACCATAACTATATAATTGAAAAGTAAAAACTTTTTCATCATTTTCACCTATAGCCATTTGAATAATGCCTTTATATAAAATGTCCTTATAATAAAAATAGCCATGAGGAAAATAAAAAGTTGTTTTAGTAAGATATTCAAATAATTTTGGTTTAAATGAAAATTCTTTATTGGTAAATCTTAATGGAAATGGCATATTAGGGGAAAGATATAAGCCATATTCTCCCCAATAATAATATTTTTTTAACTGATTGGAAGAATAGGGTAATTTAATTTTATGATAGTAAGGTAAATCACTCTTAAAATTTTCTGACAATGCAATATTTACATTAAATAATGATAATAGACAGATTATGATAAATCTTTGAATATATTTCATTATTAAATTTCCTCAATGTTATTCATGCTTAATACAATATCTTAATTAATATTGTATTTTTTATTAGAATATTATTTAATATAGTAAAATAAAGGCGATAAAGAAAATGTCTTTGGTTAGTCTAATTTAAACTTTGTCACAATCGTTATTCAAAATTAATATTACCCATATTATCAATTAAATAATAACTTACCTTATGTTGTTCAGTCATAAGCTTGTCTGTTTCTATATCAATGCAATATTCTGATTCTATTATTTCAAATTTCTTATTTTTATAAATACGTGTTCTTTTATTGATTGAGCACTCTGCTTGTGCACCATCCACAACAATCATTTTACTAATCAGTTGATTACTCTTATCAAAAATCTGTAATTCAAGAGATGGAAGGTTATAATATGAATCTTGATCATTACGATCCCAATAAGCAAAAAGGTACACATTTAGCTTGTTATCAAGCGGAAGCTTTTTAAATAATATAGCTTCACCTGTGTAAGGTTTTCTATGCTCAACCATGCTTAATAAAGGTGTATTGGGATCAAAAAGCGCATTCAATGGATTTTTTTCATCATATATTTGATTATTATCCGCAAAAAAGTCTTTCAAAGAATGATAGGAAGAGGTTTTTTTTGAATATCCTTTAAATTCATAAAGGATATTATTAAGATTTTTATCTTCTGCAAAAGAAAAGAACGAGACTAATAAAATACATATATAGAAAAATTGAAATCTGATCATTTTTAATCCTGTACATTGATAATTAAGTTAAAATCAAAACCACATATATGTAAATGATGATGATGTCTATATCCATTTGGCGGATCTTTTTTCATATGTTTTGTATATTTAAGTAAAGTATTTGATTGTTTCTTATACGTAAAATATTCCGAATACATTAACGACGTTCTAGCCCAACCAAATTTATATAATGCAGTATTAAATTTTTCTTGCTCATCAAAATCAAAAGTTGAATAAGATAGCCATGTTAGCTCACCATTTCTTTTTTCTGATATATACCTTAGATCTCCTGCAATCCCATTTATATGAGATTTGCTCTCTACAGATTTAGCGTCATGAGTGCTAAATCCGTTAAAGCCTAAATAATCAGCATTTAGTTCTAACATAGCGCCGAGCAAACCAGCAAAACAATTAGGATTTAGATACCATCTATTATGATCACTATTAAATGTTGCAAATTTTGCTTTAACACTACCATCAGATGAAATGTATCCATTTTCAAATTCCTTAACATTAATTAATTCCACGTCATGTTCTTGCGGAATATTTCCTCTCGCCATAGCCTTAGTCACATAAACAGTAAAAATACCTAACTCATGTATTTTTTTATTCTTATCATGCTAGATATGATAAGTCACAATTCCCGCTCCAGGAAAATAATCAACCATTGCGCCGGGGTAAATAAACCAAGCTTTGAGATGAATCGATATAAAACAGATTAGGTGTATTAACTTTCATAATTTATCTAAATGTGCACAACCCTCAAATATTTCACCTTTATAGTCGATAAAAATTTCATAGATTGAAGCAGGTTCATCAAGATTTGCTTCGCAAAAAGTTCCATTAGGAAGACTACGAATTAAACCATAAATACCATTATTAGAATGGAAGATTGTCACAAAATTATTTGTTATAGCAGAAGATTTTATATCTATAGAAATTTTAACGTTTTCTTCTTTATTAAGCCTAAATTGCAATTTATTCTTACTTATTATGGCATTCCAAAAAGGTTCATAACCACTCGCATGAAACCCTATAGAATTTTGTTTGACTTTATCCCAAAAAATATGCGGTGATAATATATCTATTTGTTGCATTTGCTGTAATTCTGACAGGCTTATCCAATCTATTTTTTTATTTTTAAGATTTAAAAAATTTCGCTTACCATTTTCTGTACTTCCTAAAGATAAATATTCTTGATTAGAAGAATTTTCATATATTTCCTGTGCTAATAATAAATTAGGTAATATCAATAATAATAAAATTAATTGTTTCATATAATATCCTTATTTACCGTGAGGGTTGCCTTTTAAAATTGGTGTCCATGAATATTTATTGATAGCAAATAGAATTTTTGATTTGTTATATCCCCAATGTTTTGTCTGTTGGTTTAGCTTCGTTTTGTTAAACCTTTGGCTACATCATCCTACCACAGCTATTTTGTTGCTCTAATCCTTGTTTTGTTGATTCTTGTTCGCTCAGTTCTATTTTACTCAGAAAAGCATCACGTCTCGTTTCATCACCGTCTTTATCTTTTTGTGTGTCAGTATTTTCATTTTTTAATTGAAATTTTGTGACAATGCACCTATTAGTAAAAAACCTGATTTAAAATATATCTCTACTTAGCATAATATATTTATCGGGCTACTTACTGTTAGATATATAAAGAAAAATTGTTAATTATAGCATTTATCGATAATGGTTTTTCGTTCAATTGATTTGTCCAGATTATTACTCAGATAATCAATAATATCAGTTAAGCACTCAATACGTTGTTTACTAATAAGCAACATGTTTTTTTCTTTGGTTTCTAATATGCCTTTTTTTTCTAGCATAGAAGATAAAATTTTGTATTGTTTAAGCATAAAGGGGTAATTGAAACAATCCGAACATACTGGATCATCCCAATTTATTTGTTTACTATCATATTCATATGTCCTGCTAACTTTTTCATCTATTTGTAATTGAATAAACAGTACTTTTGATGTTGGATAATCCTTAAAAAGATAAGCAAGCTCCTCAGCTATAACCCATACAGGTACTGTCCTTTTGTCATCTACAATTCTTTTAAACTCATCTTCAAAATATTGCTTTTGCGTTGCCGTCAATGATGAAATTTTCTTTTCATATAAATCTGTGCATTCTTCAATAGGATGCTCTACCATCCAATTCAAATCACAGTCATGAAAACTCTTAGCAAGAGCTTGACTTGCAATGCAGCTAAAAAAACAGATCAATAAAAATTTACTTATTAACTTCCAAAAGTGCGACAATATTATCATTATTTTTTCCTTTTCCTCTATGTTTAACTAGATAATCATGTATTTCTAGATATTTTTCATAATCAACAATAGATACACAACCATTAAACAGATGCCAAATATGAATAAATCCTTCTTCAGAAGGAATTTTACCTGCATCTGCCGGCGTTTGGGTGATGAATTTCGGCTAATTTTTACAAGTAAAACATTCCACGTGTAGACATGTTTTAAATTAACTTGTTAATAAACCAGTTTTTAGCGGTAAAGTCGCCATATCTATATCATTAGCATTTTTTGGTGTATCAGTGTTTTTATTTTTTAATTGAGATTTTGTGACAATACACCCTTTAGTAACAAACCTGACTTAAAATATATCATCACTTAACATAATATATTTATCAGGTTACTTACTGTTAGGTGTATAAAGAAAAATTGTTAATTATAGCATTTATCGATAATGGTTTTTTGTTCAATTGATTTGCCCAGATTATTACTCAGATAATCAATAATATCAGTTAAGCACTCAATACGTTGTTTACTAATAAGCAACATGTTTTTTTCTTTGGTTTCTAATATGCCTTTTTTTTCTAGCATAGAAGATAAAATTTTGTATTGTTTAAGCATAAAAGGGTAATAGTAACAATCCGAACATACTGGATCATCCCAATTTATTTGGGTACTATCATATTTATATGTCTTGCTAACTTTTTCACTTAATTGTAATTTAGTAAACAGTACTTTTGATGTTGGATAATCCTTAAAAAGATAAGCAAGCTCCTCATATATACCCCATACAGGTACTGTCCTTTTGTCATCTACAATTCTTTTAAACTCATCTTCAAAATATTGCTTTTGCGTTGCCGTCAATGATGAAATTTTCTTTTCATATAAATCTGTGCATTCTTCAATAGGATGCTCTACCGTAAAATTCAAATCACAGTCATGAAAACTCTTAGCAAGAGCTTGACTTGCACTGCAGCTAAAAAAACAGATCAATAAAAATTTACTTAATAACTTCCATAAATGCGACAATATTATCATTATTCTTTCCTTTTCCTCTATGTTTAACTAGATAATCATGTGATTCTGGATATTTTTCATAATCAACAATAGATACACAACCATTAAACAGATGCCAAATATGAATAAATCCTTCTTCAGAAGGAATTTTACCTGCATCTGCCGGCGTTTGGGTGATGAACGTCGGCAAATCTTCACAAGTAAAACATTCAACATGTAAACTTGGTTTATATTGACTTGCTGTTAAACCTGTTTTTAGCGGTAAAGTCGCCATCTCTATATAATTACCATCTTTTTTTTGTTAGTGTTTTCATTTTTTAATTGAGATTTTGTGACAATACACCCTTTAGTAACAAACCTGATTTAAAATATATCTCCACTTAGCATAATATATTTATCAGGTTACTTACTGTTAGGTGTATAAAGAAAAACTATTAATTATAGCATTTATCGATAATGGTTTTTCGTTCAATTGATTTGTCCAGATTATTACTCAGATAATCAATAATATCAGTTAAGCACTCAATACGTTGTTTACTAATAAGCAACATGTTTTTTTCTTTGGTATCTAATATGCCTTTTTTTTCTAGCATAGAAGATAAAATTTTAAATTGTTTAAGCATAAAGGAGTAATATAAACAATCCGAACATGTTGGATCATCCCAATTTATTTGTTTACTATCATATTCATTTGTCCTGCTAACTTTTTCATCTATTTGTAATTTAATAAACAGTACTTTTGATGTTGGATAATCCTTAAAAAGATAAGAAAGCTCCTCAGCTATAACCCATACAGGTACTGTCCTTTTGTCATCTACAATTCTTTTAAACTCATCTTCAAAATATTGCTTTTGCGTTGCCGTCAATGATGAAATTTTCTTTTCATATAAATCTGTGCATTCTTCAATAGGATGCTCTACCATCCAATTCAAATCACAGTCATGAAAACTCTTAGCAATAGCTTGACTTGCACTGCAGCTAAAAAAACAAATAAATAAAAATTTACTTAATAACTTCCAAAAGTGCGACAATATCATCATTATTTTTTCCTTTTCCTCTATGTTTAACTAAATAATCATGTATTTCTAGATATTTTTCATAATCAACAATAGATACACAACCATTAAACAGATGCCAAAGAGGATAATCTTTTTGCTTTTTCCAATAGCCTCTTCAAGAAAAATCATTTCTATAACATCTATTACTAGTCCATAGTTATGATAACTATATTCCCCTATAACCCAAGTCACTATAAAACCTGATGTAGTTCTACCTTGCTCATAAAGCCTATTTTGTTCTTCAATAGTTCTAAGCCAAGTTGTAACTCTTATCTGTATATCGAATTCTTTTTCAACTTCATTGATGAAATTCACCGCTTTTTGACGAATTTGCGGATGTAATAACGCTATCCTTGAGTTTGTTACTTTGTCCCACGTTTCAGTTTTTTTCACTTCGATATTAAAATAACCCACCATTACAAATGGATGCATAAACCACTCCCTAACGTTTTAGCTAAAGATGGTAGGCGTTGATGAAGTTTCGGTTCGTTGAGTTGAGGTGGCTGGTGTTTTAACCTTTTCAGTGATCGCGTTACTTTGTTCTGCCTGTCCGTTTTGCTTAGCTAAAACTTTTACCACTTCTTTTACCAAAGTACTCTCGCTATCTTCTATTATATACCCCAAATAGTTTTAAGCATCTTCAGTTCTGACTCATCGCTGTTTTTTATTCTTTAAATAACTTAACTGCTGATTATTGGATAAACTCTGATTTAGTAATTTATTATTAAAAAATCAATATGTGGTATTTCTATGAGTAGCATTTTTATTGCAACAATTTATTGAAGATCTTTGTGATATAAAAAATATGCTAGCTAACTATAATCAAACCATAGTTTTGGTTTTGAACAAGGAGGCATCATATGCTAACGCAAAGGCAAGCGTGTTTAGCTAGGTTGCTAATTAAACAAAATGGATACAAAACTGTAAAGTATTATGCTCAAGAACTCAATATTTCACAACGCACAGTCCATTCTGATTTAGTACAAATTGGTAATAGCTTATTAAAACAAGGTTATGTTTTAGATAAAAAACCAGGCATTGGTATAGCGGTAAAAAAGACTCACAAAGCCAGTTCTGGCTCCAAAGTTAGAACCCTGACCTTATCCAAATTTAATCGACGAAAAAAAATTATTGAACTAATGTTGCTTGAGGGAAAAACCGTTACGTTTGAATATTTGTCAACATTATTTTCCGTCAGCAAGTCTTCCATTGAACACGATCTTAAATTTGTGAAAAAATTGTTAACTTCCAAAAATAGACTACAACTGATAAGTGATGCTGCAGGAACTCGCTTATTCGGTTCCGAAATCGACATTCAAAATGCTTATTTAATCTTCAATTTTTTCATTTATGAAGCCAGCTTGGATATTTTAGATGATGGTAATGCAAAATTAATGACATTAACTCATTATTATGGTGAACAAAATGTTAAAACCTGTTTTCGTGTTTTGTATGCATACGTACGTTTAGATAGCAATTTTATTGCTGAACATTATATATTTAATGTATTGAATATGTTGGTTATTATGGTCTATCGGGCAAAAAATAATCACCACATTGATGAGAATATTACGATAAATGATAATGTTCAATTATTCAAAAATAGTGCAAAAAATTTATTAAAAAAAATATCATCAAGACTCAATTTTTCTTTTAGTGATGGTGATATCAATTATTTATCAAAGTGTCTGCTATCCAATCGAATTGACATATGTGCTTCTAATCAATGTGATATTACACTGGTTGATAAAATTATTTCGAGCGTAGGCGCTTCGCTATACATTGATTTTAGCAAAGATTATAAATTACGTGATTATTTGATACAGCATATTCCGCCGATGCTATATCGATTAAGAGAAGGGATTAAAATTAATAATCCTTTTGCAACACAAGTTAAACATGATTTTTCTGTTTTATTTAATTTAATATGGATTATTGCTAGCGAATGTGAAGATGAATTGGGTATAACATTCAATAGTGATGAAATCGGTTTTTTAACAATTCATTTTCAGGCAGCCATTGAGCGGGTCAAACATGGCAAGAAAATTTTGGTGGTTTGTCAAAATGGTATTGCAACAACTGAACTTTTAGTCAATCGAATTATCAGGGTATTACCATCATTAACTACAATAGAAGTCGCCTCGGTGAGTGAATTAAATAATGAAACACTTGCGAATGTTGATTTAATCATATCTACAATTAATTTATCGCTTGATTGTATTAAAGTCATTGTCGTTTCGCCACTATTAAGCGAACAAGATATCCGGAATATCTGGAATATTTATGGTGAGCAGCTGGTATTAAATGATCATATTCAAGAAGGTGAATTAACCTTTTTTTATCTTAACAATTATCTGAATAAAGATTTTATTTATTTAAATCAAAATTATAACTCAAAAGAAGAGTTGATAAATTGCATTGGTGAAAAATTAATTGCTCAGCAAATCATTCAACCTGAGTTTGTTCAAGGCATGATTAATCGCGAAGCTTTAGGTGGAACTGACTTACCAACTGGAGTGGCTATTCCTCATGGCAATCCTAAATTCGTTAAACAGACCCAAATAATCATGGTTACCAATTTCAAAGCGATTAAGTGGAATGAACATTTAGTCAAGATGATCATTATTGTGTGTATTGCCGAAAAAGACACCAAAAATTTAAAGAAAATCTTAGCTGAGGTGTATTCGTTAGTAAAAAATAAATCTGTTATAAATCAATTATGTGAAATATCAAATAATCAAACTTTTATCCATTATTTAAAAGGTGCTTGAGATGAATATGTCAGCCAACAGAGTAATTCGAAATGATATGATTTTTTTGAACGAAAGAATTAGTTCTAAGGAAAATGCCTTATATTTTCTGACAACGAAAGCTGTACAAGTAAAGATAATTACTCAGCAAGAAGAATTTTTAAGTAAGGTATTAGAACGTGAAGCAATGGTATCAACCGCAGTCGGGTATCAAATTGCAATGCCGCATGGTAAAAGTCAGGCAGTACAACAACCTTTTATCGGGTTTTTACGCACCTTAGAGCCTTTCGTTTGGTCAACACAAGATAATGAAGCAGTCAATATGGTTTTTTTGATCGGCGTACCCGCTGAAAATCAAGGAAACATTCATTTAAAAGTGATATCTCAATTAAGCAAAAAATTATTACACGATTCATTTCGCGAACAATTAGCGCAATTGAATCAGGTCGATGAAATCTATTCACTATTAGCATCGCTTAATAAAAATTTATCCGCAAAATAGGAGTAATTGTCATGAAAATTGTTGCTGTAACCGCATGCCCAACTGGGATCGCTCATACCTATATGTCACAAGAAGCGATTGAACGCGAATGTAAAAAACGTGGTTATCAAGTCAAGGTTGAAACACAAGGGAGTATGGGCATCGAGAACGAATTAACACAATCTGACATTGAAGAAGCTGATGTTGTTATATTGGCCGTAGGTATTGGCATTGATGGTGAAGAACGGTTTGATGAAAAACGGGATAACGGAAAAGTTATCGAAGCCAATCCTAGTTTAGTCATAAAAGATCCGAGTAAATTTATTGATGAAGCAGAAAAATTATAAATCCAAGGAGGCGGTATATGTCAAAAGCTAATCTGATATTAAAAGATATTCAAAAAGCATTTAATACCGGTGTTTCATTTATGTTACCTGCGGTTGTTGTTGGAGGGATTTTTTTAGCTATAGCCCTATCAACCGGGGAGGCCGGTGATTCAGGAATGCAAATAACCAATCAATTTATGAAAAATTTGAACGATCTTGGTGCGATTGGTTTCACTATGATGATTCCGTTGTTATCTGGTTATATTGCCTATTCTTTAGCTGGCAAACCAGGGATTGTACCGGGAATGATACTCGGTTATTTAGCAAACACCCCAGTAGGTAGTGAAGCAATAAAAACCGGATTTTTAGGTGCAATGATATTAGGTGTGGCTGCTGGTTACTTTGTTTGTTGGTGTAAAACGTGGAAGGTTCCCGCAACAATCAGAACCATAATGCCAATTTTGATTATCCCGATTTTCGTTATTTTTGTATTAGGCATGTTCTATATTTATGTGATTGCCTATCCGATTGGTGTTGCAATGAATTGGTTAGTTAGTTTCCTAAGCAGCTTACAAGGTAGTAGTGCCATTTTATTAGGTCTGGTTATTGGTGCTATGACTGCGATTGATATGGGGGGACCAATAAACAAAACAGCAACCGCATTTACTCTTTTTTTAATGGCTGAAGGTGTGTATGGTCCAAATGGCGCACATCGCATTGCCGTTGCTATTCCACCGTTAGCCATGGGGGTATCTGTATTTATTGATAAGAAAAAATATAGTAGCGAAGAACGTGATTTAGGACTTCCTGCTTTCTTTATGGGGTTAATCGGTATTACCGAAGGAGCAATACCTTTTGCAGCTAGAGACATGAAGCGCGTATTACCTGCAATTATGATTGGTAGTGCAATTGGTGGTGCGTTAGGCATGATGAATAATGTTGAAACCTTGGTACCACACGGTGGTTTAATTGTTTTACCAGCCGTAAATGGCAAGCTTTGGTACGCACTTTCAATGTTTATTGGTGTGGCAATATCGGTGTTAATTCTACATTTCACTAAACCAAATATCGATCAAGCTGATAGTAACGTCTAACATTAATTGGAGAAATAAAATGAATAAATTATCCATCAAAAAAGTAGTTCATGGTCTATTAGAATTACAAAATACAGGGGAAAGCGCTGTTATTTTAGGTATTGGTCCTATGTCTAAAAATTGTGTACAAGCTGCGTTGGAGTTATCTAAAGAAGATGATTATCCGATAATGTTTATTGCTAGTCGTAACCAGGTTGATGCCGATGAGTTAGGTGGTGGATATGTCAATAATTGGAACCAGTTTACTTTTGTGCAAGCGGTAAAAGATGTTCAAAGGGCAATTGGCTATGATAATTTATGCTATATCTGTCGTGATCATGGTGGTCCATGGCAACGTGATAAAGAACGAAATGATCATTTGCCCATAGAAGAGGCGATGAAATTAGGTAAAAAATCGTATGTTGCTGACATTGAAGCAGGCTTTGATCTCTTAATGATAGATCCAACAAAAGATCCAATAGAAGTGGGAAAAGTAATCCCTTTAGATACTGTCTTGGAACGCACTGTAGACCTCATTGAATTTTGTGAGCAACAAAGAATTGCCAGAAACCTACCTGAAATTGGTTATGAAGTCGGGACTGAAGAAACCAACGGAGGATTAACCTCAACAGATACTTACGAAAAATTTATTTTGAAACTCAAAGTTGAACTAGGAAAACGTAACTTACCTATGCCAACTTTTATTGTAGGTCAAACTGGCACTTTGACGCGTAAAACAGAGCAAATTGGTAAATTTAACTTTAAAAATGCATATAGCTTAGCAGAGATGGCAAAACAGTACGGTGTAGGGTTAAAAGAACACAATGGTGATTATTTTGATGATGTGACATTATTGGAACATATCCCTTCAAATATTGTTGCATCGAATGTGGCGCCACAATATGGTACACAGGAAACGCGAGCTTATTTGAATTTAGCTAAAGTAGAAAAACGTTTGAAAGAACAAGGTTTAATTGAAAATGTATCTGCAGTAAGGGACGTATTATTAGAACATGCCATTAAGTGTGAACGTTGGCGTAAATGGATGGTGGGTGAGCAGAAAAATTTAACTATTGCCCAAATAACCAATGATTCAACTTTATCTGAAGAAATACTGGATATAGCGGGTCACTATACGTTTAATGAAGATAAAGTTAAGCAAGAAATAGAAAAAATGTATCGTAATTTGAAAAAGAATAATATTGATGGTCAACGATATGTCATTGATTATATCAAAAGACCTATTCGAGATTATGCAGAGTCTTATCATTTAAAAGGCGTCACAACACGAATTAAACGTGTTTTGGCATAAATTATATAAATAAATATCTGTAATAAATTCTAAAAGCTAAATCAACAATAGATTGCTTATTTTTTGAGGATAGGCAAAAGGGGGACTTTTGCCTATTCAAGTGTAAAACACTATTACAGATATCATTCATAGAGTCTAAGTAATGATCAGATATAACTTGTTTTAGTGTATAGCAAAAGTAGCTTACCCCAAAACAATATGAGTGTTATCTGAAATACACCTTTGTCGCTCTTAAATTGTAGGACATGTAATATGAGTCAATTAGATGAGTTTAAACATTTCACAGTTGTGGTAGCCGATACCGGTGATATCGATTCAATTAAACAATTTGCACCGGAAGATGCGACAACTAATCCTTCTCTAATACTAAAAGCTGCACAATTATCACAATACCAATCTTTAATTGATTTGGCAATCGAAACAGCTAAAACTAAAGGTGGTAGTAAACAAGCGCAATTACTTAATGCTAGCGATCAAGTTGCTGTTAATATTGGGGTTGAAATTCTGAAAATTATTCCCGGCCGTATTTCAACCGAAGTCGACGCCCGACTATCTTTCGATAAACAAGGTAGTATTGATAAAGCACATAAAATTATCAAGCTTTACCAAGAAAAGGGTATTGATAAATCACGAATTTTGATCAAAATAGCTGCAACTTGGGAAGGGATTAAAGCAGCAGAATATCTTGAAAAAGAAGGAATAAACTGTAATTTAACGCTTTTGTTTTCATTTGCACAAGCTCGGGCATGTGCTGAAGCAGGGGTGTTTTTGATCTCTCCTTTTGTTGGGCGCATTTATGATTGGTATCAAGCAAAAGAAATAATCGATCCTTATATTGTCGATCAAGATCCCGGTGTTGTTTCTGTTCGTAATATTTATAACTACTATAAACAACATGGTTATAAAACGATTGTCATGGGAGCTAGCTTCCGTAAAATCGAACAAATATTGGCATTAACTGGATGTGATCGTTTAACTATTGCCCCCGATTTTCTAGCAACAATGAAAAAATCGACCGCCTCGGTAAGCTGTAAATTATCTGCCAATCAACCTGTTGTAACTAGGCCAAACTTAATGAGTGAATCAGAGTTTAGATGGCAACATAATTCTGATGCAATGGCTGTTGAAAAGTTAGCTGAAGGTATACGCGTGTTTGCTATTGATCAAGGTAAACTCGAAGCTATGTTAGCTAACCGGCTATAAATTATTTGTATACAAAGCTATCTTGTTGAGATAGCTTTTTAGCTCGTTAAAAATATTATTTGTGGACTTTTGTTATATAAAAAAGCAAATATTACCGCAATTATTTTTACGAACTATCTGATCCTCACAAAAAAACAGAAGTTGCTACCATGATATTAACTAAATGAGTACGTTAAAAGGTTATTTGATTGGAAATGATGTGACAAATTTAATCATAAGAGTGGCTTTAATTATGGATCAAAAATTCTGCTGTTTGCTCTATGAACATAGAGAAGCGGCTTAACCTAGCAGTTGGTTAGCGCATTTTAGTCATTATTTAAATGATAAATTCCATTTTGACAAGCTTGGTTAACACTATAGAAATAGCATAATCTTCATTGTGGCTTTATAATTCATATGACTCATAATAGTAATTTATTATTAACTACACATATGGAATTAAATAATATGGCAATACATGAAATTAAAACAAAAGCATTCCTTTTTGATATGGATGGTACATTAGTTGATTCAAGACCTGTTGTCGAAAATGTACTTAGAAAATTTTCTGAAAAACATAATCTCGAATTACAAAAGGTTATTGATTATGCACATGGTCGGCAATCTATTGATACTGCTACTCATTTTCTAGGTAATAATGATTTTGCTATGCAAGAAGCCAAATTTCTCGAGCGTGAAGAGCTCTTACCGCAATCTTTAAAACTTGTTAAAGCTATGACTGGAGCAAAAGAACTATTAGACTTAATTGACCCTAATGATTGGGTGTTAGTCACTTCAGCAAGTAGAGAAATAGCACTAGAAAGAATGAAAGCGGCCCAATTACCTATTCCTAAAATTACCGTTTGCGCTGAAGATGTCACAAATGGTAAACCTAGTCCCGATGGTTATTTATTAGCAGCAACAAAAATTGATATACCTATTCAACAATGTGTTGTTTTCGAAGATGCTGAAGCAGGCATCCAAGCTGGTATAAATAGCGGTGCACAAGTGTTGGCGGTTAATGGCTTTGTCAATAACGTACCCAATTCAGTATATCTGGTAAATTCACTGGATAAAATTACCATAACGCATGAACAAGATTTTTATAGATTAAGTTTTACAATCTAAATAATCGTAAATGATATTAATGCGTAAGAATGGCCTCATTGAAAGGTGTTTAGAATATATTAAGGTAACTTATTACGCGCTAATCTGATAGTGTTGCATTGTCTATCAATAAAACTAGCCACTAGTTAATTTAGTGGTTAATTTTCTATTTTTTAATATCAATTTTATACATGTAGTGAAAATAAATTCAATCATCGACATAATATTTTTAACAAGAAATTTATTCATCAATGATGATAAATATGATATTTAATTCACAATATTTTATTGTCATAGAGCGTGGGCGAAAATTCAAAATAAAAAAAGACTGCTAAATCAGCTTACGTTAAAAAATTGCTGCGATGTATCATTTTCTTAGTTCTAAAACATAACCCATGCCACGTATTGAGTGAATTAGTTTTCTTTTAAAACCTTGGTCAATTTTATTTCTTAATCTTTTAATTGCCACATCGACTAAGTTAGTTTGATTGTCGAAATTAATGTCCCAAACATGGGAAGTAATAAATGTTCTGGATAGAGGTTCACCGATATGCTGCATCATTAATGCTAATAATGAAAACTCTTTAGCCGTCAGGTGAATCGTTTTATTGCCTCGAACAACATAATGGCGTCGCCAATTTAACTGCAAATCATCAATGACATATATTTCATCCTCTTCAATTCGATGATGCTGATTACGCCTTATAAGGGCTTTTATTCGGGCTAATATTTCTTGAAAAGAAAAAGGTCTGGCAAGATAATCATCCGCACCAGCTTCTAGAGCTCGGATATGCCACTCAACTTGATTTTTATCTGAAAGTAATAGAATAGGGACTTGTTTATGGCTATAACGGATAGTTTGCAACACATCCCAACCGTTCATTTTTGGAAGAAGGATATCTAAAATAATAATATCAAATTGTTTAGTTAATAGCAGTTCGAGACCATCTAATCCATTATGAGCAGAATCAATATGGTTATAGCCTGATTGATTTAACAGACCGATCAGTTTTTCAACTTTATTTGAATTACTAATGATAAGTATATTTATAGACATTAATTAGCTTCTTTAAAGTGATATTTTTACTAAGAATCCATAATTCAATCTTTGCCAAACAACTTAAATTAATTGAAACCGTTTACTCGTTTGATTGGAAAAACATATCGAGTAATCATTTACAAAAACGCGATATTATGTTGAATTATGTAGCAGATTTACTTACCTAAGTATTTAACAAAATAATTTATTAGATAGTGAATTTGACACCTTTTCCATATAAGACTCTCTGATATTTTAATTATTTTTATCGTTAACTAATGACATCATATGCTTTTTCAAATTACTTTTATATGACATATTTATTACAAATTTCGCAATAAATTTACTATTAAATAAAAATTCTAAATAAAATGGCTAGTTAAGCTATCATAATCATGATAAGAAATCATACCTATCCACCAATTTTTTAAGATCTAATATGGCATCACATATATTGAGCTTGGCAGGAAGTTAAAATAATTAAGAAATGATTAAGTTAATTTAAATTCAAAAGCCAATGTTTTATATCTTCCTCTTCTGTTAAACCTAAATGATTTAGCTTATTAATATAGAATTGTTTAACATCAGTCCATTGGTAATAGGGATAGCGAGTCGTCTCAACCGGTAGATGGATTTCTCTTTCGTTCAATAACACTTTAACTAACAGTGGTTGAGTGATATCAGTACTTTGATAGAATATCAATTGTATATTGGCTCCCATCGGGATAATTTGTTCAGCGTGCCAGAAATGTGGATAATTTTCTATAGTATCAGTGATTTGAAAAGTACCTTCTAATTCCATTAGTGTGGCTAAAGGTGAAAGTGTTTCAGCATGAGCAAAACGAAAATTGGCATCGGTATCATTAGAATGAATTGCGTGATCAGACGATCTTATTATTTCAAGAAGTAGCGGTGCGGCAATTTTGATTTGTATACCATTGTTGTCAAAGGCTGGACCGATTTGTAAATAGTTTTTGGCTGTTACTACCGTTGTAAACCACTCTTTTTCTAGTGGAGTAAAATAATTATCAAAGTTAATTTGATTCGAATGAAGTATTTCTGGTGTGAAAGAGAATGTTTCCTGAAAAATATTGAATAATGCTATTACAAAATCGGTACTTGTAATGATAGTTTCATCAGTCATTTTTATTCCATTGTTCAATTTTGAAATAAATGATGGCGTAAAAATGCGGTGAATAATATGTTGACTGAAAAATTTTGTTAAATCTGTTTGTTCAAGTGTATGGATTTGTTGTTTTAGCTGGTGGCTGTTTTTATATTTTGTGTAAGCGGGGGAATAATCAAAAAAACGGAGTAATGTTTGATTATGTTCGGGCTGCTGTTGAATTTCCAGATTAGCATATAATGCTTCAAAGGGGGATAAAAATGCTCGAGCACTATCTATGGTGCGCTGAGAAGTTGTCGACATTGTGGCAATATGGTTGCCATGAAAGATAGTTGGATAATGATGTAACATTCGACTAGCGATTTGTTTGAGATCATCTTTCCCTAGTTCAGTTAATTTGCCATATTGATTGTGGTTTAAGGCAATAATTTTATTTAATTGTGTCAGTAAATCCCTGCCTAGAATCGTTAATTGTTGTTGTTCTGCTAATTGTAAAATTTGTTGTATGATGGTTTCGTATTTAGATTTACTGATATAGCGTGCCCCATGCCGGCCAATGTGATTGATATAAAATGGTTGATAGCCTGGAGGTGCGGCAGTTAATGTCGGTATAGTACTATAGTGATAGCTAGATTTTGAACCAGAAATTGACTGTTCAGCAAAACTAAAAAATGCGCTTAATAAAAGTAAGCTCGCGATATAGTATTTCATCATAATACCATGTCATCATTTAATAATGAATAATATATCATAATAATAACAATACGTTATCCTAAATTTATCCTTTTGAGTCGATATCCGGTTAACCTATTATTTTTTCCACATTAAGCACAACAGCATGATTATTTTCAACTTGCCAACGAATATTAAAATGATATAGCTTGATACCAAACTCTTGTTTCCCCGATTTATTTTTTTTATAGGCGGGTCTAGGATCTTGAGCGATGACCTGAATAATTAAATTGCGTAGTTCAAGCTGATTGACAAGTTCCCGTTCCACTTGTGGACTAAATTCGACCGTCAATCCACAATCTGGTTTCTCTACGGCATAGCTTGCTTGGGCATCGGGGTAGCTATCACTATATGGGATATAAGGTTTTATATCAATGATAGGAGTTTGATCAATCAGATCAACACTACCTAATTTTAAAATGATTTGTTCCTTATGTATAACAATATCATGCAATTCAACCGCCGAAAGACCAATAGGATTTGGTCTAAAAGTTGAGCGGCTTGCAAAAACACCAACGCGTTCATTCCCGCCAAGTCTGGGTGGTCTGACGGTATTATGCCAACCTTGTTGAGCGGTACCAGAGAATATGAAGAGCAACCATAAATGTGAAAACTTTTCTAAACCTCTTATACAATCAGGATGATTAAAAGGCGTAATGAGATGAAGTTCACCTCTGGCTAATGGAACTAAATTGGGTTGTCGGGGTACACCAAACTTTTCTTTATAGGGTGAACGTATGATGCCAATAGTTTTAAGATCAATCATAATGATGTTTGATAGCTTGAAAAATGGAGAAGATAATTAAAGGATTTAATATTGTATCATCCCTTAATTATCATATAGTTTTTTTGTATAAAATAGTAATTACCAACCTTTCACAGCACTACCATTAAACACTTCATTCGCTTTTTGTACCGCAGCATCACTATGTCGTGCATTGATATATTTAACAATGTTTGGATCATCTTTGTTGTCTTCACGAGCAACGATAATATTGACATATGGGGAATCCTTATCTTCTACAAAAATACCATCATGATTAGCAGTTAAATTAATTTGCCCTGCAAATGCGTTATTGATAATCGCAAAATCAACCTGCGCATCATCCAGTGAACGTGGTAATAATGGTGCTTCAATTTCTAGAATGTTTAAATGATAAGGATTGTCAGTAATATCAACAACCGCAGGGAATAATCCTTTATCAGGATTTACTGTGATTAATCCTTGTTTTTGTAACAATAATAACGCTCGACCTAAATTAGTCGGATCATTTGGAATTGCAACGGTTGAATAAGGTTTAATTAAGTAAGATTCACCACGAGGTGAAGTTACAATCATACCCTCTTCGTGATTTACTACGTCTGTAATAGGTTTAAGTTTATGGGTATAAGCGGCAATTGGGTGGACAAATGTTTTACCCACTGAGACTAATTTATAACCTCTTTCCTCAATTTGTTGATCTAAGAAAGGTTGGTGCTGAAAATCATTAATATCAATTTGTTTACTATCTAAAGCTTGATTAGGAATTACATAATCATTAAAAATCACTAATTCCACATCTAAATTATATAATTTTTTAGCTTGTTCTTTAGTGGCTTCGGCAACTTCTTGATCTGGACCAGAAACCACGCCGACTTTTAAAACCGTTGGTTTTATCGAAGCATCAACTGATTTTTTATTATCACATGCCGTGAGTAATACACTGCTAGCAAGGGCTGTTACAATGGCAAGTTTTTTTAATAGCATAATCTATTCCTTTTCTAATGTTAGTGGTGTGTAACGCGTTTAACAATCATATTACCAATAAATTGTATTGTAAAAACGATAAGAATCAATATGATAAGTACAGTATTCATGATTGCAGGTTTATAGCTATACAGACCATAATAGCGTGCTAATTCTCCCAATCCACCCGATCCTATCGCACCAACCATTGCAACATAGCCATTTAATGTAATTAGCGTAATGGTTAAGCTATTGATAATAACTGGCATTGCTTCGGGTAATAACACTTTGCGGATGATTTGCAATGGTGTTGCTCCCATAGAGCGAGCAGCCTCAATCAAACCAGTTTGGATATCTAATAGGGCATTTTCAATCATACGTGCAATAAGCGGCGCAACACCAATACTCAGTGGCACAATAGCCGCTTGTCGACCTAAGAATACTCCTTGACCAGTCATAATAAGCATAATGAAAGTCGTAAATGGAATAATCCAAAACAATAAAATAATAAAGGGAATTGAACGTAATAAATTGGTAAAAAACGACAATAATCCCGAAGCAATTTGGCACTCTAAAATCTGATTTTTGCGCGTGGTATAAAGTAAAATACCTAAAGGGAGACCAATAATTGTGCCCCATAATCCGGATAATACTGTCATATAAATAGTATTATCGGTTTCTTGAGCGATTTTAAAAATCATTTTTTCATTAAAGCCATCAAACTGTGCACAGAGGTTGACAAAGTTTGACCAAAAATCATAACCGGATAAATGACGGATCAAGGTTTCAAATGGTTTAAAAGAGGGAATAAAATCAAACATATCCAAGAACCTCTACAGTAATATTATTGGTTTGTAAAAATTTAATTGCATTTTGTGTATTTTGCGAGTTACCAATCATTTCCGTTAGCATAATGCCAAACTTAATACCACCAGCATAATCCATTTGCGCACTGATAATATTATTATCAATATTAAACTCTTTAGCTGCTTGCGATAAGCATGGCGTATCAACCGATACGCCGGCAAATTTAAGACGTAGTAGAGGATATAAACCATCTTGAGGTATTGGTGATAATTTTTGTAGATAGTCGTCAGGAATATCCAAATGTAAAGTCGATTGAATAAATTGTTGTGTGACTTCATTTTTAGGATGCGAAAAGATTTCACCTACGGTAGATTGTTCAACTAATTCACCTTGACTAATTACGGCCACTTGATCACAGATCTGTTTAACAACATCCATTTCATGAGTAATTAGCAGAATTGTTAAACCTAACTTTTGGTTGATATCTTTTAGTAATTCCAAAATAGAACGAGTAGTTTCGGGATCCAAAGCACTGGTTGCTTCATCACATAATAAAACTTTAGGATCGTTTGCCAAAGCTCTGGCAATCGCTACACGTTGTTTTTGTCCACCAGACAGATTAGCTGGATAAACATTCCATTTATCTTGTAATCCAACTAATTCAAGAAGTTGATTGACCTTAGGTGTGATCTTTTTCTTGGGTAAACCAATAAATTCTAAGGGTAAAGCAATGTTTTCGAAAACCGTTCTTGATGATAACAAGTTAAAGTGTTGAAAAATCATACTAATTTTTCGACGAGTTTGTATTAACATTCTGTTTGATAATGTGGTTATATCTTGATTGTCAACGATCACTTTACCGGAAGTTGGTCGCTCCAGTAAATTAACACATCGAATTAGTGTGCTTTTTCCTGCACCTGATTTACCAATAACGCCAAATATTTGTCCGGCAGGGACATGTAAGTTAATATCTTTTAGCGCATATATTGGTTGTTTATTATGAATAAACGTTTTAGAAATATTTTCGAGTTTGATCATAAAATTCTAAATAATGGATGTTAGTTTCAGAATGTTAAGACGTCTAGACATCTAAGTCAATAACTATTATGCTAATGATCTTGATTAAGATAATTTCCACAATAGAGTAAAAATAATGAAGCCAGCTATTTTTTTGGATCGTGATGGAACAATAAATATTGACTATAATTATGTGCATAAAATTGATGATTTCCATTTTATTGATGGGGTAGTTGATGCATTAAAAGAATTAAAAAACATGGGTTTTTTGTTGGTTATCACGACTAACCAATCAGGTATTGCAAGAAATAAATTTACTGAAGAGCAATTTAATACCTTAACTGAGTGGATGGATTGGTCATTACAAGACCGAGGTGTTGACATTGATGGTGTTTATTATTGCCCACATGATCCTCTGGTTGATGACTGTGAATGCCGAAAACCAAATCCCGGTATGATACAAACAGCAGCGAAAGAGTTAAAAATTGATATTGCCAACTCTTATATGGTCGGTGACCGAGTGTCTGATTTATTGTCGGGGAAAAAGGCCGGAGTTAAAAAAACGGTTTTGGTGAAAACCGGTGATGCCATTACTGAAGAAGCATTAGCGCAAGCTGATTGGGTAATCGATAGCTTGGCTGATTTACCCAATAAAATAAAAGCAGAGTCATAATTTTCTAAAAATACTATCGTTATACGGCATTTAAAATTAATGTCGTATAATTCTCACGATAAGAGGTGATAATATTAACCCCAAAAATAGTGCATTAATAAAGTTCACCACACTTTGACCAAAGGTATGAATAGTATTGGCGAAAAAAAGAGAAAAACAACTTAAAAAAATCAAAAATACTGCCCCCCAATATAGAAAGCTAATTTTATTTGTCTTATCAACCAAGATCGGTAATTTGAGAATAAAGAGGCATATTAAACTCAATCCTATCAAAGTACTTCCATGTTGGAGTAATTGGTAGATAGGAATATCTGTATTTTTTAATGAGAGAGTCTGTTGTAAAAAAGGAAGGTGTTGTACAAAAAAGCCAGTCAAGTGAGTAAAACTATCCCAACCTAAATGAGACAGTGCGCCAATTAATGCAGAAGTTATGACTATAAACCAATGATGGTAGCAATATTCACTCCAATTAAAATTTAAATAATGAGCAAATCGTTTATAAAGAAAATGAGGCAAATTCTTAATCAATTCATTACGAATAATAAAGTGAAAGATAAAAGCAACCGTTAATGTTATTGGTAGGTCAAAATAAAAGATACCTGATAAAGTATGGCTCATATCACTTTTTATTTTCATTCTAAGAAAATATTCAAAGTCAGGTGACATACTACCTATAATTAAGGTTGTCATGGAAAAAAATTTAGGCTTTTTGTAAAAAGGTAAAACAATTGCTGGATGTGCAAAAGTGAAAGGCATAAAAAATCCACTTAAAAAGTTAGACTGAAAAGAAAAGTAACGATTATATAATCAATAGTAAATTAAAGAAAAGTTTGTAAAATTTGTATAGGATTAGTTTATTTTCAATACGGCATGGGTAAAAAAAGCACAAACAGAAATAAAATTTCAATAATCGCTTGCATGATTTATTTTTGCTCTTATAATGCCGACCCACTAACCGATGATGATTCGCAATGATTAAATGTTTCATCAAGGTAAATTGTGAAGTAAAGATTTTTTAGTTTGTTTTAAGAATATAAATAAAATTAAAAAAGTTACTTGACAATAAAGTAAGGTAAGCGTAACATACGCAACCCTTGAGACAGTAAACCTAGAAGGTAAACTGTTAGCTCTTTAAAAAGTAAAAACAGACAATCTGTGTG
>NZ_JAETXP010000040.1:0-540 GCF_019641635.1 Frischella sp. Ac48
ATGTAATAAAAAAACACTCCCACCGTCTCATCCGGACGAAAAGCGGCTTGTTCATCAACCGGTTTGGCTTGTAGTCCTCGTTGCGGTAAAGCTTTTTGATTAATCAAACTTGCCATTGCCTCATCAAGCTCAATGGTAAACGGCGAATTACCTGACGCCAGCAGGCTCGACAATTCATCAACCCAGCTTTGGGCCCGCTGTTTAACCCGCAGTGGTTTATCACCACGCAGCGCCAAATCAACGCTTCCGCCTAAACCGCCTAAAACGATATGTACCTTTGGTAAAACCTGAGTGGCGGAAAACACCTCGCCATGTTTTAAAAAAATCTCGTCGGCGCTGGTTGGTGTGGTTGTGACGATGTGGTTATTTGCTGCATCAAAGATTTGAATCTGCTCTGGCGGGTGATTGAGCAAATCCACCACCAACCAACTGTCATCCGGCTCAAAAGTCGGCTCTTTTTTAACTATTGGCATGGCTTTAATTGCGTCAGAATAAGATACCGTGCCACAATAGCCATTAATCACCGGCAACTGAACTAAT
>NZ_JAETXP010000041.1:0-533 GCF_019641635.1 Frischella sp. Ac48
CTTTAGCTGATAACTTATCATTAATAAACTGTTACTTAACTGAACGGTATAATCTGATTAGATAAAAACTATCATTATCGAACTGAAAACTTAATTGGTTACGTGTGGCGATGCCCCACATCCCTTTGTATTTATTAAATACCTGTTTTTATCTTTAGCTGATGAATTATCATTAATAAACTGTTATTTAACTAAACGGTATAATCTGATTAGATAAAAACTATCATTACCATACTGGGAACTTAATCGGTTAAATGGGGCGATGCCCCACATCCCTATGTATTTATTAAATACCTGTTTTTACCTTTAGCTGATGAATTATCATTAATAAACTGTTACTTAACTAAACGGTATAATCTGATTAGATAAAAACTATCATTACCATACTGGGAACTTAATCGGTTAAATGGGGCGATGCCCCACAGCCTTTTATGTTTACTACATACCCGTTTTTACCTTTAGCTGATAACTTATCATTAATAAACTGTTACTTAACTGAACGGTATAATCTGATTAGATAAAAACTATCATTA
>NZ_JAETXP010000005.1:0-2330 GCF_019641635.1 Frischella sp. Ac48
AAGGTAACCGTAGGGGAACCTGCGGTTGGATCACCTCCTTACGAAGTGCCTGACAGTGTTCACATAGATTGTTTGTTGTAGAGAGAAAACACTTTATTGGGTCTGTAGCTCAGGTGGTTAGAGCGCACCCCTGATAAGGGTGAGGTCGGTGGTTCAAGTCCACTCAGACCCACCAATTTAGGTTAAGTCAGCTATTGCGAATTTGGTAGTGCTAAAAAGCGAAGGCAAATCGAATTGGTAGAAGTGATGAAGTGAAGATAGATGGGGCTATAGCTCAGCTGGGAGAGCGCCTGCCTTGCACGCAGGAGGCCAGCGGTTCGATCCCGCTTAGCTCCACCATTATTTGTTCTTTCTGTTTACTTTTTATTTATCCTTTTCAATGTTTTTCATACCTACCAAGCCAGTAGAATTCATGTTTTAAAATCAAAAGTTTTCATGGTTTAACACGGTACATTATTGCTTATTTTTGAAGCAAAGTTGCACCACATTAAATTAAATTGACTTACTTATCCATTTCAAATAAATCAAGTTATCTATTTCTCATTTACTAATTTTAGCTTTGCATTGTATTTAGTTGTTTAGTATTAACTTTGGTATCCATTTTGCAATGATCTTGTTTTAGGTTGTGTTTTTATATCGTTATTTAACAGAGGATCCTAAAATGATGTCAGAAACAAACAATAAAGTTATATTATCTCGTCGACATTTTTTAACTTATTCCGGTATTGCCATTGGCGGTATAACGGTTAGTTCTACTTTACGGAAAAGCTATGCTGCTCAAGAGCCTGTTTTAACTAATGTGAATGCTCTATCTTCAGTTAGTGAAATTGCGACCCCCAGTTTGGAAAATCCGGTTCGTTTAAATTTTAATGAAAATGCTTTGGGTATGTCACCTAACGCCAAACAAGCGGCTATTACAGCGGTGAGTAAAGCAAATCGTTATGCAAAGCATGAAATGCCTTTGTTAAGTCTGGCAATAGCAAAACATCATAATTTAAATTCTGATTATGTATTATTAACAGCCGGATCATCAGAAGGTATTCGCAGTTCAATTGTTGCATTTACTAAAGAAAAAACACAATTTGTTATCCCAGAACTAACTTATGGCGATGGTGAATATTTTGCAAAAATAGCCAATCTTCCTGTTATTAAAGTGCCCAATTTGACAGATTGGGCAATTGATATAGAGGGATTGATAAATAAGGTCGAACAATATTCGGGATATTCTATTGTATATCTTGTAAATCCAAATAATCCGACATCAACTATCACTGATACAAAAAAAGTTTTTGATTGGATTCGTAGCAAACCGAAAAACACGATATTCATTGTTGATGAAGCATATGCTGAATTTGTGAATGACGCAAGTTATCAGTCAGTTGATACTTTAATTGAACAAGGCTATGAAAATGTCATCTTATTGAAAACATTTTCTAAGATTCATGCTATGGCGGGTTTACGAGTAGGGTATGTACTTGCCAATCCAATCCATATTAAAAACATCGCCCAATATGTTGCCGGTGAAAAATTGAATTATTGTGGTGTGTGTGCTGCATTAGCTTCAATGGAAGATCAATCTTATTTGAAATATTCTAAAAAGGTAACAGATACATCACGATTAATTATGGAGCAAGTTCTAAAAGAATTAGACTTATATTATGTTGCTTCGGAGACCAATTTTATTTTTCATAAAATTCCAATTGCACTTAATGAGTATCAACAATTATTAAAAGACAAATTTATTTTAGTTGGTCGAGCTTTTCCTCCAGCAAATGGCTGGTGTCGAATTTCATTAGGAACACCTGGGGAAATGTTATATACGGCAACTATACTAAAACAGCTACGCGAACAAAACTTTATTTAATCTTAAAACATAAATTTCTAAATTTATAATGATAAAATGGCATCAAGCGATGCTATTTTTTTCTAAATTAAGATGATTTTAGATAAGATGTATTTCTGCTAGCCAGATATAGCATAAAATAGATACAAACGTGCATTATTTTGATATTTTTTTAAAATTAATGTTGTGTTATTAAAAATTCTGTACTAATATAGCGCCCACTTCAGAGATGAGGTGTTTTAAAAAAGAAATGCAGTAAATTTAATGTGCGAGTTGCTCGCAGTTTATTGGTAAGTGCATGTAGTTGTGTGCTAATTAATAAAGCTCTTTAACAAGTAGGAACAAGCTGAAAGAAACGAGTTCTCGTTTTTGCGGAATAGATTGATATGAAAGTATGAATGTTATGAAGCAGGAAAGAGAAAAAGCGAAGAGAAAACCAGAGACAACTGTGAGTTGTAAGGTTAAGAAACTAAGCGTACACGGTGGA
>NZ_JAETXP010000006.1:0-84502 GCF_019641635.1 Frischella sp. Ac48
GCGATGTTGCGGTGGTCCCACCTGACCCATGCCGAACTCAGAAGTGAAACGCCGTGGAGCCGATGGTAGTGTGGGGATTTCCCCATGTGAGAGTAGGTCACCGCCAGACTATCAATTCAATATTTTTTCATTAATTCTGCTATATCTTATTATAAATTTTCAATGCTCCCTTATTTTATAAAATATTTATAATTTTCCCTTTAGTTAGCGACAATTTTATATCATATTTAATGTTATACCTTTCAATGATGTTTTTTCTATACCAATGGTTTACCTTAATTCTGATATATGTAACAATCTAACCTAAGTAAAGGTTTATTTTGAGGTAGTCGGTGATTGATCATGATGGCTACCGTCCAAATGTAGGAATTATTATTTGTAATCGACAGGGTCAGGTATTATGGGCTCGTCGTTTTGGTCAAAATTCTTGGCAGTTTCCTCAGGGCGGAATTAATAATAATGAAACTCCTGAACAAGCTATGTTTAGGGAATTAAATGAAGAAGTTGGCTTATTGCCTAAAGATGTAAAAATTCTATCAGTGACTAATGGATGGTTAAGGTATAAATTACCCAAACGGATGATACGTTGGGAGAATGAACCCATTTGTATTGGTCAGAAACAAAAATGGTTTCTTCTGGAATTAGTATCTGATGTTTCAGCGATTAATTTGGCTGCAACACAGATGCCTGAATTTGATGATTGGTGTTGGGTCAGCTATTGGTATCCAGTCAGGCAAGTCATTTCTTTTAAACGTGATGTTTATCGTAAAGCGATGAAAGAATTTTCTTCATCAGTTTTTTCGATACAAAGCGAAAAAAAAGAAATGCCTATTCAAAACACGACTGAAGTTCCTAAAGTCAATAATTCTGTACATAAGAAGCGTTTTAGTTTCTTTGCACATAAACGTAAAAAGAAGAAGTATGTAAAAAAATGAAACATTATTTATCTTTTCCTAATTTTGACCCCATTATATTTTCAATTGGCCCTGTTTCCTTACATTGGTATGGTGCTATGTATTTATTTGGTGTATTAGGGGCATGGTTATTAGCTAATATCCGAATTAAAAAAGACCACAATAGTTGGACTAAAGAGCAAGTTGAAAATTTATTATTTTGGGGATTTCTTGGTTTGTTTATTGGAGGAAGAGTTGGGTATATACTCTTTTACAATTTTAAAGTTTTTCTTGCTGATCCACTAGTGCTATTTCGTGTATGGGAAGGTGGTATGTCATTTCACGGAGGTTTAATTGGGACATTAGTGGTTATTGGACTTTTTGCAGTAAAAACGCATAAACGTTTTTTTGATGTTTCTGATTTTGTTGCACCGTTAATTCCACTAGGCTTAATGTTTGGCCGTTTAGGTAATTTTATAAATGGTGAATTATGGGGACGCGTTACAACTTCTCCTGTTGGAATGTTATTTCCAACGTCAAATTTTGCTGATCTTGCCTATGTCAAAAGTCATCCAGAATGGACTGAACTATTTGTTAATTGCGGTTATATTTTGCCTCGTCATCCTTCTCAACTTTATGAAATGGTTTTTGAAGGAATAATCCTTTTTATACTTTTGAATGTGTTTATTCGTAAATCTAGACCTACAGGAAGCGTATCAGGATTATTTTTATTATTATATGGTATTTTCAGATTTGTAATTGAATTTTTTAGACAACCCGATGAACAATTAGGTCTGTTCTTTAATATTATCAGTATGGGGCAAATTTTATGCCTACCAATGATTATTTTTGGAATAATATTTTTCTATTTTGCGTATAAATCCCCAAATGGTTTAAAATATTAAACCTAAATTTGTATTACCCATTGTTAAAATGTATTTATAGGATTAAAAATGAAACAATATTTAGCACTTATGCAAAAAATTTTAGAAGAAGGAACGCCAAAGTCAGATCGTACTGGCACCGGAACATTGTCAATTTTTGGCTATCAAATGCGTTTTAATTTGCAAGAAGGTTTTCCGTTAGTCACCACAAAGAAATGTCATTTACGTTCAATTATCCATGAATTACTTTGGTTTTTAAAAGGTGACACGAATATTCAATATTTGAAAGATAATAAAGTTACAATTTGGGATGAATGGGCAGATGAAAATGGAAATTTAGGACCTGTTTATGGCAAACAGTGGCGTTCGTGGCAAGCATCTGATGGTCGTCAAATTGATCAAATTAGTCAAGTTATTGAACAAATAAAAAACGATCCTGATTCACGTCGAATTATTGTTTCAGCTTGGAATGTTGGCGAATTAGAGCAAATGGCGCTTGCACCTTGTCATGCATTTTTCCAATTTTATGTAGCGAATGGTAAATTATCTTGCCAACTTTATCAACGTTCTTGTGATGTGTTTCTCGGTTTACCTTTTAATATTGCTAGTTATGCATTATTAGTACATATGATAGCTCAACAATGTAATTTGGAGGTTGGCGACTTTGTTTGGACAGGTGGCGATACTCACTTATATTCCAATCATATGGAACAAACTCAATTACAATTAAGTAGAGAACCAAGAGTGTTACCAAAACTAGTTATCAAAAGAAAACCACCTACAATTTTTGATTACGAATTCGAAGACTTTGCAATTGAGGGCTATGATCCTTATCCAGCAATTAAAGCGCCAGTGGCGGTATGATGTATTATTATTTATGCGGCAATGTTAGCCGCATAGAAACTTTTTATGTGATAAAAATTTCCCGCTAGAAATAAAATTTTTTGTATGGGCATTCAAAGACTATTTATGGATAAGTATGAAATTAGCTTAACTCTATGCTAAACTAAGCGCCATTATATTGAGTATTAATAAATTATAATGCAAAAGTTAAACCGTGTTATTTTATATTGTCGTTCAGGTTTTGAGAAAGAGTGTGCCGCAGAAATTACAGATAAGGCTGCTGAATTAGGGATTTATGGTTTTACTAAATCCTTACCATCAAGTGCTTATGTTGAATTTGAATGCTATCAAGCAGATGAAGCGGAAAAGTTAATCAAAATGATTAATTTTAAAACGCTTATTTTTGCTAGACAAATATTTGTTGCGGGAGCGCAATTAACTGAACTATCTAATCAAGATAGAATTACGCCGTTGATTGAGGCCATTCAAGGTAATATTTCTCGTGCCGGATCCTTGCGTGTTGAAATTCCAGATACTAATGAGGCTAAAGAATTAGCAAATTTTTGTCGAAAGTTTACCGTACCTTTAAGGCAAGCTTTACGTGCAAATCAAATTTTATTGAAAGTTGAAAACCCGTCAAAACCGGTTATTCATATTTTATTTATTAACAGCACTAGCTGTTTTATTGGTTACTCATATAGTAATAATAATTCGCCATTTTATATGGGAATTCCAAGGTTAAAATTCCCGCCAGATGCACCTAGTCGTTCTACTTTGAAATTAGAAGAAGCTTTTCATGTTTTTATTCCATATGAAGAATGGGATGAACGTTTAAAAGGTGGCATGAATGCCGTTGATTTAGGAGCTAGTCCTGGTGGTTGGACTTATCAACTTGTCAAACGGAGTATGATGGTTAGTGCTGTTGACAATGGTCCAATGGATAAATTGCTAATGGAATCAGGACAAGTTAAACATTATCAAGAAGATGGTTTTAAATTTCGACCAAAAAAGAATAGTATCTATTGGTTAGTTTGTGATATGGTAGAAAAGCCGACAAAAGTGACCGCATTAATGGTTGATTGGTTAGTTAACGGTTTATGTCGTGAAACTATTTTCAATTTAAAATTACCCATGAAAAAACGTTATGAAGAAGTAAAACAAAATATGTTATTTCTGGAACAACAATTAAAAGAACATCGAGTTAATGCCCAGATTCAAGCGAAACAGCTTTATCATGATCGAGAAGAAATTACGATACATGTTCAACGTATTTGGGGATAAGTTACCTTAAGGTATAACAATGATTTAATTAATACTATTAATTTTCATAGTAAATATTATCTAAATTAAAACTTTTTTACTGTATCAGTTGTTAATTATTGCCTACACAATTCAATAAACGAAAGAGATTTTATAATGATTAAGTTGCAAAGATTGTCAGGTTTTCCTTCTGCATGGTTAAATTTTATTAAAGTAAGTTTGATTGCAATATTGATTAGTTTTTTAACAGGATGTCCTAGTTATATTCCTAAGCAAATAAGTTATGATCAAACTAAAAATGCGCAGTATTATCTATCTCAAGCTGAAAACGTTTCAGGTAGTGAGAAAATTAATTGGCAGTTGCTCGCTATTCGGGCGTTGTTGCTTGAAAATAATGTTAAACAAGCAGTCCAATTATTTAATCAGCTTCCACAAAATTTAGATGCTGAGCAACTAAAAGAGAAGACCTTATTAGAAGGTGAAATTGCAGTAAAAACTAAACAAAAATTTGATTTTAAATCCATATCGCCGACAAGTTTAAGTGAAGAACAAACAATTCGTTACTATAAGATAAAGATTGACTTAGATGGTCTCAAAAAAGATTATAATGCCCAACTTCATGATTATATTGAACTTGAAAAATATGGCTCGGTTAACCAACGTCATGATACTATCAATAATACGTGGAATTTTTTAACTAATTTATCTGATAAAAAAATTAATCAAATTTTAATTTATGCTGATGATTATGTATTACAAGGGTGGATTGATTTACTCTATATTTATAAAAGCAATATAAAAATGTACGCTTTTAATAACCAAGATGATATTGATGCCGATGCGATAGCTAAATTGGAAGAGGAGCAATATCAAGCTCTCAAAAATGCTGTTAGTGAATGGCAAATACAATATTCAGGTCATCCTGCGGCAACTTATCTACCGAGAGATATTTACGGTGAAAAATATCATCTACCAGATGCTGCTGAAAATAGAAAAATTGCATTATTTCTACCATTAAGTGGTAAGTCTAAAATATTTGGTGAGACAATTCGGTTAGGTTATCAAGATGCTGCTAAAGCATCTTCGCCAGACTTGCAACAAGATATAAATTTTTACGATACCAATAGTGATTCTATTGAGAATTTAATCATACGAGCGAAGCAACAAGGCGCACAATTAATTGTAGGACCATTATTAAAACAAAATGTACAAACGCTATTGCAGTCTGCCAGTGATATTCCAGTGCTAGCATTAAATAAAATTGAAGATATTTCTTTATCGTCTGATTCAGCTACAAAAATCTGCTTTTTTGCTTTATCCCCAGAAGATGAAGCTAAAGATGCTGCGCAACATATTTATAATGAAAAGAAAAAACAACCATTATTGATTATTCCTCATAATAATCTTGGTGAACGTGTTGCTAAAAGTTTTGCTCAGCAATGGAATATCGCTCATCCGACATCAAGTCCCGTTTATGTTCAATATTTTGATTCAGCTGAAGAATTGAGTAAGAAAATGAATTCTGGCGTGGGTATTGAATTAGAGGGTGTGCCATTAATCACAGCAGATGTTGATCAGAATGGACAAGTTATGCCTAAAAAACAAGTTGAATTTGATGCTATTTATATTTATGCTTCGCATGAAGAGCTGACCTTAATTAAATCGATGCTTGAGATGAAATCAAGTGCAGGTAATAACTCTAAAAATACCAGTAGTGTCAAAACAAGTAAAAAAAATATTCCTGCGCTTTACGCGAGTTCTAGAAGTAATATTGCTAATACTACAACTGATTTTCGTTATGATATGGATCAATTACAACTAAGTGATATACCTCTAATTATCAAGCACGATGAATATTATTCGCAATTACCTGATTATATTAAAAATGATTATTCTTTGGCTCGTTTATATGCAATGGGATTTGATGCCTGGGCGCTATCAAGCCAATTTGATAATTTAGTACCTTATAAGAGCAAAAGTATTGATGGAAAAACAGGAAAATTATCCGTTGCCAATCAATGTGATATCTCTCGTAAATTATCATGGATCCGTTATCAAGATGGTAGTGAAATTGCGGTTGATTAATGTTAGATAAACGTCAATTAGGGCAATATTATGAAGCATTAGCATGCCGTACATTATGCTCTAATGGTTTAAAGTTAATCGCAAAAAATAGTCAATCTAGATTAGGTGAAATTGATCTGGTGATGCAGGATCAAGGGTGTTTGGTTTTTGTTGAAGTTCGTTATCGCAAAAATGATTTATTTGGTAATGCTACTTCAACGATAACGCGCGCGAAACAAATTAAAATTATCCATGCTGCTTATCATTGGATGTTTCAGCAGGATATTAACAGTGAGTTATGTGAATTTCGCTTTGATATCTTTACGTTTACAGGAAAAGATTGGCAATGGATAAAAAATGCCTTTTCTTTATAGAAATACAAGCGATCACAATCTGTGTGATATTATGAGAAATAGCGGTAATGTTAAGTACAATTAAAAATTATTTTACTGAAAGTATTCAAACTCAAATTGTGATGGCGGAAGCATTAAGTCAACCAATTGAGCAAGCTGCTAACATTATTATTAATGCCTTACTTAATGGTAATAAAGTGTTGAGTTGTGGTAATAGTATATCTGCGGCGAATGTACAAAATTTTACTGCTCAATTAGTGAGTGGTATTGATATTGAACGTCCTAGTATCCCTGCGATTGCATTAGTTAGTGATAATATTTTGATTAGTACGGTAGCAAATCATTACCATCAAGTAAATGATATTTACGCTAAACAGATTCAAGCATTAGCAATGCAAGATGATGTATTAATTATTCTTACCACTGACGGTAATGATAAATCAATTATTAGGGCAGTACAGGAAGCTGTTATTAAAGATCTACCTGTTATCGCCATTACTGGTTGTGATGGTGGTACCGTGGTAGGATTATTGGGTCAGAATGATATTGAAATTAGAATTCCTTCTCATAAAGAAAGAACAATATGTGAAATGCAGTTGTTGGTATTAAATTGCCTTTGTCAACTTATTGAGAATATGCTTTTTTTACGTTAAATCGTGTTGATTACTACTGCAAAGAAAATAAAAAAGCATGGTCGATTATATGGGTGAGCTTAAATACTAAATTGTATCAAGATTGCCTAACTAATTACAAAAATAGGGGATTGATTTGTGAAAAAAATAGTATTACTTATTTCAATAGTTACTGGCGCATTGATGTTACAAGGGTGTGTTGCAGCATTTATTGGTGCGGGAGCTGGGGTAGCGAAAATCGCCTCTGATCCTAGAACAACAGGTAAGCAGGTTGATGATACATCAATTGATTCAAAAATCAGCTTGAAGTTAAAAAATGAAGAAGAGTATTTTAAAGGTTCGCGTATTGTAGCTTCCTCTTATAATGGTAATGTTCTTCTTATCGGTCAGGCGAAATCACAAGCTGTTATTAATCGAGCACTAGAATTGGCACATAGTGTTGACGGTGTGGCTAAAATTTATAATCAAATACGAGTTGGAAATATTGTGGGAGCTGGAACCATGGCAAATGATGCATGGATCACAACGCATGTGAAAGCTAATTTAATCGCAAATAAAGAGACTAAAGCTCGTGATATAAAAGTTATTACAGAAGATGGTGAAGTTTTCTTATTGGGTATTGTTAACCACAATGAAGGCGATATTGCTGCTGAAATAGCAAGTAAAACGGCAAAGGTTAAATTGGTCACAAAAATTTTCACTTATGTGGATTAACTTGAAAATAAATTACAAACGAGATAGCCCCATAGTTAGGGGCTTTAAAATGATTGTTTTAACTAGCGTTCAATTATTTTATGCATAAAAATGTGTTATAGGTGAGTTTTTATTCAATTAGTTCATTGATGCTAAATTTTTTATTTTATTTATGATATTTTGCACCCCTAACTGACGGGATTCACTTAATTCATCAATAATTTTTAATCGCTTCAATACTGCGGCAAAATCAAATTCTGCTATTTCGACCGCGGTTTTACCGTTAGCTAAAATTAGTAAAATAGTCATCAAGCCTTTAACAATACGACCTTCACTATCACCATAAAAATTGAGTTGGTGTTGACTATTTTTTTCTACTATTAACCAAACATGATTTTCACAGCCATATATTTGATTTTCAATTGATCGAGCTTCTTCGGGTAAGATTGGCATCAGTTTAGCTAGTTTTATTATTTCTCGGTAGCGATCTTGCCAAGTATTGAGGGTTGAAAACAAAGCATATAACTGATCTTGGGTGACTAAGGGCATAATATTTAAATTATAATCAATGTAGTACTATGATTGTAACATAGTTGAAAAATAATCAGTAAAATTAAATATGCTACAATTAATGACAAGGCATAACGTTTCAATTAATAAAATTTTTCAAAAAGATAAAATGAGGCTGTTAAATAAGTCTATCATTTTAATATTGATAATGCATTTTCAACCGCAAAAAGAAATTTATCTGCATCAGTTTGTGAATTATATGGCATAAAGGATGCTCGAATCACACCTTTACAATTTAGGGCTTTTATCAAAGGTTGTGCACACAATTCGCCATTTCGAATGGCAATATTTTGTTCCGTAAGTAAAATGGCAATATCATCATGATGAATATCAGTAAAAGAGAAACTTAACAGAGGACTATTTGCTCTACTATGTATTTTGATATTTGGCAATGCACATAATTTTTTATAGGTATATCTCACTAAATCAATTGTGTATCGCTCGGCAGTATTACTATCTAGGGTTTTTAACCAATCTAATACCGCATAAAAGCCAATTACTGCAGCAATATTTGGCGTGCCAGCTTCAAATTTATACGGAAGATTAGCCGGTTTAAAATCAGTAAAGGAGGTAGTTTTGAGCATTTTCCCCCCGCCTTGCCAACAATTCATTTGTTGTAATAATTCTGATTTACCGTATAGCACGCCCAAACCTGTTGGTCCATATAATTTATGGGCAGAAAAAGTATAAAAATCGATGTCATATCGTTGAACATCCATGGCATCATGAATGACACCTTGTGCACCATCGACGACAATGATTGCGTTGTATTGATGAGCTAGTTGGCTAATTTTAGCTATATTAGGTTGATATCCAGTAACATTTGACATTTGTGTAACAGCAATAATGCGAGTTTTATTTGTCATCAATAATTGTAGATGTTGGGTGGATAATGTACCGTCTGCTTCAATTTCCCATTTAATTACTTTTGCGCCTGTTTGTTCGGCCACTTGTAACCAAGGAATGAGATTACTATGATGTTCTAGTTCACTGACAATAATTTCATCACCTGATTGTAAACGATTTCGTGCATAACTCTGGGCCACAAGGTTAATTGACTCAGTCGCCCCTTTAGTCCAGATAATTTCATGATTAAATGGTGCATTAATTAAATCAGCAGCCAGTACTCTCGCTAATTCATATTGTGCATCTAAGGCTAGTGCTTGGGAATGTTTACTTCTTAATACTGTAGTGGCATTAAGATAGTAACGATTAGTAGCTTCAATCATGACTAACGGTTTTAAAGCTGTAGCTGCAGAATCAAGATAAATCCCTTCAGATTGTAGAGAAGGAAATTGTGAACGAAAAAAGATAGGATCAAAATTCATTTCGTTAACTCAAGTCCGGCAATACCATTCCAATAACCATTACAATCGTGTTTAGATATAATTTTGATTGGAACTTGACCCGTTTCGTTAGCTTTAAACTGTTGCAACATTGCTAAGGTTTCAATTCCCTGTGGCGATAAACGGACAATATCGACTAAACCTTGCATATCTTTTAGATTATTACCTAAATTGTAACAATAACCACTTTGAGTTTGGATACCGTTAAGTACAAAAACTTTCTGTTGCTCTTGAGAAAAAACCTCACGACCAGTAGGATATTTGATACAACATGTTTCACATTTATCTTTTGGTCTATCTTCAGAGCGCGCAGTAAAACAGCGTGCAGAATAAGCTAATGGAAGGTAACCATAACTAAATACTTCTATTTCAAATTGACGTTGAATTTTAAGTGATTCAAATTGATGTAATACATTGAGTAACCAATCGCGTGATAATTCGACAGGCATGCACCATCGAATCATCCCCTGTTTTTGTAATAACTTAAGTGTCAATGCGTTATAACAGTTAATTGCCGGGCCGGCGACAAAAGGTAATCGGTGTTCTTGCGCTAAATTGATAGCGGCTAAGTCATTTGCTTCAATAAGGAATTCACCATTATTGACTAATTGGCGCATTTCATTAATTTCCGATGCCGCTTCCAATAGCGCTAATGTTGATAATATAACTTGTTTACCCGAATTAGATACTTCTTTTGCTAAAGCGATCCAGTCGGCAACTTTCATTTCACGACGTTTAGTGCAAACCGTCTCACCCATATAAATAATATCGGCCTCACTTTGCATCGCCGCGTGATAAAATTTTTCTGTTTCGATTTTAGGCCAATAATATAAAATTGGACCTAAGGCATATTTCATAAAACTTCCCTTAAGAATAAAGACTAATGTTGCTCAATAGGTATCTTATTGCCATTTACGATGATAGGCCCCTAAAGTTGTTTGACTACCTTCTGACACTGAGCCTAGTATATCCATCCATTGTTTTTCAGCTTGATAAGCATGAGGATTCATCAAATAGCGATCAATTGCCTGACGCCAGACTCTAGTCACTTGCTCGACGTAGGCGGGGCTACGCTGACGACCCTCAATTTTTACTGATGCAATATTGGCAGAAAATAAATCTGGTAATAGTTCAATCGTATTTAAACTTGTTGGTTCTTCAATCGGGTGGTATAAGGTATTTTCAACAAAATAACGACCTTTACATAAAGTTGGGTAACCCGCATTTTCACCTTTCTTATGGCAATCTATTAACACATTGTTTAAACGCGATTCTAATCCGCGTTCGGTTTCCTCCCAGCGGACAAATTTTGCAGGCGAACAAGCACCAACAGTATTCGGTGATTCTCCTGTTAAATAAGAGGAAAGGTAACAACGACCTTCCGCCATAATACATAGACTTCCAAAAGCGAACACTTCCAGTGGAATTGGCGATACTTGGGCTAATTGCTTAACTTGATGGATTGATAATACTCGAGGTAGCACAATACGATGTGGTTTAAAATTATTATGGTAAAACTTGATTGATTCAATGTTTGTTGATGAAGCTTGAACAGATACATGACGTTCAATATCGGGATATTTTTCAGCCGCATAATCAAGTATTGCTAAATCAGCTAAGATTAGGGCATCAGCGCCAATATTTGCTGCCATATCAACGGCATTTTGCCAGCGAGAGAAATTATCAGGATGAGCAAAAGTATTTATCGCAATATGCAATTTTTTACCTTTCCTGTGAACATAATCTGATGCTTCGAATAGTCGTTTTTCATTAAAATTTAGTCCAGCGAAATGGCGAGCATTGGTATCATCTTTTAAACCAATATAAACAGCATCAGCGCCATTATCAATTGCAGTTTTTAGTGCTGGTAAAGAACCAGCAGGACATAAGAGTTCCATAAATAATTATTCCTCAAATATAACCTTAATATTATGCAATAAAACCTTAGTCATTGCGAATATAAAATCGTGTAATTATCGAGATAAAAGAATTCGTTAAGACAATCTGAGAAATATTATATATGATTTTATCCATGCTTTGATTAAGTACATAATAGCAGTATTAGATTAATCGTTGATAATCATAAGTTAATTTATATCACGAAGAATTATTGTGCGATATTGTTATTTTGACGTAGTAATTTTTAACTGTATTTCTAAAATATTGCGAATTGTATCGTAAAAATTAGCTAATTTTCTGATCTTTTGACTAATTATTGGTAATTTAAATAAATAATAGTTATAGCCCAAATATATTATGTCGAAACGAAAAATTACTTTAAAGGCAATTGCTCAGCGTGCTGGATTATCAATAGCTTCGGTTTCCAGAGTGATACACACACCACATTTAACGCATCGGGATACCCAGAGTCGGGTTAATCAAGCTATTTCAGAACTCAATTTTGATGCAAAAGAATTGTTCAAAAATTATCACGCTGTTAACCAAAGTAATACAATTTTGGTCATTGATAATCAACTTATTCCGAATAGTTTGATTAATCATGGTATTGAATATAAAGCAAAAATGGAAGGGTATAAATTGCTTTATTTACGATTTATTTATTTTAACGAAAACGAGATTCAACAAATTATTAGTTATACCATCAATCATCATTTAGATGGTATTTTAATCATCAATGATTCGCCTTATTTAAAGCGCCTATTACAATTTCAACATGCATTACCACCGATAGTATTAATTAACCAATTTTCAATGAATTTACCTTGTATTTATTTCGATCATTTATCCATTGGTTATCAAGCAACTGAATATTTGCTGAGCTTAGGTCACAGGAATATTGCGATATTATTGGCGGAGGAAGAACGTAATGAGGTTTATCAACTGTTCAACGGCTATCAACAAGCCTTAGCTCGGGCGAATATAATGGTAAATGATAAATTAATTGCTTATCAATCAGTTAGTTATTCATCATGTAAAACTGCTTTAAGAACAATGATGAGCAGCACACAACCACCATCAGCAATCATATGTACTGATTGCTTAAGTTTAAATTTTCTCGATCGAGAGCAACAATCTAATAGTTCATCTGGTTATAGCATTAGTACAGAAAGTGCTATTTGTGGTGTCATTGATCAATGTCGAGCAATGAAAATTAATATTCCGGAACGATTATCTTTGTTACAGTTTGTACATGATAATTCCCATAAACCTTATCAACCATTGAACCATATTACCGCGATTTATAAACCACTATTTGAAATGGGAGAACAAGCTATGCTGTTATTAGTTTCAATGCTGAATTGTGATCAACCGATTCGTCTGGCAAAAATGATTGAATGTGAACTAATCATTCGTCATTCAACGACTAAATTAAATCAATAATAATAGTCAGATAAAATATCTTCTGGCGTTAGGTCTATTTTTGTATTAGCTGTCTTTGATGTTAGTCACAGTGCTGATAATTTTTCCTGACAATAGCTTTGTAGTGATTGTTTCACCTACTTTAATATTATTGGTACTCGTAATAACATGTTGCTGATAGTCAGTGGTAATAGAATAACCACGTTCTAATGTTGCTAATGGACTAACCATATTCAATTGTGAGGTTTGAATAACAAATTGATGTTTAGCATTTTGTAGCTGTAAGTTAATATTGGTAAGTAATTGCTGTTTTTTTTGAGAAATTGTTTGCTGATAACGTTCAATATGATACTTGGGTGTTAATCGTTGTATATTTTGAGTTAAATGATTTAGTTTATTACTATGACTTAGCAACGTTTGCTTTATAGCTAGATGTAGCGCTTGACGTTGAGCCAGCAATAGTGTCTGTTGTTTTACAAGCTTAACTTGTGGATGTTGGGTTTGTAATCGGTGACGTATGGTTTGTAAGTGTTGATTTTTTATTAGCAGTACATGATCAATTGCCATGGCAAGATGTTGCTCTAGCACTTTCAAATCTTTCATTTGATCATGTTTATCACGACTAATCAATTCTGCAGCAGCAGATGGCGTAGCTGCTCGTAAATCGGCAACAAAATCGGCAATAGTGAAATCGATTTCATGACCAACAGCGCTAATAATGGGTAATTGACTATTAAAAATGGCTCTGGCAACAACCTCTTCATTAAATGGCCATAAATCTTCCAATGATCCTCCTCCACGACCAACTATTAACACATCACATTCATGTCGTTGATTGGCTATTTCAATCATTCTTGCAATTTGAGCCGCAGCACCGTCGCCTTGTACTAGAGATGGGTAAATTATAATCGCTAAACTTGGATCACGACGGTTAAGAATTTGGCAAATATCATGTAAAGCTGCACCGGTTGAAGAGGTTACTATACCCACAGTTTGAATATTTTTAGGAATCGGTTGCTTGTGAGAGATTTCAAATAACCCTTCTTGTTGTAATTTCTGTTTGAGCTGTTCAAATCGCTGTTGGAGTAAACCAGCTCCAGCTAGTTGTAATTTATCGATGACTAACTGATATTCACCTCTTGCTTCATAAAGTGTTACTGATGCACTGACCAAAACTTGTTGACCATTGTGTGGGGTGAATCCAGTTCGAAAGTTGCTATTTCGAAACATAGCACATCGAACCTGTGCTGCCTCATCTTTTAATGTAAAATACCAATGACCTGATGTCGGTTTAGAAAAGTTAGATATTTCGCCGATTAACCAAATTTGACCGATACTATCGGTTAGTAAATCTTTGACCATTTGATTGAGGTCTTTAACAGACAAAATTGCACTATTACCTAACATAAATACCCTTTATCAGCAAACCTTTTTGTTTGATTAATTAAAATATTTTATAAATTAATGCTATTACGGTTTTGGGAACGCAGTCATTAATTTTATACATTGCTTTTTTTATACAATCTCATTAACTCATATCTTGATAAGTGATACGTTTATAGACGTTTGTTAACTTAGTTTTTAGTTCTATAAAACATTGGTTATAATCACTTTATAAATACAAATCAACAGTCAAACTCAGCCCAAATTGGTGCGTGGTCAGAGGGTTTATCCATACCCCGAATTTCAAGATCAATGCCTGTATTGATACAGTATTGTGTTAACTGCTGACTGGCTAATATCAAATCAATTCTTAGTCCCGTATTAGTATCAAAGCCACGAGAGCGGTAATCGAACCATGAATATTGTTTATTCAGTGGATTTTGCGAGCGGAAAGTATCGACAAAGCCAAGTTGAAAAATTTGCGCCATCCATTGGCGTTCCTCTGGTAAAAATGAACATTTACCCGTTTTTAACCAACGTTTTTTACTCTCTTCTGACAAGCCTATATCTAAATCGGTCGGACTAATATTCATATCACCCATGATAATGGTTAATTGTTGATTAAGGGCAGCCGTCTGCAAATAATCAAATAAATCTTGGTAAAATTTCTGTTTAGCAGGAAATTTAATCGGGTGTTCTCGGTTATCTCCTTGAGGAAAGTAACCATTAATAATTGTAATTTCACCGAGCTTACTGGGTATTTTGATTTCAATTAAGCGGCATTGTGCATCGTCGGTATCGGTCGGTAATCCATAACGTACGGTATTTGCTACTTGTTTGGTTAATAACGCAACACCATAATGACTTTTTTGACCATGGTAATACATGTGATAGCCTAAATGTTCTAGCTCTGCAATTGGAAACAGCTCATTATGAACTTTGGTTTCTTGTAAGCCGATTACGTCGGGTTGATATTTATTGATAATAGCTTCAAGTTGATGAATTCTTGCTCTTAGGCTGTTAATGTTAAACGAAATAAATTTCATAGATAAAAAAATGAATGACTAAAGTTATTCATCATGCTAGCAAAAATCCGTTATACTGTTAAGTGGATTAAATTAATATTAGAGTTTTAGGCAGATGAGAAATTAAAGTTTTATTTCACATTAGGTTATTTATGTACTAGGTTTAATCTAATAGGTTATGACTGTATTTATTGGTTTGACTAAAAAATTAAGATAGTAACCCACGAAGACTAACTAAGATTGAATGTAGAGACTTGGATTGTGGGATTCTTAATGGTCTTTGGTTTCGAATTTATGCTAGGTAGTTACGCAATCTTTTATCTTAATTGCTTAATAAATATTTATATAGTTATGGTAAAAAAAGAATATCTTATTTTGATAAATTGGTAAAGGAATGGAGTTAACGTTAATGCATTTTGCAGTATTCTTAATACAATAACATATTATTAAAACGTATTTGGGGTTTTTATGTCGGTAGAATTAAACAGTTTACGTGATAAGATTGATGAAATCGATCAAGCAATTTTATCTTTAATTGCCAAGCGACTGGAATTAGTTGCACAAGTCGGGGAAGTAAAAAGCTTGCATGGTCTACCGATTTATGATCCCAAACGCGAATCTACAATGCTAGCAAAACGACGTTATGAAGCTGAACAGGCAGGTATTCCGCCTAATTTAATTGAGGATATTCTTCGACGTCTTATGCGGGAATCGTACATTAGTGAAAATGATAAAGGTTTTAAGAAGGTTTATAGTGGTCAGGGATCTGTAGTAATCGTTGGTGGTAATGGGCAAATGGGCAGGCTTTTTACTCGTTTATTCACACTGTCAGGTTATTATGTAAAAATATTGGGTTCAAAAAATATGCATCAAGCTACAGAAATGGTCGCTGATGCAGCAGTAGTGATTATTACTGTACCAATTAATAAAACAGTTGAAATAATTAATCAATTACCGGAACTACCACATGATTGTATCTTAACGGATTTTACTTCAATAAAACAAATCCCATTACAAACTATGTTAAATAAACATCGCGGTCCTGTTGTCGGGTTGCACCCTATGTTCGGTCCTGATGTGCCTAATTTAGCAAAGCAAGTTATTGTCTATTGTGACGGACGGCAGGTTGAAAAATATCAATGGCTGATTGAACAGATGAAAATTTGGGGGGCAATTCTTTATCCTATTACTGCTAGCGAACATGATAAATGCATGTCATTTATTCAAGCATTACGTCATTTTACTTCATTTACATATGGTGTAAATTTACAGCAAGAACAGGCTAATTTGGAGCAACTTATTGCATTATCTTCACCGATTTATCGTTTAGAGTTGATGATGGTTGGGCGGTTATTTGCACAAGATCCACAGCTTTATGCGGATATCATAATGTCATCTGAGCAAAATATTGAGTTAATTAAACATTACTATCAACGATTTGGTGAAATGGTACAATTAATTGATCAGGGTGATAAGCAGCAGTTTATCAAGCATTTTAATCAGGTTACCGAATGGTTCGGTGATTATGCTCAACGATTTATAAAAGAAAGCCAATCTTTATTAAAATTAGCAAATGACAATCGTGCTTAATTTTAGGAAATGAGCCAATATTATAAGCTAGCTCTAGTTTTGATAATGGGGATTAAAAATGATAAGTCTGTTTCAGTATCATCAATATCAGGGCAAATCTGTTTTAATAAAAGTGTTGCTGTGTGTTGACCCATTAGCTCAGCAGGTAACGCTACAGTTGTTAATGGAGGGACACAGACTTGACTAAATTCACTGTCACCAAACCCACATACAGCCAATTGATAAGGGACTCGAATATGGCGGCGATGGCATTCGTTAAGTACTCCACCTGCTAATTCGTCAGTAGTACAAATTAAAGCGTCAAGTTCGGGCCAATTTAAAAGCATTTCTGGTAGCAATTCACTTCCAGTGGCAAAGCTAGCTGGTTTAGCTGCATTGATAATTCTATGCGTAGGTAGATGATGAGCTAACATTGCTCGATGCCAACCATGCAATCGTTGTTGAAAAAGATGATACTGTTGATTAGCACACAATAATCCAATATGTCGATAACCTTGTTTGATAACGTATTCTGTTAACATTAACATTGCTAAACTATCATCAGGTTGAATATTGATATTGATACAAGAGTAAGATTGAATACCGATGTTTATTATCGGTAATGTTTTACGGTGAACAATTTTTTCAATTATAGTTGGGTTTTCTACATAGAATAATACAATAGCGGCAAGATTCTGACTGTACAGTGCATTGATTAATTGTGCTTCGTTTTTATGATAGTGATATGTTTCAATAATTAAGGTGGTGTAACCATCTTTAGCTAAACTTGTTTGTAACGAATTAAGTAAAATTTTCGTTGAATGGTCACAAATTTTAGTGGTGACGACTGCAATTAATCGATTGGCAGATGCCGACGCTAATAAGCTTGCCACAACGTTCGGTTTATAACCTAAATCATCTATAGCTGTTTGTATTTTCTTGCGCAATTTATCAGAAACTCGCTCTGGTGTACGTAATGCCCTTGATACGGTCATGGTGCCCACGCCAGCATATTTGGCCACATCAAATAATGTAATTTGTCCAGTGTTGCGACGTTTCTTCGTATCTTGCATTTTTTTTCCTATTGCAGCAAAACTAATAATATATTTTGACTATAACTCATTGCTAAATGACATGAATATAAATTAATGCTTTGACATATGGTAAGTCAATTTTTGAAATAATAATCAATAATGTTATCTTAGACTGTAACCATTCTTATTTTCTTTTCAATATATAAAGATGTTATCTGTATCACAGAATTGTTAAAAATTTAATTATTTTTTGATAGCGCTATCACAATTTTTATATTCTTTAATTTTTATTGTTACATAGTATGCTAACTTTTTAATAGAAAATCACAATAATGGCTTTATTGGAGGAAAAATGCTAGCAAAATGGTTAACGCAACAAACGGTAAATGTTGTTGAGTCAGTAGATGATTGGAAACAAGCCATTAGGCTTTGTGCATCACCATTATTAGAAAATAATGCTATTACACCAGCTTATATCGAAGCAATTTTTCAATTGCACGAAACAATTGGTCCGTATTATGTATTAGCACCCGGTATTGCAATGCCACATGCTAGACCAGAACAAGGCGTTAATCGACTTGGGTTATCCATGTTGTTAGTGAAAAAAGGGGTAAAATTTAATTCGTCGGAGAATGATCCTGTTTACTTAATCACTTTATTAGCAGCGAATGATAGTTCTAGTCATGTTGATATGTTAACTCAATTAGCCGCATTATTCGCTGAATCCAAGGACATCGAAACAATATTTAAGGCACAAGACCGAGAGCAAGTCTTGGCAGTAATTAATCGTTATTAACACTTATAGTTATAGGTAAAAGGATAAACACTATGAAAATTATGGCAGTTTGTGGTTCTGGTCTTGGTAGTAGTTTTATGGTTGAAATGAATACTAAAAAAGTTTTGAAAAAGTTAGCGATTGATGCTGAAGTTACTCATGCAGATCTTGCATCGGCAACACCTGATCAGGCTGATTTATTTATCATGACTAAAGATTTAGCTGCAAGTTCGGGTATTCCCGCAGATAAATTAGTCGTTTTGAACAATATTATTGATATCAACGAGTTGGAAGCTAAGCTTGTTGAACATTTTGCTAAGCAATAATCAAATTTATGAGGTGTTGCTATGATTCAAGAAGTCGTGAAATTTATCGTTGATATTTTAAAAGTACCCGCGGTATTAGTTGGGATTATTGCGATGATCGGACTAATAGCGCAACGTAAATCATTTGCCGATACAGTTAAAGGAACAGTTAAAACGATTCTCGGTTTTTTGGTGTTAGGAGGTGGTGCTGGTGTCGTCGTTAACTCAATTACACCGCTAGGTGAAATGTTTGAACATGCTTTTAATTTAAAAGGTTTTGTTCCGAATAATGAAGCGATAGTATCAATGGCTATGAAAGAATATGGTGTGACAACTGCATTGATCATGGCATTTGGAATGGTAGCCAATATTGTGGTAGCCCGCTTCACTCGTTTAAAATTCATTTTTCTAACTGGTCATCATACTTTTTATATGGCTTGTATGATTAGTATTATTTTGACCGTAGCCGGTTTTACAGATTGGCAGTTAGTCTTTACTGGAGCTTTAGTACTTGGTTTAATAATGGCTTTCTTTCCAGCGCTAGCACAATCTCAAATGCGTAAAATTACGGGTAATGATGATGTTGCTTTTGGTCATTTCGGTACATTAGGTTATGTCATAGCTGGGTGGTTAGGACAATTAGTCGGTAAAGGATCGCGTTCGACAGAAGAAATGAATCTCCCTAAAAACTTGAGTTTTTTACGTGATAGCTCGATTTCGATATCATTAACCATGATGGTCATCTACTTGATTTTGGCAATTTGCGCTGGACCTGAATATATAAATACTAAACTCAGTCACGGCGATAACTATTTAGTTTATTCTATTATTCAGGCAATTACTTTTGCTGCGGGTGTCTTTATCATTCTACAAGGCGTACGTTTAATTCTTGCGGAAATTGTGCCGGCTTTCACTGGATTTTCTGAAAAATTAGTGCCAAATGCTAAACCTGCTTTGGATTGCCCGGTTGTATTTCCTTATGCGCCAAATGCCGTATTGATTGGTTTTATGTTTAGTTTTCTCGGTGGTTTGGTTGGATTATTTGTCTTAGGGCAACTAAAATTATCACTTATTTTACCTGGGGTAGTTCCGCATTTCTTTTGTGGTGCAACGGCTGGCGTATTTGGGAATGCGATGGGCGGGCGTCGAGGGGCAATGCTTGGTGGATTTGTTAATGGTTTATTGGTCACATTTTTACCTGTTTTGCTATTACCCGTATTAGGTTCTATCGGTTTTGGCAATACGACTACATTTTCTGATGTTGATTTCTGCGGTGTTGGTATTATTATCGGTTATATGGCTGAATGGTTCAATAAAGATATCATTATGGGGATTATTGTGGCAATTTTTGCTTTGCTTGTAATATATAACTATACCGTGAAACCAAAGAAAAGTAATAACGAAGCATAAATTTTAGTTAGTTTAAGAAATGTTATTATTATATAGTAACGGCAAGAGAGTATATTTCTTACAGTTTTTAATCATAGAATAATAATTTTATATGGCTCAAGTGAATTGAGCCTTTTTTATTTGGTGGTAGACATTCTTTTTTACTTAATAAAAGTGCTTTTAAAATATTCACAGGTAAAAAAGAATTTTCACTATTAAGTAATGTCAGTATTCCTTTTCGATAGAACATATTTAAACGTGTTTTATGGTTATAAACTCGCTGTAGTTTTGTTATCCCATAATTGCTTATAGCGTAAAATATGAGCAATCAGTCAAGCTGTAGACAAAGTAAATAATTTAAACATATCGATAATTATCAACAATAAAATTAATAGGTTATAAATTAATTAATAAAAGTTTCTTGAAATTTTTTTGATATTAATTTTTAAAATAGGTTATTAAAATCATTATCAAATTTGTAGGCAAATAGAGTACTTAACCATCATATGGTTTGTTATTAAATGATTTAAAGTAATGGGTTAATGTTTTCTTTATCCGACTAAGTCCTATAAAAAAATGATTTTTCAGCGAAAAATCTAATAAATAAAGTTTGTATCGATTATTAGAAAAAATAAGAAAGTAATTTCTTAATATGCGATTAAATCCCCAGTTAAAAAATTGTAACCCATTGATATAATTTACATTTATTGCAAATCCTTTATACTATTTTTAATTCCAATCAAGGTGTTGGTGATTAATCTTTTAGCGAAATGGTAGAGGGATAGATGATGAGTTATACTTTGCATACAATACAACAATGGTATCCAGAAGATGATTGGTTTTGGGAAAGAACGGGTAAAAAAATTGCAAATCGTAATTTAAAAATTTCAATTTGTTGCTTATTACTCAGTTTTTGTGTTTGGATGCTATTTAGTATTATTACTATTCATTTAAACGCAATTGGATTCCATTTTTCTAATACGCAATTATTTTTATTAACGGCTATTCCATCTATTTCTGGGGCAATTCTTCGGGTACCTTATTCATTTGTTATTCCAATTTTTGGTGGCCGATTTTGGACCGCATTTAGTACCTTTATTTTGATTATTCCTTGTCTATGGCTCGGATATGCGATTAAAAATCCGACTACGTCTTACAGCGAGTTTGTGTTAATTGCGCTGTTATGTGGTTTGGGTGGTGCTAATTATGCTTCAAGTATGGCAAATATCAGTTTCTTTTACCCTAAAGCACACTTAGGCGCGGCACTTGGTTTAAATGGTGGATTGGGTAGTTTAGGAGTTAGCGTCATTCAATTAGTCACATCTTTTATTATCTTTTTACCTATGTTTGATGAAAAATGGATATTATTGGCAAATGGTCAAAAAATTTGGTTGCAGAATGCGGCGTTAATTTGGGTACCGATACTGATTGTTTTTTCGGCAATAGCATTATGGAAAATGAATGACTTACCTAGCATAAAAGCATCGTTTAAATTGCAATCGGTGGTATTGAAAGATAAAATGATGTGGGTATTAAGTTTGCCATATTTAGCTACATTTGGATCTTTTATCGGTTTTTCCGCCGCCTTTGCGATGTTATCTAACACACTCTTTCCCGAAATCAATATAACCTATTTGGCTTTTTGGGGACCTTTGATTGGAGTGCTGGCGCGACCAATCGGTGGAGTGTTCGCCGATAAATTTAATGGTATTTATATGACTTTAATTAATTATATTTTAATGATTATTTTAGTCATATCGGTATTTTTATCTCTACCAAATATATTATCAATTGAGGGCTCATTCGTCGGTTTTTATAGCGCTTTTCTATTGATGTTTTTTATAGCTGGATTAGGTAGTGGCTCAACATTTCAAATGATTGCAACTATATTCCGCCAACATGTCATTGATCGATTAACACTAAAAGGTGTTAATCAAACATTAGCCACGAGAAATGCTATGACAGAAACTGCGGCAGCTTTAGGGTTTATATCAGCAATTGGTGCAATTGGTGGTTTTTTTATACCGCAGATATTTAGTTTATCATTGTTATTATTTAATTCTGTTTATTATGCTTTAATTGTATTTATTCTTTTTTATATTATTTGTACTATAATTACTAAATTTAGTATTAATAAATAATACTTAAGCTAACTAGATAAATTTTCTATATGTATATTGGGGCACCTAATGGTGCCCCTTTTTTATACGATTGATTTTAGCTATTGTTAATATCCGACTAAAATACTCAACTAAATACTTGACTAAAAAAAAAGGATATATACAATACGCGATTAAAATCAAAAAGGAAATAACTTATGAAATTAACATCAAAAGGTCGCTATGCAGTAACTGCAATGCTTGATGTTGCACTTCATTCAAAAAAAGGTCCTGTGTCGTTGGCGGATATATCAGTAAGGCAAGCGATTTCGTTGTCTTATCTTGAGCAATTATTCTCGCGTCTTAGAAAAAATGGCTTAGTCATCAGTGTCAGAGGTCCTGGTGGAGGCTATGTACTTGGTCGTAAAATGAATGAAATTGCCATCAGTTCGATTGTGAAAGCGGTGGATGAAACTGTCACTGCGACTAAGTGTCATGGCGAGGAAGGTTGTCAGGGTGGTGTTAAATGTTTAACCCATTCATTATGGAATGAGTTAAGTGAACGAATTGATAGTTTTTTAACGGGTATTACATTGAGTGAGCTCGTCAAAAGTGAAGATGTTAAAACTATCGCCGATAGACAAGATAATGTCATTCGAGTCAATCACCTTAACTGATTATGAGATATTGATTATTGGAGCGCTAAATGAAACTTCCAATTTATATGGATTATGCTGCAACAACTCCCGTTGATCCTCGGGTAGCAGAGAAAATGATGCAATATTTAACGCTGGATGGCATATTTGGAAACCCAGCGTCCCGTTCACATCGTTTTGGTTGGCAAGCTGAAGAGGCAGTTGATATTGCCCGTAATCAAATTGCTGATTTAATTGGTGCCGATGCTCGTGAGATCGTCTTTACTTCTGGTGCGACTGAAGCAGATAACTTAGCAATTAAAGGTGCGGCTCACTTTTACAAAGCCAAAGGTAAGCATATTATTACTTGTAAAACTGAACATAAAGCAGTATTAGACACTTGTCGTCAATTAGAACGTGAAGGCTATGAAGTTACTTATCTATCACCAGAAACAAATGGTTTAATTGACCTGAAGAAGCTAGAGCAAGCAATACGTGATGATACCATTGTGGTTTCTATTATGCATGTAAATAATGAAATCGGTATTATTCAGGATATCGAAAAAATCGGTGAATTATGTCGTAGTCGTGGTATTGTTTTTCATGTCGATGCGACACAAAGTGTTGGTAAATTACCGATCGATTTAACGAAGTTGAAAGTTGATTTAATGTCCTTTTCTAGTCACAAATTATATGGTCCTAAAGGTATTGGCGGCTTATATGTAAGACGTAAACCACGTATTCGTATTGAAGCACAGATGCATGGTGGCGGACATGAAAGAGGCATGCGCTCGGGAACTTTACCGGTACATCAAATTGTTGGTATGGGTGAAGCCTATCGTATCGCTAAGCAAGAAATGGATAGCGAGATGGCCCGCTTACAGGCATTAAAGCAACGTTTATGGAATGGTTTAAAAGATATTGATGAAGTCTATTTGAATGGTTCTATGGAGCATAGTGTCGCAAATATTTTAAATGTAAGTTTCGCTTATGTTGAAGGTGAATCTTTAATGATGGCATTAAAGGATTTAGCCGTTTCATCGGGTTCTGCTTGTACTTCTGCAAGTTTAGAGCCATCTTATGTATTACGCGCTCTAGGTTTAAATGATGAATTAGCACATAGTTCTATTCGTTTTTCGTTAGGTCGATTTAGTACCGAAGAAGAGGTCGATTATGTGATTAAGTTGTTACATGATTCGATTGGTAAATTACGCGATTTATCTCCATTATGGGAGATGTTCCAAGACGGTGTTGATTTATCGCAAATCAAATGGTCAGCCCATTAAAAACAGTTAAACGAGGAAAAATTATGGCATATAGTGACAAAGTTGTCGATCATTACGAAAATCCTCGTAATGTTGGTTCATTTGATAAAAATGATCCAAATGTTGGTAGTGGTATGGTTGGCGCACCAGCATGTGGTGATGTGATGCGTTTACAGATTAAGGTTAATGACAATGGTATTATTGAAGATGCAAAGTTTAAAACCTATGGTTGTGGTAGTGCTATTGCATCAAGCTCTTTAGTGACAGAGTGGATTAAAGGTAAGTCTTTAGATGAGGCGAGTGCGATTAAAAATACTGATATTGCTGAAGAGTTGGCGCTACCACCGGTAAAAATTCACTGTTCGATCTTGGCAGAAGATGCGATAAAAGCAGCCATTGAAGATTATAAAAGTAAGAAAAAATAATATCATTTTTAATCGTGATATGTTTTTTATTATATGTCATCCACCTCATCTATTGGCCAAATTATAAAAATGGCATGTAGATACATTGAATAAATTATGATATTCCGACATTACGTTGCACTATTTATGCGAAATATATTAGATTTTAGTATAAATCTTTATACATTTAGTAATGAATTTAGATGGTTATTCGGATAATGGTATGGGATACATAATAAAGGAAAAAGATATGTCAGTGACTTTAACTGAAAGTGCAGCTAATCGGATACACTCATTTTTAGCTAACCGTGGCAAAGGTATCGGGTTACGTCTTGGCGTCAAAACATCGGGATGCTCTGGTATGGCTTATGTTCTTGAGTTTGCTGATGAGATATATGACGATGATACAATTTTTGAAGACAAATCAGTCAAAATTATTGTTGATAAAAAAAGCCTTGTCTATTTAGATGGTACCGAATTAGATTTTGTTAAAGAAGGCTTGAATGAAGGTTTCAAATTCAGCAATCCAAATGTTAAAAATGAGTGTGGTTGTGGCGAAAGTTTCAATGTCTAGTCAGGCATATTGCTTTTGTAAATAAGAGGGGGGGGACATGGAAAAAAATTATTTTAATTTATTGCAATTACCAGTTGTATTACCCATTGATGGTTCCCTTTTAAGTTTACACTATCAGCAATTACAGCGGCAGTTTCATCCAGATAACTATGCGACAGCGCCAGATAACGAAAAAGCTGCAATTTTGCAACAATCAGCTTCCATCAATGCTGCTTATCAAACCCTAAAAGATCCTATTAAAGCTGCCGAATATCGGCTAAGTTTAGAAGGAATAAATATTAATGAAGAGCAGCAAACTATTCATGATAGTCCATTTTTGATGGAACAATTTATGTTGCGAGAGCAACTGGATGATCTTGAACATGAGCAAAATTGGGATGAGTTAACATTATTTTATGATGAGATGATTGAGCGTAAAAATCAAATTTATGCACAATTATTAGAGTATATTAATCAATCTCATTGGCTAATGGCAAAACAGCAATTATATAAGCTACGTTATTATGCAAAATTGATTGAACAGATCGAGCTGCTTCAAGAAAAACAGTTTAATTTATAATATCTTATTATCAATCTATTAGTCTAAAGAGAATATTTCATGGTTTTATTGCAAATCAGTGAGCCAGGGCAGACGGCACCACCACATCAACGACGTGTCGCGGTAGGTATAGATCTTGGTACAACTAATTCACTTGTGGCAACGGTGCGAAGTGGGCAAGCTGAAACGTTACCTGATTTAGAAGGGAACCATTTGCTTCCTTCTGTGGTACATTATGGTATTGATCATGATGGGAATAGTTTAATTACGATCGGTTATCGTGCTAAGCAAGGGGCTGTTCTTGATCCACACAATACTGTTAGCTCGATTAAAAGGATGATGGGTCGTCATATTAGTGATATAGATAATAATCATTTACCTTACTCACTTAGCGCAGGCGAAAATGGCGTACCGATTTTAAATTTGGTTAATCGAACTGTTAATCCGATTCAAGTTTCAGCTGATATTTTACGTGCATTAGTTACAAGAGCAAATGAATCATTAGGTCAAGCACCAGATGGAGTAGTCATAACTGTTCCAGCGTATTTTGATGATGGGCAACGTCAGGCAACCAGAGATGCAGCAAACTTAGCCGGATTACATGTATTGCGTTTATTAAACGAACCTACTGCTGCCGCAATTGCCTATGGGTTGGATTCTGGGCAGGAAGGGGTTATAGCTGTTTATGATTTGGGGGGCGGCACATTTGACATTTCGATACTCCGGTTAAGTAAAGGAGTATTTGAAGTTTTAGCTACAGGCGGTGATTCAGCATTAGGTGGCGATGATTTTGATCAACAATTAGCCTTATGGATTGCCGATAAAGCTAAAGTGAGCAATCGTTATGATCCGTATTTACGACGGCAATTACTCGACCTGGCAAATCAGATCAAACAGCAGTTATCTATTTATGAACAAGTAAATATTGATTTTAATGGTTGGCACGGATACCTTTCCCGCCAAGAATTTAATCATTTAATTGAACCTTTAATTAAAAAAACATTATTTTCATGCCGACGCGCATTGAAAGATGCTAATGTGGATATCACTGATGTTGTTGAAGTTGTTATGGTTGGCGGATCCACACGTATTCCCTATGTGCGTGACAGAGTTGGCGAATTCTTCAATCAAACGCCGTTAACCTCAATTGATCCTGATCGGGTAGTCGCGATTGGTGCCGCGATTCAAGCCGATATCTTAGTGGGGAATAAACCCGATGCCGACATGTTATTACTTGATGTTATTCCGCTATCATTAGGAGTTGAAACCATGGGGGAGTTAGTGGAAAAAATCATTCCACGTAATACGACCATTCCATGTGCTTATGCCCAAGAGTTTACAACGTTTAAAGACGGTCAAACTGCGATGATGATCCATGTTTTACAAGGCGAACGTGAAACGGTTGCCGGTTGTCGCTCGTTAGCGCGTTTTACATTACATGGTATTCCACCGATGCCCGCTGGAGGAGCCCATATTCGGGTAACATTTCAAGTTGATGCTGATGGTTTATTAAGTGTTACAGCTATCGAAAAATCTACCGGTGTGCAAGCCGCAATACAAATCAAACCATCTTATGGATTAACGGATAAAGAAATTGCACAGATGATTCAAGACTCGTTAAGTCATGCTGAATTTGATAAACAAGCACGGCGCCTTGCTGAACAGAGAGTTGAAGCTGCACGAGTATTAGAAAGTTTACAAACGGCCTTGGCACAAGACGCTGATTTATTATCTCGTTCGGAACTTGATGTGATTCTAATTGAAAAGCAACGCTTAGCTACATTAGCAGAAGAACAAGATAGTAGTGAAATCGAGAGGCAAATTAAGAAAATGGATCACTTAACCCAAGAATTTGCTGCCAGAAGAATGGATCGTTCCATTAAACATGCATTGGCCGGTCAGCGAGTTGATGATATTTAAGCCTTGAATTTTAAAAAGAGAGCGAATTATGCCAAAGATTACTTTTTTACCGAATGCTGATCTTTGCCCAGAAGGTATCACAGTTGAAGCTGAGAAGGGTGAATCAATTTTAGAAGTAGCATTACGTAATGATATTGAAATTGATCATGCATGTGAAATGTCATGTGCGTGTTCTACATGTCACTGTATAGTACGAAAAGGTTTTGATTCATTAGAACCTAGCGATGAACAAGAAGATGATATGCTTGATAAAGCTTGGGGAGTTGAGCCTCACAGTCGTTTAAGTTGTCAAGCCATAGTTGACGATGAAGATTTGACGGTTGAAATTCCTCGTTACAGCTTGAATCATGCAAAAGAAGATCATTAATCAATATCACGATGTTGCTTTGAGACGAAGTTAGCTTTTGAATAGGAGCTCTCTGATGAACTAGCCGTTCATATTGGTTTTTTATTGATATTTTAACGGTGTGAAGCATTTCTTTATTTCTTTTGAGCTAATAACGTTGCAAACCGTAATCGTATGTGATTACCATTGTGGTCTGTTTTATGTAATTGTTCAACATTTTCGTTATACTCAATGATATTCCAGTTTTGATAATATTGACGTAATTCTTCTTTTTTAAAGGTAAATGGAAATGGTATGGAACAAGGGTAATCGGCAGTAGACATTGCGTTCACAATAAGATTGTAACCTTTTGAATTGGTTATATTCTGCATATTGTTAATGATATCTGAAATTCGATCTGGTTGTAAGAACATCATTACTGAAGTTGATATAATTAAGTCATATTGTCCAGTTAGATTTGCTTGATTGATGTCATAAACTTTGGCTTTTATTTTTGTGAGAAAGTCCTGTTTAATGATTTGATTGAGATTTTTAATACAATTTTCATTTTTATCGACAGCATCAACATCAAACTCAAATAAGTTTAAATATAATGCGTTGCGTCCTGATCCACATCCTAAGTCTAATGCCTTACCTCCAGCTATAATTTTAGTCGCTTTGATCACATTGCTATGTGTTTGGGGTAAGCCATATTTCTTACGACAATAATCTTTTTTATCACAATAGAAAGATAGTTGGCATTCGATGTCGTCTGATACAGTGACAATTTTATGGCGATGTTGAGGTATGATAAACGGAGGTTGATTATCCACAGAAAAATAATGCATGCCAGTAATATTTCCAGTGTTATCCAAAGTTGCAAATTCCATTTCACCCTTAAAAATGGCTAGTTTTATCCAAGTTTCCTCATCTGTGCGGTTTGATTCTCTAAATATTTCTGGAATGGTATTTATGTACCAAATGGGAAAAGTTTTATAATTGACTAGGTTTGCTATCACTTTTCATATTCTCAATATTATATTAATTCGTTGAGCATTATAGGAGGATATTTAGACGTATGCCATTATTTTTTTTGAAATTTTTGATATTTTACTGTGTTTTTTTTTATAAAAGCAAATGAATAATTTGTGTTAGTCATGACATTATAAATGGATTTTTTAACCTGTAAAAAATGATAAAGTTTTCAACATATTATTTTGATATTACGGGAATTGATATAAAAAACTTTATCATTTATATATTATTTAAATGCTATTACCAACAGTGAACCACGCTTTACGTGAATTAAGAATATCTTGTGCAGACATGACTTTTTTTCCGGATGGTTGTAATTGAGTAATATTTAAAATTCCTGCAGAGGTGGCAACTTGAATACCATGCTTATCCGCTTGTATGATCGTGCCAGGTTCCTGCTTACAAGCTTTAAGTATTACATTGGCTTGCCAAACTTTTACTGGTGCTCCATTGATTTCAAAGTAACTTATTGGCCATGGATTAAAAGCACGAATGCAACGTTCAAGTTGTTCTGCAGGTAAATGCCAATCTAATTTAGCTTCTTGTTTTGAGAGTTTTGCCGCATAAGTAACTTGTGATTGATCTTGTTTTTCTGGATGTATTTTTTTTTCGATGATTAGCGTTAAGGCTTTAAGTAAAGCCTCTGGACCTAGTTGAGCTAATTTATCATACAATGAAGCACTGGTATCATGCTCTTCAATCATACATTTTTGTTTATATAACATGTCCCCACTATCAAGCCCGGCATCCATTTGCATAATGGTTACGCCTGTTTCTTTATCGCCTGCCCAGCATGCTCGTTGAATTGGTGCAGCGCCACGCCATTTTGGTAATAGTGATCCATGAACATTGATACAACCAAGTTTTGGCATATCTAGTACAGCTTGCGGTAAAATCAATCCGTAAGCGACCACAATCATAATATCGGCATTAAGTTCAGCAATCATTTGTTGATTTGTTAGTTCTTTTAGCGTTGCGGGTTGGTAAACTGGTATATGATGTTGTAGGGCTAGTTGTTTTACCGGACTTGCTGTGATTTTATTTCCTCGACCTGCCGGTTTGTCTGGTTGAGTAAATACCGCTATGACTTGATGTGAAGAATCAAGAAGTGCTTGTAAATGTTTTGCTGCAAAATCGGGTGTACCAGCAAAAATAATTTTTAGAGGTTGTTTTATGTTATGTTCTATCATGATAATTACCTGTTATTCTTTGAAGAATGTATAACTCTTCTCTATTTTGTCGTTAACTAGTATATACTTAAATGTTATTGATTTGCAGTTATCAGTTTAAGTTAGAACAACATTTATGAGGCCAAAGATTGGTATTTTTTAGCTCAATGTTACCCATTGAGCTAATTAAACATAGTTGTTAACTGAGGATAACCCATAAAATTACTTAAAATGGAAAAAAGAGTGGGACTAAGAGAATATCAACAATAAGAACTAGAAAGGTCAATGGTACGCCAACTTTAACAAAATCACCAAAACTATAACCACCTGGAGCAACAATCATGGTTTTTACCGGTGACGAAACCGGTGTAATAAATGATGCTGAAGTGGCAATGGCTACTGTCATAGCAAATGGATATGGAGAATATCCAAACCCAAGTGCAATATTGATGGCAATTGGTGCAATTAAAATTGCTGTCGCGGTGTTAGTAATAAATAATCCCACCACAGAACAGAGTAAAAAAATGAAAGTTAATGCGACATATGGTCCATAACCAGAAAGATGTTGTTTGAGTAAATCTGAGAATAAATTAATACCACCTGTTTTATTTAGTGCTAGAGCGAAAGGCATCATACCGATAATTAAAATTAAACTAGGCCAGTGAATCGACTTATAAGCGCTTGTCATATCAATACAGCGCGTAAGTCCCATTAATAAACAAGTTATCAATGCTGCTACGACATTTGGCACAATACCGCTTACCATTAATACAATCATGATGGTAAGATTAATTAATGCCGCAATGGCTTGTGAACTTGCCGGCGCTACATCATCCATATCTGCGGGAAAATCTAACACGACGAAATCATTTGTTTTCGTTTGTAATTTGCGAATGGATCCCCAATCGCCACAGACTAATAATGTATCACTAATTTGTAATTTTTCTTCAAATAAGTTATTCGCTTCAATTGGAGCATGGTTACGACGAATACCGATTACCGTGAGGAAATATTTGCTGCGAAAATCGATTTCATTCAATGTTTTTCCATATAATGATGATTCTGGTAATAGTGCTACTTCCGCCATACCAACTTCTTTTACTTGATCAGAAAAATATTCGCCACGTAGCACTTTAGGTTCTAAAGAATAAGCCGCTAGGAAATTACGATAATCGGCATCAGAATGACAGAAATCCAATAGCAGCACATCCCCTTCACGAAATTCAGTCATACTATTGACCGGTATTAAGACTTTTCTAAATTTACGCCAACGTTCTATCCCAATTACGTTAACATCTTGTTGACTCCTAAGATGGAGACTATCGAGCGTTTTACCTATAAAAGATGAACCAGGTAATATTTGAGCTCGGTGGGCTCTACCAGACAATTTATATTCTCGAATTAAATCGGTTATCTGTCTACGCGCTGGCGATTGTTGTAATTCATTAGCGGTTTTTTTCGATATGAGCCAATTGCGACTAATAATACAGTAGATAATGCCAACCGCTAATACTCCCAGACCAATTGGTGTAATAGAAAAAAATTTGAACTCTTCAAGTGTCGCTCGTTCTAACTCACTGTTAACAACTAAATTTGGTGGCGTAGCTACTAATGTCATCATGCCACTAATTAATGCAGCAATACATAATGGCATCATTAATTTTTTTACATGTATACCTGAATGAGTGGCAATACTGATAACAACGGGAATAAAAATCGCTACAACACCGGTGGAACTCATTACCGATCCTAATAAAGCGACAGCTAACATAATGAGGATAATAATCCGAATATCATTCTTACCGGCTACTTTTAAGATGTATTCACTCATCTGATAAGAGATACCGGTTCTAACAAGACTCTCACCAATAATAAATAATAAAGCGATCAAGACAATATTAGGGTCACTAAAGCCAGACAATGCTTCGCTAGGTGTTAAAACACCGGTCATTATAATAGCGGTTATAGCAAGTAGTGCAATAATATCCATACGTAACTTGGTAAAAGAAAATAGGATAATAACGACGAATAATAAGCTACAAGTTGTCAGTAATTGGTAGTGCTCTGCTAATGCGGGAGGTAACAGAGAAAGCAATTCTTGGGTAATAGAAGATAGTTTCAAAATGAGATCATTTTATTATGTGATTTTTACCATATCATACCGTAACTAAATATTCTTGAGCAAGCTAAACAATATTAGTATAAAAAATAAACTAACATATCTTTTATCGCTGCTTTATTATCAACATTTGATGCTAATAAAATGAAATAACCACGATACGGCATGGATTTTTGATTCATTAATGTTTAAGAAGAGAGAAACAGATATTTATTATTACTGATAAATTATATAAAAATCGATAATATTCAGTTTGTTAATTTAAAGTATAATTCATGTTGATTTTAATAAATTATTGATTAGCCAAATAGAATCAATTTTGCACAATTAAACAGTTGCATTGATTCGCTTTTTCAGTATAATACTCGGACTTCGCTCAATAAGGGCGAGGTTTATTGGATGCCAGTCTTGGTTACATCCGCACAATACTCTCGATTTGGGGGTTACGTAAAGAACGGATTACACTCTCCTGTCAATCGAAACAGGGAATGAGGGGTAGTCTTTTGTTATAACTTTTTTATAGTGGAGCTCTGGTCTCATGCAGAACCAAAGAATCCGAATCCGTCTAAAAGCATTCGATCATCGTTTGATTGATCAATCTACTGCGGAAATCGTTGAAACTGCGAAGCGTACTGGTGCGCAAGTTCGTGGTCCTATTCCATTACCGACGCGCAAAGAGCGTTTCACTGTATTGATTTCACCACACGTTAATAAAGACGCACGAGATCAATACGAGATTCGTACTCATAAACGTCTAGTCGATATCGTTGAACCAACTCCAAAAACAGTTGATGCTCTGATGCGTCTAGATCTTGCTGCCGGTGTTGACGTGCAGATCAGTTTGGGTTAATTCTGGGCTGAAAAGGATTAAGAGGTCGAAACAATGATTGGTTTAGTCGGTCGAAAAGTGGGAATGACACGAATCTTCACAGAAGAGGGTGTTTCAATTCCTGTAACCGTAATTGAAGTTGAAGCTAACCGTGTTACTCAAGTGAAAAATATTGAGAAGGATGGTTATCAAGCGATTCAGGTTACTACTGGTAGCAAAAAAGCTAGCCGTGTAAATAAACCTGAAGCAGGTCATTTTGCTAAGGCTGGTGTTGAAGCTGGTCGTGGTTTATGGGAATTCCGTTTTGAAGAAGGCGAATTCACTGTAGGTCAAAGCATTAATGTCGATATTTTTACTGACGTTAAAAAAGTTGATGTTACTGGTACATCTAAAGGTAAAGGATTCGCTGGCGTTACAAAACGTTGGAATTTCCGTACTCAGGATGCTACACATGGTAACTCTTTGGCACACCGTGGACATGGTTCTATCGGTCAAAACCAAACTCCAGGTAAAGTGTTCAAAGGTCGTAAAATGGCAGGTCACCTAGGTAATGAACGAGTAACTGTTCAAAACTTAGATATTGTACGTGTTGATGCAGAGCGTAACCTTTTATTAATTAAAGGTGCTGTTCCAGGTGCAATCAATAGTGACGTAATTGTTAAACCAGCGATTAAAGCTTAACGTCGAGGAGATAGAAATGGAATTAGTAGTTAAAGACGCGCAAGCGCTTTCTGTTTCAGAAACTACCTTCGGACGTGATTTTAATGAAGCATTAGTTCACCAAGTTGTTGTTGCATATGCATCAGGAGCTCGTCAAGGAACTCGTGGTCAAAAAACTCGTGCAGAAGTAGCTGGTTCTGGCAAAAAACCATGGCGTCAAAAAGGTACTGGTCGCGCTCGTTCAGGTTCTGTAAAGAGCCCTATCTGGCGTAGTGGAGGTGTAACATTTGCAGCAAAACCACAAGATCATAGCCAAAAAGTTAACCGTAAAATGTATCGTGGTGCACTAAAGAGTATTTTCTCTGAGTTAGTGCGTCAAGATCGTTTAGTGGTAGTTGAGAAATTCACTGTAGAAGCTCCTAAGACTAAATTATTAATTCAGAAATTAAAAGCAATGGATCTTAATGATGTATTGATTATTTCTTCTGAAATTGATGAAAATCTTTTCTTAGCTTCACGTAATATCTATAAAGTTGATGTGCGTGATGTTGCTGGTATTGATCCAGTTAGCTTAATTGCATTTGAAAAAGTTCTCATGACTGTTGATGCAGTGAAACAAGTTGAGGCAATGTTAGAGGAGAAAGTAGCATGATTCTAGAAGAGCGTCTGCTTAAAGTCCTGCGTGCACCTCATGTTTCTGAAAAAGCATCTCTTTCAATGGAGAAAAATAACACATTAGTGTTAAAAGTTGCTAAAGATGCTACTAAGAAAGAGATCAAAGCCGCAGTTGAACAACTATTTGAAGTTAAGGTAAACGATGTTAATACTTTAGTTGTAAAAGGTAAAGTAAAACGTCGTGGTCAACAAATTGGTCGTCGTAGCGACTGGAAAAAAGCTTACGTCACTTTAGCTGAAGGTCAAAATTTAGACCTTGCAGGCGTCGCTGAGTAATTCGGAGGAGTAAGAACAATGGCAGTTGTTAAGTGTAAACCTACATCTCCGGGTCGTCGCCACGTTGTTAAAGTGGTTAACCCAGAGTTGCATAAAGGTAAACCTTATGCACCTTTGCTCGATGCAAAGAGCAAAACTGGTGGTCGCAATAATAATGGACGTATTACTACTCGCCATATCGGTGGTGGTCATAAACAACATTATCGTATTGTTGATTTTAAACGTAATAAAGATGGTATTCCTGCTACAGTTGAGCGTTTGGAATATGATCCAAATCGTAGTGCGAATATTGCGTTAGTTTTATATAAAGACGGTGAACGTCGTTATATTCTAGCTCCAAAAGGCTTAAAAGCCGGAGATCAGATCCAATCTGGTGTTGATGCATCGATTAAAACAGGTAACTGTTTACCAATGCGTAATATCCCTGTTGGTTCTACCGTGCACAATATTGAAATGAAACCTGGTAAAGGCGGACAGCTTGCTCGTTCTGCTGGTAGCTATGTTCAAATCATTGCACGTGAAGGTTCATATGTAACACTTCGTCTTCGTTCTGGCGAAATGCGTAAAGTATTATCTGATTGTCGTGCTACTATTGGTGAAGTTGGCAATTCAGAACATATGCTTCGCGTATTGGGTAAAGCTGGTGCAACACGTTGGCGTGGCGTTCGTCCTACTGTTCGTGGTACGGCGATGAACCCAGTAGATCACCCACATGGTGGTGGTGAAGGTCGTAACTTTGGTAAACATCCTGTGTCTCCATGGGGTCAAAAAGCCAAAGGATTGAAAACGCGTAGCAACAAACGTACTGATAAGTATATTGTTCGCCATCGCAATAAGAAATAATTAAATAGAGGATTAGCTATGCCACGTTCTCTCAAGAAGGGTCCTTTCATTGACCTACACTTGCTGAAGAAGGTAGAGAAAGCGGTGGAAAGCGGGGACAAGAAACCATTACGTACTTGGTCCCGTCGTTCAACGATCTTTCCTAATATGATCGGATTGACCATCGCTGTCCATAATGGTCGTCAGCACGTACCAGTTTATGTTACCGATGAAATGGTTGGTCATAAACTCGGTGAATTTGCGCCGACTCGTACTTATCGCGGTCATGCAGCAGATAAGAAAGCTAAGAAGAAATAAGTAGGAGAAAGAGATGGAAACAATTGCAAAATATCGCCACGCTCGTTCTTCTGCACAGAAAGTTCGCTTAGTTGCTGATTTAGTGCGCGGTAAGAGTGTGTCACAGGCACTTGATATTTTAACTTACACCAATAAAAAAGCGGCTGTACTAGTTAAAAAAGTATTAGAATCTGCGATTGCTAATGCAGAGCATAACGACGGTGCTGATATTGATGATCTGAAAGTTGCGAAAATATTCGTAGATGAAGGGCCAACCATGAAGCGTATTATGCCTCGTGCTAAAGGTCGTGCGGATCGAATTTTGAAGCGTACGAGTCACATTACTGTGATCGTGTCTGATCGCTAGGTCTGGAGAATAGCAATGGGTCAAAAAGTAAATCCAAATGGTATCCGATTAGGTATTGTCAAACCTTGGACATCTACCTGGTATGCAGATACAAAAGAATTCGCTGATAATTTAGAAGGCGATTTTAAAGTACGCCAATTTCTAAATAAAGAATTAGCACAAGCGTCAATCTCGAAGATCGTGATCGAGCGTCCAGCTAAGAGCATCCGTGTGACTATTCATACTGCTCGCCCTGGTATCGTAATCGGTAAAAAAGGTGAAGACGTAGAAAAATTGCGTAATACCGTAGCGAGCATTGCTGGTGTACCTGCACAGATTAACATTGCCGAAGTTCGTAAGCCTGAGCTTGATGCAAAATTAGTTGCTGACAGTATCACTGCTCAATTAGAACGTCGTGTTATGTTCCGTCGTGCAATGAAACGTGCAGTACAAAATGCTATGAAAGCTGGTGCTAAAGGTATCAAAGTTGAAGTTAGTGGCCGTTTAGGCGGAGCAGAAATTGCTCGTAGCGAATGGTATCGTGAAGGTCGTGTACCATTACATACACTTCGTGCAGACATTGACTATGGACTTTCAGAAGCACTAACTACTTATGGTATTATTGGTGTTAAAGTGTGGATCTTCAAAGGTGAGATCCTTGGTGGTATGGCTGCCGTTGAACAAGTAGAAAAACCTGCTGCTCAACCGAAAAAGCAGCGTAAAGGCCGAAAACAATAAGGAGCGTCGCTGATGTTACAACCAAAGCGTACAAAATTCCGTAAAATGCATAAGGGTCGCAATCGCGGTCTTGCTGCAGGTGCCGATATTAGCTTCGGTACTTTCGGTCTTAAGGCTGTTGGTCGTGGTCGTTTGACTGCGCGCCAGATCGAAGCAGCACGTCGTGCAATGACTCGTGCAGTTAAGCGTCAAGGTAAAATCTGGATTCGAGTTTTCCCTGACAAACCAATTACTGAAAAACCACTTGCAGTGCGTATGGGTAAAGGTAAGGGTAACGTTGAATACTGGGTTGCACTGATTCAACCAGGTAAAGTCCTTTATGAAATGGATGGTGTACCGGAAGAAGTTGCTCGTGAAGCATTTGCGTTGGCAGCAGCAAAACTGCCGATTAAAACCACCTTTGTAATTAAGACGGTGATGTAAATGAAAGCAAAAGAGCTACGCGAAAAAAGCGTTGAAGAGTTAAATACTGAACTTCTAGACAAATTACGTGAGCAATTTAACTTACGTATGCAGTTAGCAAGCGGTCAGTTACAACAAACTCATTTAGTTAAACAAGTGCGTCGTGATATCGCACGAATCAAAACGTTATTAACTGAAAAGGCGGGTGCGTAATGACTACTAATGTTCGTACTCAGCAAGGTCGTGTGATCAGTGACAAAATGGATAAATCTATCGTGGTTGCTATCGAACGTAAAGTGAAACATCCATTATATGGTAAGTTCATTAAACGTACGACTAAATTGCATGTACATGATGAGAATAACGAGTGTGGAATTGGTGATACTGTAGAAATTAAGGAATGCCGTCCACTATCTAAGACTAAGTCTTGGACTCTTGTTCGAGTTGTTGAAAAGGCAGTTATTTAATCTAATCGATTAAAAATTGCACACAATATCATAAACGGCTAATATTAGCCGTTTATTTTATACTACCCATTTTATTTGAGTGGTGTTATACTAGGCGCCCTCATGTAAGTGGGATTTTTTGGTTGTCTATTCTTATCCATGGTAGTTGAGGTGGATGAAGGTAGATTAGACAATAATTTATTATACGGAGCATTAAAATGATCCAAGAACAGACTAGGCTCGATGTCGCTGATAATTCTGGCGCACGTAGCGTAATGTGTATCAAGGTTCTCGGTGGATCACACCGTCGTTATGCTGCAGTGGGTGATATCATCAAAGTTTCCATTAAGGAAGCAATTCCACGTGGAAAAGTAAAAAAAGGTGATGTATTTAAAGCTGTAGTAGTACGTACTAAAAAAGGTGTTCGTCGTCCTGATGGATCTGTCATTCGTTTCGATCGTAACGCTTGTGTTATATTAAATAATAACAGTGAGCAACCGATTGGTACGCGTATTTTTGGACCGGTCACTCGTGAACTTCGTTCTGAGAAGTTTATGAAGATCATTTCATTAGCACCAGAAGTACTGTAAGGAGCGGGTAATGGCAGCGAAAATCCGTCGAGAAGATGAAGTTATCGTGTTAACCGGTAAAGATAAAGGTAAACGCGGTAAAGTTAAAAGCGTTTTGTCTACAGGCAAAGTGATTGTTGAAGGTATAAATTTGGTGAAAAAACATCAAAAACCAGTACCGCAACTAAACCAAGAAGGTGGGATTGTTGAGAAAGAAGCAGCTATTAATGTTTCTAACGTAGCAATCTACAATAGTGCTACAGGCAAAGCAGATCGCGTAGGCTTTCGTTTTGAAGACGGTAAAAAAGTCCGTTTTTATAAGTCTACTAATGAAATAATTAAGTAATTTGGAGTGTACGATGGCGAAACTGCATGATTACTACAATGCACAGGTAGTAAATAAACTGCAAGAACAGTTTGGCTACAAATCTGTCATGCAAGTCCCTCGGATCGAAAAGATCACCTTGAATATGGGTGTGGGTGAAGCTATTACTGATAAGAAATTATTAGATAATGCAGTTGCAGATCTTACTGCAATCAGTGGTCAAAAACCACTTGTCACTAAAGCACGCAAATCAGTTGCTGGTTTTAAAATCCGTCAAGGGTATCCTATTGGTTGTAAAGTCACACTACGTGGTGAACGTATGTGGGAATTTTTTGAACGTTTAGTTTATATTGCTTTACCTCGTACTCGAGATTTTCGTGGTTTAAGCGCAAAATCTTTCGATGGTCGTGGTAACTATAGTATGGGTATCCGTGAGCAAATCGTTTTCCCTGAAATCGATTACGATAAAGTTGATCGTGTTCGTGGTTTAGATATTACTATTACCACTACCGCACAATCAGATGAAGAAGGCCGCGCATTATTGTCAGCCTTTAACTTTCCATTTCGTAAGTAAAGGTAGGGTAAACTAATGGCTAAACAATCAATGATTGAACGCGATAAAAAGCGTGTTAAGCTAGCAAATAGATACTTTGCAAAGCGTCAAGAATTAAAAGCGATCATCTCTGATGTGAATGCAACAGATGAAGATCGTTGGAATGCGGTGCTCAAATTGCAAACGCTTCCTCGAGATTCTAGTCCATCACGTCAACGTAACCGTTGTCGTCAAACGGGTCGTCCACACGGCGTCCTTCGTAAGTTTGGTCTAAGCCGAATTAAGGTTCGTGAAGCTGCTATGCGCGGCGAAATTCCGGGTCTTAAAAAGGCAAGTTGGTAATCAGAGGAGTGTTATAGATGAGCATGCAAGATCCTATCGCAGATATGTTGACCCGAATTCGTAATGGTCAAGCTGCGAACAAAGTTGCGGTCACCATGCCTTCCTCTAAGTTAAAAGTGGCAATTGCCAACGTGCTAAAAGAAGAAGGTTATATTGAAGACTATAAAATTACAGGTGACACTAAACCTGAATTGGAAATCGCATTAAAATATTTCCAAGGTAAGGCTGTTGTAGAAAGTATTCAACGTGTTAGCCGTCCAGGTTTACGTATTTATAAACGTAAAGATGAATTGCCGAAAGTGATGGCTGGACTTGGTATTGCAGTTATTTCTACTTCTAAAGGTGTTATGACTGATCGTGCAGCACGCCAAGCAGGTCTTGGTGGTGAAATTATCTGCTACGTAGCGTAAGGGAGAAAAAAATGTCTCGTGTTGCAAAAGCACCTGTCGTTGTTCCTGCTGGCGTAGAGGTAAAACTCAATGGTCAGGAAATTACGATTAAAGGTAAAAATGGCGAGTTATCTCGTTCTATTAATAATGCTGTTGTTATTAGCCAAGAAGCAAGCGAAATTAAATTTGCTCCACGTAAAGGTGCAGCAGATGCTTGGGCTCAAGCAGGTACTGCAAGAGCATTAGTTAATGCAATGGTGATTGGTGTTACTACCGGATTCACAAAAAAACTTCAGCTAGTTGGTGTCGGTTATCGTGCACAACTAAAAGGTAATTCAATCGGATTATCACTAGGATATTCACATCCAATTGAACATGTATTACCTGCAGGTGTAACCGCTGAATGTCCATCTCAAACTGAAATTATCCTGAAAAGTGCTGATAAACAGTTAATTGGGCAAGTCGCTGCAGATATCCGTGCTTATCGTCGTCCTGAACCTTATAAAGGTAAAGGTGTTCGTTACGCAGACGAAGTCGTGCGTACTAAAGAAGCTAAGAAGAAGTAAGGTAACACTATGGATAAGAAATCATCTCGTATCCGTCGTGCGACGAAAGCACGTAGTAAGATGCGTGAGTTATTGGCAACACGTCTTGTTGTTCACCGTACTCCGCGTCACATTTATGCGCAAATCATTGCACCAAACGGATCTGAAGTTCTGGCAGCTGCTTCTACTTTAGAAAAAGCTATCAGTGAAAATTTAAAATATACCGGAAACAAAGAAGCTGCGGCAGCTGTAGGTAAAGCTATTGCTGAACGTGCATTGGCAAAAGATATTAAAGATGTTGCTTTTGATCGTTCTGGTTTCCAATATCATGGTCGAGTTCAGGCGCTAGCAGAAGCTGCTCGCGAAGCTGGCCTACAGTTCTAAGGTAGGAGTTAAAGATGTCAAACATCGAAAAACAAGCTGGTGAACTGCAGGAAAAACTAATCGCAGTTAACCGCGTTTCAAAAACCGTAAAAGGTGGCCGTATTTTTAGTTTTTCTGCACTAACAGTGGTTGGTGACGGTAATGGTCGCGTCGGTTTTGGTTATGGTAAAGCGCGTGAAGTTCCAGCCGCTATCCAAAAAGCTATGGAAAAAGCACGTCGCAATATGATTAACGTAGCATTGAATAACGAAACTTTACAGCATCCAGTAAAAGGTGCTCATACGGGTTCTCGTGTTTATATGCAACCTGCATCTGAAGGTACAGGTATTATTGCTGGCGGTGCAATGCGTGCCGTTCTTGAAGTTGCCGGAGTTCGTAACGTTCTAGCTAAAGCATATGGTTCTACAAATCCAATTAACGTGGTGCGTGCAACAATTGATGGTTTAGCAAATATGAAATCACCAGAAATGGTGGCTGCGAAACGTGGTAAAACCGTCGAAGATATTTTGGGGTAATGAACCATGGCTAAAACGATTAAAATCACACAAACACGTAGTTCTATTGGACGTTTACCGAAGCATAAAGCGACGTTGCGTGGACTAGGATTACGAGGCATTGGTCATACTGTTGAGCGTGAGGATACTCCTGCGATGCGCGGTATGGTTAACCAAGTTTACTACATGGTTAAAGTAGAGGAGTAATAAGTAATGCGTTTAAATACTTTATCTCCTGCTGAAGGTTCAAAGCATGCATCTAAGCGTTTGGGTCGGGGTATCGGTTCAGGTTTAGGTAAAACAGGTGGTCGTGGTATTAAAGGACAAAATTCTCGTTCTGGCGGTGGTGTTCGCCGTGGATTTGAGGGTGGTCAAATGCCATTATATCGTCGTTTACCAAAATTTGGCTTTACATCTCGTAAGTCTTTAGTAACTGCAGAAGTTCGTCTTTCTGAATTAATGAAAGTAGAGGCTGATGTTGTTGATCTAAATTCTCTGAAAGCCGCAAATGTTATTGGTAGCCATATTGAATTTGCGAAAATTATGTTATCAGGTGAAATTACAAAATCTGTAACAGTTCGTGGAATTAATGTTACTAAAGGTGCAAAAGCTGCAATTGAAGCTGCTGGCGGAAAAATTGAGGAATAATTAGAAAGATGGCAAAGCAACCAGGATTTGATTTTAAAAGCACAAGAGGCGGTAGTAGTGAGCTAACCAGAAGATTAATGTTTGTTCTTTTGGCGCTTATTGTTTTTCGTATCGGTTCTTATATTCCCGTTCCTGGTATTAATACTGAGGTATTAACAAGATCACTTTCGAAAATGTTAGGTGACAATGGTCTCATTGGCATGTTCAATATGTTCTCTGGTGGAGCATTAAGCCGAGCTTCAATTTTTACTTTAGGTATTATGCCGTATATTTCTGCATCGATTATTGTGCAGCTATTAACGGCAATTAGCCCTAAGCTTGCTGAGTTGAAGAAAGAAGGTGAGTCTGGTCGTAAGAAAATCAGTCAGTATACGCGTTATGGTACGTTAGTACTTGCAATTATACAGGCTGTTGGTGTAGCGACTTCTTTACCAAGGATGGAAGAATTTAAAGATGCTGTAATCAATCCTGGTTTTTCTTTCTATTTCATTGCCTCAGTAAGTTTAGTGACAGGAACAATGTTTCTTATGTGGTTAGGGGAGCAAATTACAGAACGTGGTGTTGGTAATGGTATCTCAATCATTATTTTCGCTGGTATCGTGGCTGCTCTTCCTCCAGCAATCTATGAAACAATTGAACAAGCTCGTTCAGGTGAATTGAATCGACTAGTTTTATTAGTTGTTGCCGCGCTTCTTGTCGGTATAACTTATTTTGTTGTGTTTGTTGAGCGTGGTCAACGTCGTATCGTCGTTAATTATGCGCAACGCCAACAAGGTCGTCGTGTTTATGCTGCGCAAAGTACTCATTTACCTTTGAAAATTAATATGTCAGGTGTAATTCCTGCTATATTTGCTTCAACAATAATTATGTTACCAGTTATGGCTGCATCATGGTTACAAGGTGATGGTGAGGGGTGGCGTTATATTTTTGTATTAATGAGACAGTATTTATCACATGATCAACCGCTTTATATGATTTTATATGCAGCGGCGATTATATTTTTCTGTTTCTTCTATACAGCTTTAGTATTCAATCCACGTGAGACAGCAGATCAGCTTAAAAAATCGGGTGCGTTTATTCCTGGTATTCGTCCAGGGGAACAAACAGCAAAATATATTGATAAAATCATGACACGTCTAACGCTTGTCGGATCTCTATATATTACTTTAGTTTGTTTGGTTCCAATGTTTATTACATCTACGTTAAGAGTTCCCGTTCAATTTGGTGGGACATCATTGTTAATCGTTGTTGTAGTAATCATGGATTTTATGGCACAAGTACAGACTTTAATGATGCCAAATCGTTATGAGTCAGTTTTAAAGAAAGCTAACCTTAAAGGTTATGGCCGATAAGTTAGCCAGAAGTTACGGAGAAAAACATGAAAGTTCGTGCTTCAGTCAAGAGATTATGCAGAAATTGTAAAATCATTAAACGTAATGGCATTGTTCGTGTTATTTGCGTTGAAGGTAAGCATAAACAACGTCAAGGTTAATTTTTAACTTTTAGTTGTCTAACTTTTGCATATTTTACTTGCCAAAGTATAGTAAAGCTGGCTAGAATAGCCAGCCTACAAATTTATTATTTGAGTTTCCTTTATTTGAGTATCCTGAAAACGGGCTTTTCAGCATAAAGGAAATGATATATTTTTATTAACAATAGGAGTGCATAGTGGCCCGTATCGCAGGCATTAACATTCCTGATCAACAACATGCTGTAATTGCGTTACAAGCAATTTATGGTATCGGTAATACCCGCGCTAAGACAATTTGTGCTGAAGCAGGTATTCCTGAACATGTTAAGATCAGAGAACTATCTGAAGATCAGATTGAAAAGTTACGTGAACAAGTTGCAAAATTCACTGTTGAAGGTGATTTGCGTCGTGAAGTAACAATGAGTATCAAGCGTTTATTAGACCTTGGTTGTTATCGTGGTATACGTCATCGCCGTGGACTTCCAGTTCGTGGTCAACGTACTAAGACTAACGCACGTACCCGTAAAGGGCCGCGTAAGCCTATCAAGAAATAATCGGGGTAATTAAGAATGGCAAAGACACCTGTACGCGCACGTAAGCGTGTAAAAAAACAAGTTTCTGATGGTATCGCTCATATTCATGCATCTTTTAACAATACAATCGTTACAATTACCGATCGCCAAGGTAATGCATTAGGTTGGGCAACTGCTGGTGGTTCTGGATTCCGTGGCTCTCGTAAGTCAACTCCGTTTGCAGCTCAAGTAGCAGCAGAGCGTTGCGCTGAAGCTGTTAAAGAATATGGAATTAAGAATCTGGAAGTTATGGTTAAGGGACCTGGTCCTGGTCGTGAGTCTACAATTCGTGCATTAAATGCTGCGGGTTATCGCATCACTAATATTACTGATGTTACTCCGATTCCTCATAACGGTTGTCGTCCACCAAAGAAACGTCGTGTTTAATTTTAAATTAAACCCTTAGACGTTTTAGGTTTATTGGAGAAAGAAAATGGCAAGATATTTGGGACCAAAACTCAAATTAAGTCGTCGTGAAGGAACTGATTTATTTCTTAAATCAGGCGTTCGCGCAATAGATAGTAAATGTAAATTAGAACAAGCTCCAGGTCAGCATGGTGCGCGTAAACCGCGATTATCTGATTATGGTGTTCAATTACGTGAAAAACAAAAAGTTCGTCGTATTTATGGGATTTTAGAAAGACAATTCCGTAACTATTATAAAGAGGCTGCTAGAATCAAAGGTAATACAGGTGAAAACCTATTAAACCTTTTAGAACGTCGTTTAGATAACGTCGTTTATCGTATGGGATTTGGTGCGACTCGTTCTGAAGCTCGTCAATTAGTAAGCCATAAAGCGGTATTAGTTAATGGTCGTGTAGTGAATATTGCTTCTTATCAGGTTTCTCCTGAAGATGTAATCAGTGTTCGCGAAAAAGCAAAGAAACAAGCACGTGTTAAAGCAGCTTTAGAGCTAGCTGAACAGCGTGAAAAACCAACTTGGTTAGAAGTTGATGCTAGCAAGATGGAAGGTGTTTTTAAACGCATTCCTGAACGTTCTGATTTATCAGCTGACATCAATGAACATTTGATCGTCGAACTTTATTCTAAATAAAGTTTAGTACTTAAGAGAGGACACAATGCAGGGTTCTGTAACAGAGTTTTTAAAACCTCACCTAGTTGAAGTTGTTCAATATAATCAAACACATGCAAAAGTGATTTTAGAACCACTTGAGCGTGGGTTTGGTCATACACTAGGTAATGCACTGCGCCGTATTTTATTATCATCAATGCCGGGATGTGCTGTAACGGAAGTTGAGATCGATGGTGTATTGCATGAATACAGTACTAAAGAAGGCGTCCAAGAAGATGTGCTTGACATTCTACTAAATTTGAAAAAATTAGCAGTTAAAGTTCACAGCAAAGATGATGTAATGCTTACATTGAACAAATCTGGGGCTGGTGTTGTTACAGCTGATGACATTATTCATGATGGTGATGTTGAAATTGTTAATCCAGATCTTGTGATTTGTCATCTTACAGACGCAAATGCTTCAATTAGTATGCGTATCCGTGTACAGAGAGGGCGTGGATACGTTCCTGCTTCTGCTCGTGTTCGATCAGAAGATGAAGATCGTCCAATAGGACATTTATTAGTTGATGCATGTTTCAGCCCAATAGATAGAATTTCGTATTCTGTAGAAGCGGCTCGTGTTGAACAACGTACCGATTTAGATAAATTAGTTATTGATATGGAAACTAATGGAACTATCGATCCGGAAGAGTCAATTAGGCGAGCATCTACAATTTTGGCTGAACAACTTGAAGCTTTTGTTGATTTACGTGATGTGCGTCAACCAGAAGTGAAAGAAGACAAACCTGAATTTGATCCAATTCTTCTGCGTCCAGTAGATGATTTGGAATTAACTGTTCGATCTGCTAACTGTTTAAAAGCAGAAGCAGTTCATTACATTGGTGATTTAGTCCAACGTACTGAAGTTGAGTTGTTAAAAACACCTAATTTAGGTAAGAAATCTCTTACTGAGATTAAGGATGTGCTCGCTTCACGTGGTTTATCTCTTGGTATGCGCTTAGAGAATTGGCCACCGGCGAGTATTGTTGAAGACTAATATAAAGTTTATATAAGAAGGATAAAGTTATGCGCCATCGTAAAAGTGGTCGTCAGCTTAATCGTAATAGCAGCCATCGTCAGGCGATGTTTCGTAATATGACAAGTTCACTTGTTGAACACGAAATTATCAAGACAACTTTACCTAAGGCTAAAGAGCTGCGTCGTGTAGTTGAACCTTTAATTACATTAGCTAAAACTGATAGTGTAGCTAATCGCCGTTTGGCTTTTGCTCGAATCCGTAATGCGGATGCAGTAAAAAAACTATTCTCAGATCTTGGTCCACGTTTTGCAAATCGCCCTGGTGGTTATATTCGCATCATGAAATGTGGTTTCCGTGCTGGTGATAATGCACCTATGGCATTTATAGAATTAGTTGATCGTCCAGCGACAAGTGAAGCAGTTGAAGCTGTAACTGAGTAAGTAATATTTTTTATAGAAAAACCGATAAGAGATTATCGGTTTTTTTATGTCCAGATATAGTTTAAGAAATATTATTTTTTAATTTAGAACAATTCCTTAACTATCTAATTATCTAAATATATCCAACCCTAATTAGTTTATTACAGTTAACTGTGTTAATCACGTTTTGCTATTATGGGTTAAAGTTATTATATTTAAGATTTGGAATAGCTGTTAATTAATAATGTGGTGGAGGGGTCTCCTCAGTTAAAGAAGCAATGTTAGATTGATGCGTAGCTTGTAATTTTTTCGATAATAGTTTTAATTGCTCTTTTAGCTTAGTAACTTCACTTTGCAATTGAATAACTATTTGATTTAATTCTTCGATAGTAATATCTTGAAAACTGACTTTTGTTTCGAGTTCTTCAATTCGATTTTTCATTTTTTTTCAGTAAGTTATATTATAAATAATAGATATTATAAATTAAATAGACAATGGATACTAATAATAATGTTATCTGGTCAATACTGTAAATAGCAAGTTTAAATAATGGTATAATCGACGGTAATGAATATTAAAATAAATAAGCAATCGCAATAAATGATTTAATATTTATAGTATGATAGTAATCTGTTATTAAGTATGATGTATTTTATAAGATTGATAATATGTTATATCCATCCACGTTCAGCAAAAGACACGTATTCACCTTTACCTATTACAAAGTGATCAAGAATACGAATATCCAATAAATTACATGCTTCTTCTATTTGTTGAGTAACTTTGCGATCTGCCTGACTTGGTTCTGCTACTCCTGACGGGTGATTATGCGCTAGAATAATTGCAGCGGCATTACATTTTAATGCTTTGCGAACTATTTCCCGAGGATGGACTTCTACACAATTATATGTACCTACAAACATTTCTTCACTACATATTACATGATTTTGATTATCAAGAAATATAACTAAAAATACTTCGCGGTCTTTATTCGCTAATTGACTCGCTAAATAATGATGGGTAAGAGTTGGTGATGTCAATACATTATTTTCAGTCATTTTGAATTTTAAATAACGTTTCGATAATTCGATTACGGCTTGTAATTGTGTATATTTGGTCGTACCTAATCCTTTTTTTTGACAAAATACTTGGTGACTAGCATTTATCATATGATAAAGTGAACCAAAATCATTCAACAACATTTGTGATAGTGTTAATACCGGTATTCCTTTGATTCCTGTCCGTAAAAAAATAGCTAATAATTCATGATCGGCAAGTGATTGCGCACCGAATTTTAGTAACTTTTCTCTTGGCATCATATTATTATGCCTCATACGTATTTGATGATTTTTATTAAATACTATAAATAAAAACTAAGAAATGGATAAAAATTTATTCTAAATTGCTAGATAAATCACAAAATTGAAGATGCCATTACAGCGGAAAAATGGTTATCAAGGTGCATTAGGAAAGCACCTTGTAAATGAACAAATTAAAAGGCTAGTGTTTACAACCACAACCATGGCCACCACAACAGCCGTCATCTTGGTCATCTTCTTCGTGGTCGTGTCCGCCACAACCACAGCTACCATGATCATGATGGTGATGACCATGTGCTCCATGTACATGTCCATGAGCAAGTTCTTCTTCAGTTGCTTCTCTAATATCCACAACTTCAACATTAAATTTTAGATCTTGACCGGCTAACATGTGGTTACCATCAATAGTCACATTATCGCCATCAATCGCCGTAATTTCTACTGGAACAGGTCCATGATCAGTATCAGCCAGAAAGCGCATACCTACTTCAAGTTCATCGACACCAACAAAAACATCACGCGGTACAGTTTGTACAAGGTTGTCATTATATTCGCCATAAGCATTGTCTGCTTCAATTTCAACATCAAATTTATCGCCTTTTTGGCGACCTTCTAAAGCATCTTCTAAACCTTTAATTAAATTACCGGCACCATGTAAATATTCTAATGGTGCAACAACGGTTGTTTCGTCAACTAATACACCATCTTTAGTGCGAACTTGATATGCTAAACTTACTACTGAATCTTTTGCTATTTTCATTTGATCTCCGATTGTTAGCGAGAAAAGATGTTGGAATTTTATATGAAAAATCGATTAAAGTATTCTATTTTTATTAATAAATAAAACAACTAAATATATTAACTACGATTATTTTTGGAGAGTTAGTTACAAGAATCAAATTTTGGTTAACTATAAATATAAAAGGAGAGTTTTTAGAACAGAATTAACAATCATTTGTTATTCCTTTATAATCATTTTTATGAATCGATAACAACACTTATCTAAATGAAGTCAAAAATTCAAGCTTATTGTCAACTTACAAGATTGGATAAACCTGTAGGTACAATGTTATTATTGTGGCCAACTATGTGGGCATTGTGGTTAACGGGAATACCTACACCGCATTTGTTTATTGTTTTTACGTTGGGTGTTATTATAATGAGAGCCGCTGGCTGTGTAATAAATGATTTTGCTGATCGCAAATTAGATGGCCATGTAATGCGTACTAAAAATCGTCCATTGGCTAGTGGTAAATTGAATAACAAAAATGCATTAATTATGTTTGTTGTTTTAATTGCGATTTCATTTGCTTTATTGTTAACTTTACCGCCCCTTACATGGTTAATTGCGATTTTCGCATTTGGAACAACTTTGTTATACCCTTTTATGAAACGGTATACTCATCTTCCACAGATAATACTAGGTATTGCATTTAGTTGGTCCATTCCGATGGTTTATGCTGCCACCCTTGCCAAATTTCCTTTAACATGTTGGTTATTATTTATAGCTAATATTTGTTGGACGATCGCTTATGATACCGAATATGCGATGGTAGATCGTGAAGATGATATAAAAATAGGTATCAAATCGACGGCAATTTTATTTGGGAAATACGATAAACTTATAATTGGTATTTTACAGATTAGTACCGTTTTGATTTTAATGGTTATTGGGATATTGAACCAATTGTCGGGTTATTTTTATGTTAGCTTGGTTATAGCATCTTTATTATTTATCTATCAACAAGTGATTCTTGTTGATAGAAAAAGAGAACGCTGTTTTCGCGCATTCATAAATAATCAATATGTTGGGTTAGTGATATTTATTGGTATTTTATTGCATATTATTCAATAAATTTCTTCAATGGTTTGCATGACTTGGTTAGTAATTAATGGTTTAAGCGTATCATTCATTAATTTAATTTTTTCAAAACTCTCTATTTTAGTATCATCAAGGTAACCTAAATCTCGCAACGTAGATACTAGAGTTGAAAATACTCCTTTATCGAAAAATTCAGGGGCATTAATACCATGTAATACAGATAGCCTTTCAGCAATCAGTCTACTTTCTTTTTCAAGGTTTGCTCGACTTATGGATGGATCTTTTTGTAATAGTGAAAAAGTAATTACGTAACGTTGTAGCGTATCTTTGGAAATTGATGCTAATAACTGTAATGATGTTAGCTTCAAATAATTAATAGTTATTCGTTCGGAAGAATAACTGATAAAATTGATATCGGCAAAACATTGTAATAATTTTTCAATATAGTTCAAGAGCTCTTGCTCATTATAATTAATGAATAGTTCGGCTTTAATTAATGGGTAAATTAACTCAATTTGCTTGGTTAATTCATCAAGTGATATACGATTATGCTTAAGTATGATGCGCGCAATAATAGCAGGAATGATTAACAGATGTTGAATATTATTACGATAATATGTCATTAATACAGCTTGTTCTTGTGTTAAGCTGACAATTTCACCAGCTTCATCTGTAGTTATGATAAATTTACCCATCTGCTTGGCGTGTTCGAACAATTGTTCAGCATTTTGCTCAGGAATAGTCACTAAGTCTGAATAAGGGACCGTTTTTAATAAAATGACAGCATAATGAATATGTTCGATTAATTGTTTTTTGGTTAACGCATTTTGTTGAGAAGCTAATAAAAATGTACTACATAAATTCATCGCATTAACGGCTGCCGATGAATTGATACTTTCCATAATATTTTTTGCTAAGAGATTAGATGTTGGCGTTAACCATTGTGGCCTAACTGTACCTGTTTTTTCAATTGCATTTCGCCAATCAGGAACATGTTGGTTAAGAAATTGATTTAATAAAATGGGTTGACCAAAATTAACATAACCTAAACCTAATTTTTTTAGTTTGAAAAAAGCTTTTACTGTTTGCCACAAATTTTCTTTTTTCTTCGCAGCACCACGTAGTTCATTAGCGTAAGTCGCGACCTCTAAAACATGCTCATAACCTATATAAACCGGTACAATTGTTATAGGTCTTGGATCTCCACGTAACAGTGTTTGTATAGTCATCATTAACATACCGGTTTTGGGGTCGAGTAGACGACCTGTACGTGAACGTCCACCTTCGATAAAATATTCTACTGAATAACCACGAATAAATAATTCGGCTAAATATTCTCGGAAAACTGCGGTATATAATTTATTGCCCCTAAATGACCGGCGGATGAAAAAAGCACCTAACCGACGGAAAATTGGTCCAGCAGGCCAAAAATTCAGGTTAATCCCAGCTGCAATATGAGGTGGTACGAGCCCTTGTCGGTAAAGAACATAAGATAAAAGTAAGTAATCCATGTGGCTACGATGACATGGCGCATACACAATTTCATGACCATTTTGCGCTAATTCTCTTATTGGGTCGGCATTAGTAACTTTTAAGCCTTGATATAAGCGATTCCATGCCCAAGTTAATATATAATCGGTAATTTTCAGTGCACGATAGGTAAAATTTGCGGCAATTTCATTAAGCATAAATAAGGCATTTTTTTTCGCTTTTTCAAGGGAGATATTTTTACTTTTTGCTTCTTCCTTGATTGCCTCACTGATTTCTTGATTATTTAATAATTTTTTTAGCATCTGTTGTCTTATCGGTAAGGTTGGTCCGACGGATGCAGTACGTTGTTTGGCAAAATGAATGCGAGCAACCCGTGATAGTTTATGTGCTAATTCTGATACTTGTTCAGTTTCAGTTGATAAGGCAATATTTTTTAAGGAAACTGTATGTGAAAAACGGGTATAACAATCGCGACCAGTAAAAAGCATTTTGAAAAATTTACGTGTACCTCCTAAGACTTGTAAAGAAAGTTTTTTCTTACCTTCTTTGTCCGGGGCACGGCTAAACATCACTGAAACAGGCAACATTTGTACATCAAGCTGAGAATCTTGTTTATGAGCAGTAATGTATTGGTGAAGAATCTCAATTGATTTATTTTTTTGTTGTTTAGACACAAAAATGCCAGGGCCTTTATCAATATATAAATAAGCCGGTAACAAACCGTTATCGGTTTTTATACCATCTAAAGGATCAGGTAACTGATATTTCTTGCTTAACGTTTGTACGACCATTAAATCTATTTTCGAATTATATGGTAAAACATACAAAATAGGCGCCAAACGGTTAATATTTAATTCTTTAATTGGGTCCGTAGGAATTGATTTGCTCTGGACAAAAAATTCAACCGGTAGGCGAATAAAGGCAAAAGATAGCTTATTCCACCAAGATGTTATCCACTGTAACATAATTTATTTGACTCTAAACATAACAATAACAATTAACTAATCATATCAAAATTCAACTTAAAAAGCATCGAATCAATGTTTAAATACTTAAGAATAATAATGTAAAGATATTGATTTATATGATAAGTAATATCTTGAATAATTTTTGTTATAATGAATTTGATAATGATATTCATATGATGGATTTATAATGTTGCTTATTAACACAGAAGAAGTATATTTTTTATCACCAAAGCTATAATAGTGCTTGAGAATCTTTGCATAACAGCGTATACTGCGCTACCTTAATATTGTAGGTGTAATGTGAGAAGTTAGTCTATTTGGTTATCGAAACTCATCTCAATCGCCTCATAGAATAACTAAAGCCTGACGAGGTAAATGTTCCATTAAACACATTATGTCTAAGGCCTAAGTATACTAAAATAGTATAGAAATTTCGGAGAATTATTGACATGTCACGAGTATGCCAAGTAACAGGCAAAAAACCACTAGTAGGTAACAATCGTTCACATGCGCTGAATGCTACTAAACGTCGTTTTCTGCCAAATCTTCAAACTCATCGTTTTTGGGTTGAGAGTGAAAAACGTTTTGTAAAATTACGTGTATCTGCTAAAGGTATGCGTACTATCGATAAAAAGGGTATTGATGCAGTATTAGCTGAAATCCGTGCCCGTGGTGAATCTTACTAAGAAACTATATAAAGGAAAATTATCATGGCTAAAGGTGTACGTGAAAAAATTAGATTAGTTTCTTCAGCTGGTACAGGTCATTTTTATACTACCAGTAAAAATAAGAGAACTATGCCTGAAAAAATGGAAATCAAGAAATATGATCCCGTTGTTCGTCAGCATGTGATTTATAAAGAAGCTAAAATCAAATAATATGTTTTTGTTATAAAAAACCTAGCTTGATGCTAGGTTTTTTATTGTTGTTAATTGTCTTTTAGTAGACGCTATTATTTCTACAATACAGTCTCATTTCATTTTTATCCATTCAGTGCCATAAATGTAATTAACCAATCGCAAACAGTTAACCTGTTTATCTCAAAGTTATAACTTGTAATAAATAATGATAAATTTTTTGGCCGTCGTTGGTTAATATATGGGGAAACCAGACCCACTGAATGTCGAGTTGTTGTTATATTGATTGAAGTAATCCGGAATTATACTGAGGGTAAATATTTAGCAATAATAACGTTATACTTGTTAAAGTTAATTTATTTTTAACAAGTAAAAAATAGAATTCTTCTGAGCAAGAGAGTTTTATTTTGACCAAAACTATAAGAATTCCAATCAAAGTTTTCTCATTTTTATGATTAACAATACTAAACATATATGGGGTAGCATTAGCTACTATAAATGAACACTATTGATAATCAATTGTATTATCCACTTTTTCGAGTCGTTTGTTTTGATGTAGCTCAACTGTTATTAATTGTTGATGTGTGGCTATGTTGTATAAGAATATTAATGTATTGATTTTGCTGGCAGTTTTTGTATTTATTGCAGCAATAATAATCAAAATGATTCCATAAATAATCCAAAATATACATATTTCCAAAAAATATAGATGATTGGTTCATCATTTTATATTTAACAATAACATAAAAATCATCGCTATCTATAAATTATTGTGATTTTTGCTATGGGGAGATAATGTTGTATTTCATCCAGTAAAATTAGATTCAGTTTTAGCAACTAGGTAATATTAACGTCGATGTATTTCTATGAAAGCAAATGTTATACCCAATTTGAACTTATATAGTAAAATAGTCTCCTTTTAGAAGATTAATAATGATAATGTAGGAGCATATGTGAACAATACAAATAAACAACCCATCGTTCTTGTTATTTTAGATGGATATGGTCATCGCGAAGATCAGCAAGATAATGCTATTGCGGTAGCACATAAACCTAATATGGATAAATTGATTAAAACCTATCCAAACACTTTAATTGATGCATCAAGTATGGAAGTCGGATTACCATTAGGGCAAATGGGGAACTCAGAGGTTGGTCATACTAATATTGGTGCTGGTCGCATTGTGTATCAAGATTTAACGAGAGTGTCAAAGGATATCATGGATGGTGAATTTGCTAATAATCCGGTATTAATACAAGCGATTGATGATGCAGTGGTGAAAGGTAAGGCTGTGCATATTATGGGGTTACTTTCTGCCGGAGGCGTACATAGCCATGAGGAGCATATTATGGCTATGGTAGAGCTAGCTGCTGCGCGTAAAGCAGATAAAATCTACTTACATGCATTTTTAGATGGACGTGATACTCCACCAAGGAGTGCTGAGCAGAGTTTAAAAGTGTTTGCTGATAAATTTAAACATTTAGGTAAAGGACGTATAGCTTCTATAGTTGGACGCTATTATGCGATGGATCGGGATAACCGTTGGGATCGAGTCGAACAAGCTTATCGTTTATTAGCTGATGCGAAAGGTGAATTTACCTATGCGACTGCAATTGAAGGATTACAAGCAGCTTATACTCGTGATGAAAATGATGAGTTTGTTAAACCAACGGTAATATGTGCTGCTGATGAAGAAACTGTAAAAATGCAGGATGGTGATAGTTTGATTTTTATGAATTTCCGTGCTGATCGGGCTCGTGAAATTTCACGTGCGTTTATTAGCAAAGATTTTGATGGTTTTCAACGTGAGCGAGTGATTAATTTTGCTCATTACGTCTCTTTAACAGAGTATGCAACGGATATTCAATCTGAAGTAGCCTACGCTCCGGAAGCTTTAACTAATACTTTAGGTGAATGGTTAGCTAAACATAATAAAACGCAATTACGTATTTCAGAAACTGAAAAATATGCTCATGTGACCTTCTTTTTTAACGGTGGAATTGAGCAGCCTTTTGATAATGAAGACCGAATTCTTATTAATTCTCCTCAAGTAGCAACTTATGATTTACAACCTGAAATGAGTTCTAGTGAATTAACGGATAAATTAACTTCTGCAATTGAAAGTCAAAAGTATGATGTTATTATTTGTAACTATCCAAATGGTGATATGGTTGGTCATACAGGTGTATTTGATGCTGCGGTTAAAGCAGTTGAAGCTTTAGATAGCTGCATTGGTCGCGTAGTTGAGTCGGTTAATAAAGTATCGGGTCAATTATTAATTACAGCGGATCATGGTAATGCGGAAAAAATGCGTGACGAAAAAACCGGTCAAGCACATACTGCGCATACTAATCTTCCTGTACCTTTGATTTATGTTGGACCGAAAAAACTTCAAGCTATTAAGGGCGGTAAGTTATCGGATTTAGCCCCGACCATGTTAGCATTGATTGATATGCCAATACCAAAAGAAATGACTGGTAAAACACTTTTTATTAATTAATAATTGCAATTACACATTGAGTGTATTCTCATGCTATTATATAAAACATAAAGTGGGTCTTTATGACCCACTTTATGTTTTATAATAACAATTGAATACTTATTTTTGGTTTAGTTTTAAATTAAATATATGTTTAACTATATGTAATAAAAGAATATAGATGTTTTGGCTAAATATTATACGATATTGTTGTTTGTTTTTTATGCTTAGTTAAAAATGATATTTTTTTGTTATCAAATATTCGATAAATGGTTCATGATGCAATATAATGCTTTTTGTTTGTTGGTCATTATATTTGGAGGTTTTGTTACTTCCAATTTTAGTTATGCTGATAATAGGCAAGATTTACAAACCATTCGCCAAACAATTCAACAACAGGAACAAAAACTTGCAGAACAAAAACAGCAACGGAGTAAGTTAATTTCTGTACTTGAAAAACAAGAAACATCTATAGCCAATTTACTAACCTCGCTAGAAAAAAGTGAGAAGGTGCTTTTATCATTAGGTAATGAAATTGCAAAACTTAATGTTGATATTGGCAAGTTAAAGCAGAAGCAAGCAAAACAACAACAAATATTAGCTAAACAGCTTGAGAGTGCTTTTAAATTGGGAAAAACAAGTAATATGGAGTTGATATTTTCAGCAAATGAAAGTCAACGTAATGAAAGAATTATTACTTATTATGGTTATATTAACCAAGAACGTCAGGATCGGATGAATGAGCTTAAACAGATTCATGATGAATTAAATCAAAAAAAATCTTCATTAGAAGAAAAGCAAAAACAGCAAAACGACCTAAAAAATAAACAAAAATTGAAACGTGATGCGTTAATCACGAATCAAAAAGATCGCCATGAAACGATTTTAGAATTAGATAAGTCTATGCAACTTAATCAACTAAAACTTGCTGTACTAAGAGAAAATGAAGCGAAATTACAAGCTCAAATAACCAAAGCTGAAGCTGAAAATAAAAGAATTGCCGAAGATGAAGCAAAACAAGCTGCAAAAATTCGAGCCAAACAGCAAGATTACAATTACAATCCAACTAAAGATGAAAGATCATTAATGGCTAGAGTGAGCGGTATTGGTAAACCCAATCATCGTTTTAATTGGCCAGTAACTGGGACATTATTACACCGATTTGGTGAACCGCAACAAGGGGAACTCAAATGGAAAGGATTAGTGATCAAGGCAATGGAAGGAAGCAAAGTAAGGGCAATTGCTGATGGAAGGGTTATTTTAGCGAATTGGTTACAAGGATATGGATTTATTGTCGCATTAGAGCATGGTAAGGGTGATATGACATTATATGGTTATAATCAGCGTGTATTGGTTAATGTAGGTGATAAAATTGAATCCGGACAAGAGATAGCCTTAGTTGGAACAAGTGGTGGGCAAGGTAGTGCTGCTCTATATTTTGAAGTTCGTCGTGATGGTAAGGCACTTGATCCAAGTGTATGGCTAAAGAAATAAAATGATTAGAATATCTTCTTTAATTTCCACTATTTTTTGTTTGATATTACTGTGTTTACCTTCAGCTCAGGCTGGTAAATTGGCAATTGTAATTGATGATTTTGGATATCGAAAATCTATTGAAGAGCAAATTATTTTATTATCAACAGAGATTACGGTTTCTATTTTACCTAATTCACCGAATGCTGAAAAAATAGCTTTTTATGCACATGAGCAAGGCAATGATGTTATGATACACCTGCCTATGGCACCAATAAGTAAACAATATCTTGAAAAAGATACGTTAACACCTGATATGAGCCAAGAAGAAATACAAAGAATTATTTCCGAAGCTATTTTAAAAGTCCCTTATGCCATTGGTGTAAATAATCATATGGGTAGTAAGATGACGACTAATGTGGAAGGTATGCGGAAAGTAATGGAAAGTTTATTAAATTATCCTTTGTTCTTTTTGGATAGTCGTACGATTGCCCAAAGTAAAGCTATGGCCATTGCTCGTGAGTATCGTATTCCAGCAATAAGACGTGATATATTTCTGGATGATTTAAAAGACGAAAAATCAATTATGATTCAATTTGATTTAGCGATTGAATTGGCCAGAAAGCATAAGCAGGCGATTGTCATTGGTCATCCCTATTTTGCAACTTTAAATGTGCTTCAACAAAAATTAGCACAATTACCTGATGATATTGAACTAGTTAAATTAAGTTCATTAGTCGATAATTTCACTGATTAAATTTATAAATATCAGAGTTTATCTGTCAAACGGTAAGAAGATTCATTTATAAATATAGATTTAAAAATTATTTATATTTGCGCTACTTCTTTAAGACCCATTAACAAATAAAAACATGATAGATAAATACATCTAAACGTTATGATAATAATTGATAATTTTTGCAGTGGTAAAAATTTATCAAATAGTCATCACGTAATATCTCTTGTTATAACGTCATTATTTTAAATATTAAAATTTAAAAATATAGTTATTACGTTAAGCTTTTGAGGATTTATTGTATGATTAAAGTTCTATTTTGGGTAAAAACAGGAATAGATATTTATCGATTAGCCGTGTTTTTTAGAGTCCTTTTTAGTATTTTCAGAAATGGTTAGTAATTAGCGATTTGTTATACTTATCCCTTTTTGATAAGGTTATTGTAGATAAAAATAATGATCTGGCTCAGCTTAAAAAATAGAGTAAATATTTTGTCACTTAACGCAAACATAAATTTACTTTATTCTTGACTCGGCAATAGCTATTGGAAAATCCTAAACATCAACGGTTAGCTTAACTTTTATGTAACTGCTTTTCTAGACTGCGATGACGCGTTTGTACTTGTTCGCCTTGTAAAATAAAGATTTTTGTTAACTCTTCCGCAATATATACTGAGCGATGTTGACCGCCCGTGCAACCAATTGAAATAGTAAGATAACTACGATTATTCTTTTTCAATAAAGGTAACCATTGTTGTAAATAATTTGCTGTTTGGTGTATAAAATCGTTAACTTGTGAATGTTGGTTTAAATATGCTTGTACCGGGTGATCTAATCCTGTTAATTGTCGCAATGTTGGGTCCCAATGTGGATTCGGTAAAAAACGAACATCAAACACAAAATCTGACTCAATGGGTAAGCCATGCTTAAAACCAAATGATTCAAAAACGATCGTAAGTTCGCGCTCTTTTTTGCCTAATATCCGTTGACGCAAGATATCCGATAATTCATGTACTGATAGATTATCGGTATTAATAATTAAATCGGCATTATCTTTTAATGGTTGTAAATATTGTTCTTCAAGTTCAATGGCCTGTTCGATTGAGCGTCCTGGTACTGATAATGGATGAATTCTTCTGGTTTCGCTATAGCGGCGAATCAAAGTATTATGGCTACTTTCTAAAAATATAGATTGTGCTGTAATTGATGGTGGTAATTGTTGTAATATTTCATTTAGTAGGTTAAAACTAGCTGGCATATTACGAATATCAATACTTACAGCTACTGGGGAATGATTATTTTCGAGCATTTTTGCAAGATCAGGAAGTAAAGCGATCGGTATATTATCAACACAGTAAAAACCCATGTCCTCTAGTGCTCTTAATGCGATTGATTTACCTGAACCTGAACGACCACTAACTATCATTAAAAGCATAATTAAAATCCTTTATTAACGTTAACACATTTTTAGGTTACTTGGTTTGATTTCACATTAAAAAATTCACATTGGCAAAAACTTAACTTGCACATCAATTGCACCATAGTATTTTAAAATGCTTTTGTTTTAACAGCTCTCATGATTAATAATATTAAGGTTTCGTATTAATTATTTAAGTTGTTTACGTTGGCTTGACGGAGGGATCGATAATGTTTCTCGATATTTGGCTACCGTTCTTCTGGCTACCATCATTCCCTGTTCTTCAAGTAACATTGCTATTTTACTATCGCTAAGCGGTTTTTTACCATCCTCATTAATAATTAATTTTTTTATTAATGCCCTAATTGCCATCGAGGATGCTTCTTCTCCTGATTCAGCATTCACACGGTTAGAAAAAAAATATTTTAATTCAAAAACGCCTCGTGGACATTGTAGATATTTTTGTGTTGTAACTCGTGAAATCGTGGATTCATGCATATTAATTGCATTAGCGATATCGGCCAAAATCATTGGTTTCATGTATTCTTCGCCATATTCAAAGAAATTTTGTTGATGTTCTACAATAAATTCACTCACTTTTATTAGCGTGTCATTACGATTTTCTATACTTTTTATTAACCAGTTTGCTTCTTGTAAAGCTTGTCGAATATATTGCCCATCACTTTCATTAGCTTTTTTCCCCATAGCAGCATAGTGTTGATTAATTTTAAGATGAGGTATGGCTTCGTTATTAAGGATGATTTGCCATTTTTTTCCGATCTTTTTGACAAGCACATCCGGAATAACGTAATCAGGTGGTTCTGTGTTCACCGATTGACCTGGATAAGGTTGTAACTGTTGAATGAGCAGTATCGCGGCTTTTAATTGTTCTTGATTAATATTTAGTTTTTTTAACAGCGTTTTATAATCTTTTTGACCAAGCAGATCAAGATAGTGTGAAATAATGATTGTACTTATTTCAATATCATGATTAATCGGTGTTAATTGGTGAATTTGTAACAGCATACATTCCTGTAAAGTTCTTGCTCCAATGCCAATCGGGTCGAAATGTTGAATACGTTTAAGTACGGCTTCGACTTCAGCAAGCTCTATATCTTGGTTATTTTGTTCTTCCAAAATATCTTCGACAGTACAGGTTAAATAACCTTGTTCATTGATAGATTGAATAATTGAAACAGCAATTGCGCGATCTTGTTCGCTAAAAGGGGTTAAGTTGAGTTGCCACATCAGATATTCGTTAAGTGTTTGATGTGTTTCACCTTGATAAACAGTGAGTTCCTCATTTTGATAATCTGAATGAGTTCCAGAAGGCGTGCCTGCGGTATAAATATCATCAAATGAAGCATCAAATGGAATATCATCAGGAATATTCTGATTTTCCATCATTTCTCGCGTATCAATTTGTTCTGATTCTTTCACCTGAATAACCGGAATTTCTTCATAATTATCTTCTTCTTCAAGAAGAGGGTTATTTTCCAGAGCGGTTTGAATTTCCTGACATAGTTCGAAGGTTGATAATTGAAGTAGCCGAATAGCTTGTTGCAACTGCGGCGTCATAGTCAGCTGTTGAGATAATTTTAATTGTAGATTCGGTTTCATCATAACCTGAATTCTTCGCCTAAATAGACCCGCTTAACATGTTCATCGTTCAAAATGTTACTTGGGCTCCCCTCAGCTATTAGATGACCTTTGCTTACGATATAAGCACGTTCGCATACATCAAGGGTTTCGCGAACATTGTGGTCTGTGATTAATACGCCTATACCTCTATCGCGTAAATCGCGAATAATATTTTTTATATCGATGACAGAGATAGGATCAACGCCAGCGAATGGTTCATCTAATAAGATAAATTTTGGATCGGCTGCTAATGCTCTGGCAATTTCAACTCGTCGCCGTTCACCGCCAGATAACGATTGCCCTAAATTTTCTTTAATATGACTAATATGAAATTCTTCCAATAGCAGTTCTGCTTTTTCAATGCGTTCTTGTTTGCTAAGTGATTTACGAGTTTCTAAAATTGCCATAATATTATCAAATACAGATAAGCGACGAAATATAGATGCTTCCTGTGGAAGATAGCCAATTCCGATTTGTGCTCGCTCATGTAATGGTAATAAACTTATATCTTTATCGTCGAGATAAATTTTTCCGTCATTTAAAGGGACAATACCAACAACCATGTAAAAAGTAGTCGTTTTACCCGCACCATTTGGTCCCAATAAGCCAACAATTTCTCCCGAGTTAACGGTTAAGCTGACATTTTTAACAACCTGTCGTTGCTTATAAACTTTGGCTAAATTTGTTGCTCTTAATGTCGTCATAATATTAATTTATCTCTTTTACTTGTTCAGGCATAATAATTGTTCTAACTCGTTGTCTGGTATCTGATTGTGCTTCTATTTTTCGCTGTTGAACGTCATAATTAATGATGTTACTATTAATATAATTATCTTTTTGCTTAATTTGAGCATTACCTTGCATGGTGACGTCATTTTGTTTCACTCTATAAATTAATTTGTCTGCATTGCCTGTAATTTTATAATGTGTATCATTTTTTTGGACCTGTTGTTCAAATAAAACCGGTTGTCCATAGGCAGTAATCGTTTGATCCTCTTTACTTTGAATTTCAGTAATTACCACTTTATTCGCTTTAATGGTTATATTATCTTGAATAATGACAACATTACCTGAAAAGGTCATGGTATTTTTTTGAATATCAATTTGCTGATTATCCGCATCAATCGAAATGGGCATAGCGTTAATTTTCGGATTCTCTGAAGATTCGGCATAACTGAGGGTTGATATGGATATGATAAAACAACTAACCAAAATCGATTTTATTTTATTAAGATTAAAACGAGAACCATGAAAATTTTTCATTTTTAATATCCTTAATTAATAGTATTTTCGACTGATTTAGCGTTTGCATTATAATAAGTTTTTACATTTTCTAATATATCAGCGGTTTTGTTACGTAAGTTTCCAAATAGTCGATTTCCTTTTGATATGAAAGCTGGTCCTTCAATTGTCACAGGATCATCTGATGTAACGATTTGCGTCTTTAAGTCAATTTTGACATTATCAGTAATAATTTTTTCCAATTGTGCATCAGGTAATTGATTTATTAATCGAACATTATCGTTCAAATAAAGTATCTTATTGCCCATTAATGTAGCATTATTAGCTTTGATACGCCAAGTTGCGATATTTTCTCGATTATAAGAGGTTATATTAGGTGCTTCAAATAAAGTTTTCCCAGAATTTTCAAAATATTTAACTTTTGATGCACTCATTTTATAACTTAGATTACCAAATGGGTCGTACAACAACGTTGTCATCTTATCACTTTGGTAAAGAGGTTGAGACGATAAATCAATTGATGGTATTACTGTATTATCGGAGGTATCATTATTATAAAAATACAAACCAATAACTAAAATTATTAGTAAAATATAAAGCAAATTTCTTTTAGTCATCATCAATGTATTATGCACCTTATAAATAAACTGTTTAGCTAATTTACTAGCAAATGCTCTATCATCATTAGAGAGAAAACCCAAAATTTCATAACATCGGGAAGCAGCTATTTTTTATCGCTATTTTACGTTAAATTTGGCAAAATTAATACTTAACATTAAATGATGTATAATGATCGTCAATTTTTATTCGTTCAATCCGTAACTGCGCTATAATAGCCGATGTCGGTCCACCTAATTTAAGCCATTGGATTAATTTATTAATTTGATTAAATTCACCATGTGCTAAAATTTCAACACTGCCATTGGCTAAATTTTTAACGTAGCCAACTAAATTAAGTTCCTGCGCTTTTTGATAGGTAAAAAAGCGAAATCCCACCCCTTGTACTTTCCCAGTGACATGAATAATAATGCCACAGTCTGGTTCGATATTGCTAATACAATTCATTGTAATAATAGTCATTAATAGTAAATTCTGATTCAATTGTAATCAGAATTGTTTAGTGTGTGAATCAATTTATTATCTTATGAATATTAACGATTCTTTAGATATAAAATTCGTTTTTCTATTTTAGTGAAAATCTAAATGAGAAAAAATCCTATACTCATTCTTATTGAACCTGTAAAATTATTGCCTAAGTTTTCTATCATCTTATACATATCAAGTGGTAAAAAATTAATTTTATTTTTATTAAGTAACTTAAAATAATATCCTATAAAGAATAGATGGTGTCTATTTGGTTCAATTATACGAGTTTGGAGTGACAAATTTAATGATGTTTCACAAAAAAATTACAATAAAGCGTATCGCTTTATTGATCATTTTCATATTAATAATGATTTATATTGTTAAATGGATTTTTGTCACGCCGACGCCTATTCCTAGATATATTACAACCCAAGTTGAGCGAGGTAACATAGAGAAAACAGTACTCGCTGATGGGAAAATTAGTGCTTTTAAGCTAGTTAATGTTGGAGCTCAAGTTTCTGGGCAAATAAAGAAATTATATGTAAAGCTTGGTGAAGAAGTGAAAATGGGCGATATGATTGCAGAAATTGATGATCTGAAACAGAAAAATGATTTAAAACAATCAGAAGCGTCATTAGCGAGTTTAGAAGCACAACGTAAAGCAAAAGAAGCTAATCTGAAAAACTATCAATTAACTTATAATCGGCAATTAAAATTAGTCAAAAAAGGCGTCGGTATTCAATCAGAACTTGATGCTGCGGAAGCTCAACTTGATTCAATTAAAGCCGATATTGCGTCTTTAGATGCTGATATTATTCGAGCCAAAATCGCTGTTGATACCGCAGCAGTCAATTTAGGTTATACCAAGATTAGATCTCCGATTGATGGTGTTATCGTAGCGATACCAATTGAAGAGGGGCAAACAGTTAACTCGGTACAAAGTGCTCCAACAATTGTTAAAGTAGCTCAGTTGGATAAAATGACAGTTGAAGCGCAAATTTCAGAAGCCGATGTGATCAATGTTACCACAGGTATGCCGGTATATTTTACTATTTTAGGATTACCAAATGAGCGTTTTAGCGGATTAACATTAAGAGCCGTTGAACCCGCACCAACCTCTATTAATAACGAAACGACTACATCTTCTAGCTCGACCAGTTCGGCAATCTACTATAATGGTTTATTTGACGTGGAAAATCCAGAGCGTGTATTGCGTATTTCGATGAGTGCTCAAGTTTATATCATCTTAGGCCAAGCAGAAAATGTGTTGTCTATTCCCACAAATGCGTTGCAAAGAAAACTAGCTGGAAATAAAGCAATGGTATTTGTATTGGATAACGATCAGAAGCTCTCTGAAAGAGAGATTCAAATCGGTTTAGATGATAATGTTAATGTTGAAGTTAAAACTGGTTTAAAAGAAGGTGATACCATTGTTGTCAGCACTTTTGATGGTTCCATGATTGGCAGTCAAAAAATACCAAGAGCAAGATTTTAAACGATGAATATGACTCCTTTAATTCAATTAAATAACATTGTAAGAGAATTTCCTGCTGGCGATTCAACAGTTCAGGTTTTAAAAGGTATTAATCTTACAATTCAAGCCGGTGAAATGGTTGCGATTGTTGGGGCCTCAGGTTCTGGTAAATCAACCTTAATGAATATATTGGGTTGTTTAGATAAACCAACTACCGGCATTTATAAAGTAGGTGGTCGAATAACAAGTCAATTATCACCAGATGAATTAGCTGAATTGCGCCGAGAGCATTTCGGTTTTATTTTCCAACGTTATCATTTATTAAATGCGTTAACAGCTCAAGGTAATGTTGAAGTTCCAGCCATTTATGCCGGCGTAAAAAAAGAGCAGCGTCAACAACGATCATTTGAAATTTTATCGCGTTTAGGGCTGGCTGAAAAAATTAATAGTAAACCTAATCAATTATCAGGTGGTCAACAACAGCGTGTAAGTATAGGGCGAGCGCTTATTAATGGCGGTAATATTATATTAGCTGATGAACCAACTGGTGCTTTAGACCAAAAAAGTGGTCATGAAGTGATGGCAATTCTACGGGATCTCCATAAACAAGGTCACACAATTATTATTGTCACACATGATGCGAATATTGCTAAAAGTGCGCAACGTATTATTGAAATTAGTGATGGAAATATTATCTCTGATACTATAAATACCGATTTTTTACCAGAATCATGGGGTCAACGTCAAGTAAAACAGATTGCAACAATTAATGTTCAAGACAATTTTTCTGCTAAACTTGCCCGTTTTAAAGATGCATTTAAAATGGCAATTTTATCCATGTTATCTCATCGACTTAGAACATTTTTGACTATGTTGGGGATTATATTTGGCATCGCAGCTGTCGTATGTGCGGTTGCTTTGGGTGAAGGTTCAAAACAACAAATTTTGTCAGATCTTAGTTCAATGGGAACTAGCACATTGGAAATTATTCCAGGTACTGGCTTTGGTGATCGCAATGCTAGCCGTATAAAAACATTACGTTCTACTGATGCAGATGTTTTGGCAAAACAAAGTTATATACATAGTGCGACACCTAACGTGTCGACCAGTGTTTACTTCAGAAAAGGCAATCAAGCACTTTCTGGTATGGTGAATGGTGTAGGAGAACAATTTTTTGCCGTTAGAGGATATGTGATCACACAAGGAAAAGCATTCGATACCAATAATGTTATACAATCATCACAAAAAGTTGTGATTGATGATAATACAGTTAAACGATTGTTTCCTAATCAAAACCCGATCGGGCAAGTCTTTTATGTTGGTCAACTACCGGTCACGGTCATCGGAGTGGCTACAAAAAAAAGTCAAGGATTTGGTAGTAACGAGAATCTAAATGTGTGGTTACCTTATACTACTGTAATTAATCGAATGATTGGACAAACGACTTTAAAAAGTATTACTGTTCGTGTAAAAGACGATGTTGATTTAACGGTTGCCGAACAAGCGATTGAAAAAATTATGATCCAACGCCATGGTACCAAAGACTTTTTTATCTTTAATTCTGATAGTATTCGTCAAATGTTGACTTCAACAAAGGCAACGACATCATTATTAATTTCAGCTATTGCATTAATTTCATTGGTCGTTGGTGGTATTGGCGTGATGAATATTATGCTAGTTTCCGTAACGGAAAGAACGCGTGAAATTGGTGTGCGTATGGCTGTTGGAGCAAGATCAAATGATATACTGCAACAATTTTTAATTGAGGCGGTTTTAGTTTGTTTAGTTGGTGGGATATTAGGTATTACGTTATCATTATTAATAGGTGTTCTATTTGCTTTTTTCGTAACTATTTTCTCGATGATATTTTCAATTACGGCAATTATAGTGGCGTTTATTTGTTCTAGCTTAGTGGGGATAGTGTTCGGTTATTTTCCGGCAAGAAGAGCGGCTCGATTAGACCCTATTCATGCTTTGGAAAGAGAATAGGCTTAAACTCCCCCTTTATGATTAATAAAGGGGGTAATTTATAAGGCAGTATTTTATTATCAATACCATGATAAATATCGTCTATAATCAGGCAATCATGACTCGTATCTTTCAATATAAATAAGGTTGTTCAAGCTATAAGAAATGTTAACCAATCAATTAGCAAACAAAATCAATAGCCATAATAGAGCAAGGTTAACAAACACAATAAATATACAACAGATTAAAAATGATTAATTATTATGTTGCGATTATTCAAATAGTATCACTCTCAAAGTATTAACCCAGTCAAATCTTTTAGTAAACAATAATTCATCAGCAATAAGCTAAAAAAGATAAAATAATTATGTAGTATACATGTGTTGATTGTTGATTGTTGATCGTGACCCTTCCATGTGCGATATGTTTTATATAGAATTTTAGGTTAGTCATGTTATTTATGATCAAGATTGGCAATTTTTTAAAATCTGTTTGATAAAAAATTTTATTAAAACGATTACTCATTTTTCTTAGCAATTTTAACGAGTTGCTATTAGTAAATTAACAGCACAATTTCACTGTCTGGTATGTTGAACTCTTTAGGAATAAGTTTAGAATAAAAGTTATTCAAGTGTGATAAGGAGATAAATATGGCCAAAAAACTGATTACCCGAAGAAAATTTAATTGTATGAAGCAACTATCTAATAATGATGGTGTTATTGCAGCGTTAGCGATAGATCAGCGTGGTTCGATGGTAAAAATGATGGAAACCGCAGTGGGTAAAGAACATTACCATATTGATATGGTTTATGAATTTAAAGAATTGGTTTCCGAAGAACTGACCAAATACGTCAGTGCTATTTTGCTTGATGAAGAGTATGGATTCAAAGGGATTAAAGCAAAAAATGTAAATGCAGGTCTTATTTTATCATATGAAAAAACAGGTTATGATGTAAACACCCCAGGGCGGCTACCGGAATTGTTACCAGAAGAGTCCATTCAACGTTTGATAAAAAAAGGTGCGGATGCAGCTAAAGTACTAGTTTATTATAATCCGGATGATCCTCAAGATATCCTGGATAAAAAACACGCATTTTTGGAACGGCTTGGTGATGAGGCGCGAGCGGCAGATCTACCTGTTTTTGTTGAACCAATTGTTTATGATAATGAAATTTTGGATGATAAGAGTCCTGAATTTGCAAAAATTAAACCAAGGAAAGTTATTGAAACTATTCAAGAATTTACCAAAGATCATTATCATATCGATATTTTAAAAGTTGAAGTCCCAGTATTATTTAAATATGTGGAAGGATTTAATCATTCTAATCCAATTGTTTATTCTCAAAAGGAAGCTGCAAATTATTTCAAAGTTGCCAGTGATGCTGCAACACGACCTTTTATTTATCTTAGTGCAGGTGTTCCAACAGAAGTATTTCATCAAGAATTAGTTTTTGCTGGTGAATCAGGAGCTAACTATTCAGGCATTTTAGGCGGGCGTGCAACTTGGTTTGAAGGCGTTGCTGCATATGCTAAAGGTGGCAAAGATGGCTTGAGAAAATGGTTGGATACGATCGGTCGTGATAACGTGGAACATCTTAATAAAATCTTAAAACAATATGCTAAACCATGGTATGACATATATGGTGGCTTCAATAATATTGAAGTAATTGATATTAATTTGAAGGATTGACAAAATGAAAAGTCTGGATGATTGCTCACCCAGACTCATCTTCGCTTATTAGCAATAATTATTTCTTACCGCTAACCATACTGAAACGTTGCTTGAATTTATCAACACGTCCGCCAGTTGCCACATCACGTTGTTTACCAGTATAGAACGGATGGCATTCGCCACAAACGTCTAAATGAATATCGTGACCTACAGTAGAACGAGTTTTAATCGTATTGCCACAAGAACAAGTTGCAACGATTTCTTTATATTCTGGATGGATATCTTTTTTCATTTTTAGCCTCTTGTTTGCATCGCTATATAAATAGTTGTTATACAACGGAATTTATACACCATACAAATGTTAAATAACACGAATAAGGTCGCGAATTATACCGCTATTTTAGCTATTGGTCAATAGCGAGTTAACGTTTTATTTTAGTCTTATCTATTTGATAAATAATATATTTATATTAAACACCAACGTAAGTTTATGTTGCAAAATTCCTTAAAAATTAAATCCTAAAATAGGAAAAATTAAATTGGTAATTGTTCAATTTGTACTTTTAATGTCTGTTTTTCACCATTCCGTAATACAACAACAGGGATAGTGGATCCTGGTTTGAGTTCAGCAATTTGATCCATCGTATTAATAATCGATTTTACCGGTTTATCATTGACAGAGATTAAAATATCGTTAGGCTTAATCCCTGCTTTTTCGGCAGGGCCGTCAACATTAGTGACTAAAATTCCAAGTACAATAGGATGATCACTAGGATTTTGTGTCGGGGAAAACTCTAATCCATCTACGCCAATATAGCCTCGAATAATTTTTCCATCTTTAATTAAAGTTTTCATAATCTTAGTTGCTAATGCAGTAGGTATTGCAAATCCGATTCCTTCGGGTACATCATTACCTAAATTTTTACTAAATGATAACGTGTTTATACCCACTAATTCTCCGTTAGTATTAACTAAAGCACCACCAGAATTACCATGATTGATTGAAGCATCGGTTTGAATAAAGTTTTGCCGGCGAAAAGGGCTAAGTCCATCGCGACCCGTTGCACTGATTATACCTTGTGTAATTGTTTGACCAATATTATAGGGATTACCTATTGCCAATACGACATCACCAATTTTAGGCGTGCGTTTCGCATTGATAGGAATGACCGGAATATTGCTTGCTTGAATTTTTAAAACAGCAATATCCACTAATCTGTCGGAACCAACAGATGAAGCTTCGAAAATACGACCATCCTGAAGAGCTACAATAATTTGTTCAGCATTTTCGATTACATGATAATTAGTAATAATATAACCGTCTTTGCGCATGATGACACCAGAACCTAATGGTGTAATAACATTATTATTTTTTTGCGGTAATCTCTCAAGAGAACGACTGTAAATATTGACAACCGCGGGAGCTGCTGATTTTACAGCATGATTATAACTAAGAGGTTCATTATTAAAGATTGTATGCGGTAATAATGATTGATTTTTATCTCGTAAAGATGGAAAAATGATTAACAGCACAATAGCTAAAACAGCACCGATAAGAACAGGCCATAATATTTTCTTTAGCATAAGTCATTTGACACCATAATTTTCAATCATAGATATAAATAATATCATATAAATCAAAAAAATTATGATTCTAATAAAAAGAAGTGTCAAATTAGTAATATTTAATTATAAATAAGTTATCATAAAATGATTGATGATTATTAAAATAACCCAATTAATTTTACTCTTGTTTTTTTTTAACATCAGAAAGGAAAGGTATTTCCTTCTGATGTTAGAAGGGTAAGTAAAGTAATTATCTTAAAATAAGGTAAACTCTGCTGTTTCCGCGTATAATTTGTAATGCAATCGCTGATGGTTTACTGTCAATAACTTTGCGTAAATCTGCAATATTATTAACACGAACTTTGTTTACGCCAGTAATTAAATCTCCCTCTTGTAGACCTAATAATGAAGCAGGTGATCTTTTGGTTATAGTATCAATTAAAACCCCTTCTTGACCATTAACTTCACCGTTAACAAGATTAGCGCCTTCTAAACTTGGATGTAAACTTTTCGCTTCAGTAATCGATTCGTCACTATTTTTTAACTTTACTTTAAACTGAAGTTCTTTATTTTCCCGAATTATACCAAGATTTACTTCATGACCAGCACCTTCAGTTGCAATTTTAGCCCGTAGTTCAGCAAAACTTTCAATAGATTTATTGTTCATTGAAACAATCACATCACCCGCTTTAATTCCTGCTTCAGCCGCAGCGGAATCAGCTAATACTTCACTGACAAATGCACCTTTTTGAATATTAAGATCAAAAGCTTTTGCGATATCAGAAGTTAATTCATTACCTTTAATTCCTAATACACCACGTTTTACTTGACCGTATTCAGTTAATTGATTGGTGAGACTTTTAACCATATTACTTGGTATCGCAAAACCAATACCAACATTACCACCACCTGGTGCAATTATTGCAGTATTAATTCCTATCAATTCACCATTTAAATTGATTAAAGCGCCACCAGAATTACCTCGGTTGATAGAAGCATCAGTCTGGATGTAGTTCTCAAACCCATTCATATTTAGACCGCTTCGCCCTAATGCTGAAATGATCCCAGAAGTAACCGTTTGTCCAATTCCAAAAGGGTTGCCTATTGCAACCGCAAAATCGCCAATGCGTAATTTATCTGAATCTGCAATTTTTATGGCGGTGAGTTTACTTGCTTTTTCAATTTGTAATAAGGCAATATCGCTTTGAGGGTCACGACCAATCAGTTTAGCTGAGAACTCACGACCATCCTTAACTAAGATGATGATCTTCTCTGCATTATCAATGACATGATTATTTGTCACAACATACCCTTTTTCTGCATTAATAATAACACCCGAGCCCTGACTGGTGAATGAGCGAGATTTGTTTTCAGGGTAACCAAAAAATCGTCGGAATTCTTCTGGTATATTATCTTGTACTTGTGCAATACCTTCAACTTTAATGCTAACAACTGAAGGCAAAACATTTTCTAGCATTGGTGCTAGACTTGGTAGTTCTTGTCCTTCACCGTTTTTAGCTGTAATAAAAGAAGGTAATGAAATATTAGCATGTACTAAAGAACCAAATGTTAAACTCAAAGTTAATGCCAAAACGGTAAGACATTTTTTATGATTATTCGCTTTACGATTCATGATTATAACTCTCAATTCTTATATTTTTGATCACAATATATTCTTCTTGTAAATAGGAATGAATATTATCTATCTGTTATTTCATCACTTTTATATTCTTAAGTGCATACACCAAGTATGATATTGTTCAATGATCATTATAACGAATTATGCATTTAATATTTTAAAGTAACGTTTAAAAGTCATATTAGATAATACTCATATTATCTAATATAATGCAATTATCTAATATTGTTTATCTTTTTTTAATAACCTATTATAAAATTAATGATTTATTGTTTTTGTTCTGGATTTTTTAATAAACCAGAATGGTCACTAGCATAATCTTTTGGTTGCGCTTTCATAAAGTTGATTGTGGGTTTATCTGTTTCATTAATTGTCGGTTTAATATTTAATGAGTTGATATCTTCTTGCGAAATTAGGTTATTGGAATTTTCTGCCATATGTTGATACAGGCGTCGAAAATCTTTCGCCATATTATCTAATATTTCTGCACTATGAGAAAAATGTTTAACAATGGTCTGTTTTTGAGTACTTAATTGTTGTTTAGCTTCTTCAAGCTCACGTTGTAATTGATTAAATTTACGAGACTTCGGACTAAATACATTGGCTAGTATAATACCTAAAGTAATACCGAAAGCTAAGCCAATAACAAGATAAATTACTATTTCAGAATTCATTTTTTATCTCCTTGATAAAAATTGCATTATTTGTGAACAATTAATTTTTAAATTCATTACGCTTTATTTTAAAACATGATTAACCAGTTTAATCAAGCATGTTTTTAATTTTGGTGTGGTATTTTCAGCTAATGCCAATAAAAGTGATGCGCTATATGGTGATAGTGCCCTTTTTGTGGTTTTATCGCCATTTTTTATTAAATATCGTTGTTGATTTAATACGGGATTAATTTTGTATTGAATCGATGCTAAACCACTTAAACCATTTTGTCGTAATGCTAGCAGTAATTTTCCCTGTTCATAACGCAAACGCGTTAACCAACTCGCTGAAGAGACCTCAATAATTAAGATACTTTGTCGGTAATTTGCAACTCGACAGCAATGTTGCAGATGCAAGGGAAGATAACGATAAACAAGATGATTTAAACGTGATAATACAACACTACGCTCTTGAATATTGGTTAATGTACCACCATTAAATAAATTCTCTAAAGATTGAGGTTCACTATTTCGCATTCATCTAACTCATACAAGTTTATTTTGTGATATTAATTTACTCTATTTATGTTTATACGTCTTAATATTGATCGCTAATTTACAAAATATTAGTTATTATTTTTACGATAGTGGATTGTGAAAAAGAAAACATGTCAAATAGTAAAAAATAAGCTAATATGTCGCCATTAATAAAAGTTGTTAAATTAATATTTAGCCTTATTTCTATATTATAACCAAAAAAGTAATTTTATTTTGTATATTTATTATATGATGAGTGTATCTCGTTGGCAAAGTATGACTAACCGTTTTACAATTAAAATAACATTGCCACAACTGTTGTTGGGGTTTATAGCCGCATCATTTGGTTTATTTGATCAAAGTTCTTGTATTGCTCGTTTACCTGACACAAATATTATTGCGATCACGACAGTGATGGCTAATTTGCAAGACTATCAAACAAATAACAGTATTCATTCACAATTTCATACAAATAATAGAAGTAATGAAGGTTATTTTAAATTAAAGCATGTTATTATTTTTCAATATAGACAAGTCTTCAAAATTGTTCGTTTGATGCCAAATAATGGTATTCGTGCAGGACCAATCTTTTTATTTAGTTTATTGGTATAAATACATTAGATACTAATTGTAAACTAATATACTTTACAAAAAATGTAACTTTTTAATCAAAGTATGTAAACATATTTTGTTATTGAAACCTGTTTTATAAATAAGAGAATTTATATGTTATTAAATTTATTAACAAAAGTATTTGGTAGTCGTAATGAACGTGTCTTAAAAATGATGCGTAAACGCGTTGAAAAAATCAATGCCTTAGAACCTGCAATGGTGGCATTATCTGACGAAGAGCTAAAAGCAAAAACCGCCGAATTTAAACAGCGTATTACCAGTGGTTCAAGTTTAGATACGATATTAGAAGAAGCTTTCGCTGTAGTGCGTGAAGCAAGTAAGCGCGTTTTTGGGATGCGCCATTTTGATGTGCAATTAATTGGTGGCATGGTATTAAATGAACGTTGTATTGCTGAAATGCGAACTGGTGAGGGTAAAACACTTACCGCAACTTTGCCTGCTTATCTTAATGCACTTACTGGTAAAGGTGTGCATGTTGTAACAGTCAATGACTATTTAGCCCAACGTGATGCTGAAAATAATCGTCCACTTTTTGAATTTTTAGGGTTAACCGTAGGTATAAATTTACCTAACATGCCAACATCAGAAAAACGTGCTGCCTATAATGCAGATATTACATATGGCACAAATAATGAGTATGGATTTGATTATTTACGCGATAATATGGTGTTTAATAAAGAATCTCGTGTACAGCGTCCGCTTAACTATGCGTTAGTTGATGAAGTTGATTCGATATTAATCGATGAAGCGAGAACGCCATTAATTATTTCCGGTCCAGCAGAAGATAGTTCAGATCGCTATGTAAGAATTAATAAAATTGTGCCTTATCTTACTCGGCAAGAAAAAGAAGATACCGAAGAATTTCAAGGTGATGGTGATTTTTCAATTGATGAAAAATCTCGTCAAGTTAACTTGACTGAACGCGGTTTACTAAAAGTTGAAGAACTTCTTATACGAGAAGGTATTATCAAAAGTGATGAATCTTTATATGCCCCAAATAATATTGTGCTTATGCACCATATTAATGCTGCATTACGTGCTCATCATTTATTCCACCGTGATGTAGATTATATTGTAAAAAATGGTGAAGTCATCATTGTTGATGAACATACTGGTCGTACTATGGAAGGGCGACGTTGGTCAGATGGTTTACACCAAGCAGTAGAAGCTAAAGAAGGTGCTAAAATACAAAATGAAAATCAAACACTTGCTTCAATCACATTCCAGAATTATTTCCGTTTGTATCAAAAATTAGCAGGTATGACTGGTACCGCAGATACAGAAGCATTCGAATTTAATCAAATTTATGGTCTAGATACTATTGTGGTGCCAACCAATAAACCAATGTTACGTAAAGATCTCCCTGATTTAGTGTTTATGACTGAAAAAGAAAAACTTGATGCAATCGTTGCTGATGTTAAGAGTTGTGTAGCAAAAGGTCAGCCGGTATTGGTTGGTACCGCCTCAATTGAAAAATCAGAATTGGTATCACACTTCTTAAATCAAGCTAAAATTAAACATAGTGTACTAAATGCAAAATTTCATGCTCAAGAAGCCGAAATTATTGCTGATGCGGGACGTAAAGGCGCGGTAACCATAGCGACAAATATGGCGGGGCGGGGTACCGATATTATGCTGGGTGGAAATTGGCAAATGGAAATTGCTAAATTGGAATCACCAACCCCAGAGCAAGTGCAAGCGATAAAACAGGACTGGCAAGTTCGTCATGAAGAAATTATTCAGCTCGGAGGTTTATATATTCTGGGAACGGAACGTCATGAATCACGCCGCATTGATAATCAATTACGAGGTCGTTCTGGTCGCCAAGGTGATCCTGGGGTATCTCGTTTTTACCTTTCCTTAGAAGACCCACTTATGCGTATTTTTGCTTCTGATCGAGTCGGTGGCGTGATGCGTAAATTAGGAATGAAAAATGGTGAAGCCATTGAACATCCTTTGGTAACAAAAGCTATTGCTAATGCGCAAAAGAAAGTTGAAAGTCGTAATTTTGATATTCGTAAACAACTATTGGAATTTGATGATGTTGCTAATGATCAACGACGAGCGATTTATTCGCAACGTAATGATTTATTAGATAATCATGATATTAAAGAGATGATAGATTCGATCAGAAGCGATGTATTTAATAGTCTCATTGATCAGTATATTCCCCCTCAGTCTATTGAAGAAATGTGGGATGTTAAAGGTCTAGAAGTTGCTTTAAAAAAGGATTTTGATCTGGATTTACCTATCTCAACATGGCTTGACGAAGAAATGAATCTGCATGAAGAAAACTTGCGAGAACGCATTCAAAACATTGCTAAGCAGACATATCAAGATAAAGAAAATTCTGTTGGTAGTGAAGCATTCCGTCATTTTGAAAAGAATGTGATGTTGCAAACATTAGATACCCTATGGAAAGATCATTTAGCCGCCATGGATTATTTGCGTCAGGGTATTCATTTACGTGGGTATGCGCAAAAGGATCCAAAACAAGAATATAAACGTGAATCTTTCGACATGTTTGCGAATATGTTAGAAACGCTTAAGTATGATGTGATTGGTGTGCTTAGCCGTGTACGTATTCAATCGCAACAAGAAATTGAAGAGGCTGAAAGACAAAGAGAAGCAGAACTTCAAAAATTAGCTGAAAAACAACGCCTTAGCCATAGTGATATGGATGAAGCTCACAATAATAAGTCGCAAAATGCACAACCATTAGTGCGTGCTCAGGCGAAAATTGGACGTAATGATCCTTGTCCATGTGGTTCAGGTAAAAAATATAAACATTGTCATGGGGCTGTTCAATAAGGGTAAAGTTTAGTATTATCTTTTTTGATTTTTTACACTTATCGATGTTGTGGTTAGGATTACCGCAACATCATAGTTAACAGGGGGAAAATCAACGACATTATGAAAAACGTCGAAATTGCTGTAGGTATCATTCGTTCTCATGATGGAAAAATTTTTATTACTCAACGTGGCGAAAGTTCTCATCTAGCAGGTTTTTGGGAATTTCCTGGTGGGAAAATAGAGTTGAATGAAACACCTTTTCAAGCGTTACAGCGTGAAATTGCAGAAGAAGTCGATATTCATATTCATGAAGCAACATTTTTAAAAACCATTGAACATGAATACAGCGATTATTTTATCACAATTCATACCTATCTAATTGAAGAGTGGGATGGAGAGCCATTTGCGGCGGAAGGTCAGCCTAGTCGTTGGATTGATGAAGAAGATCTTAATGCTGATGAGTTTCCTGATGCAAATCGTTCAATCATTGAAATGCTCAAGAATTTAGACAATAATATTTAGAATTTCATTAACTTAGCCAAATTGAACAACCTTTATTCGTTGGTCGCATTTTGTTAGCTATTTTAGTATAATATTTCCAATTTTCTCACCTTATAAATGAGCTATGACACAATCAAGTTATAATGCAGTTGATATTGAAATCTTAGAGGGTTTAGATCCTGTTAGGCATCGACCTGGTATGTACACCGACACCACTAGACCAAATCATCTTGGTCAAGAAGTTATCGATAATAGTGTTGATGAAGCTATGGCGGGATATGCCAAACACATTCAGGTAATATTACATGACGATCAATCACTTGAGGTTATTGATGATGGTCGTGGAATGCCGGTTGATATTCATCCTAAAGAGGCAGTTCCAGCTATTGAATTACTCCTATGTCGTTTACATGCTGGAGGTAAGTTTTCGAATAAAAATTATCAGTATTCTGGCGGTTTACATGGTGTTGGTATTTCTGTGGTTAATGCTCTTTCTAAACGGGTTAATGTCACCGTCAATCGTGATGGACAAATTTATGAGATTGCGTTTGAACAGGGGCATAAAGTCGAGGATCTACACATTGTTGGTACTTGTGCTAGACGAAATACTGGTACAAAAGTACGATTTTGGCCAGAAGAAAAATATTTTGACTCACCGAAATTCTCAGTTTCACGCTTAGAGCATTTGTTAAAAGCTAAAGCGGTATTATGTCCAGGATTGGAAATCATCTTTAAAGATGAGGTAAATAACACTCAGCAACGTTGGTATTATGAAGATGGTTTAACAGATTATTTAATGGAATCTGTTAGTGGTTACACACTGTTACCTGAATCTCCGTTTATCGGCCAGCATGCTGGTTCAACTGAGGCAGTTGAATGGGCATTACTTTGGTTACCAGAAGGCGGAGAGTTATTAACGGAAAGTTATGTAAATTTAATCCCAACCGTGCAAGGTGGCACGCATGTTAATGGATTAAGGCAAGGGCTACTCGATGCTATGCGTGAATTTTGCGAATTCCGTAACTTATTACCAAGAGGGTTAAAAATCACTGCTGATGATATATGGGAACGATGTGCTTATGTCTTATCCGTTAAAATGCAAGAACCACAATTTGCTGGACAGACTAAAGAACGTTTATCATCACGTCAGTCTGCTGCTTTTGTCTCTGCAATTGTCAAAGATGCTTTTAGCTTATGGTTGAATCAACATGTTCAACAAGCAGAACTATTATCTGAAATGGTCATTGCTAGTGCACAGCGGCGACTACGAGCTTCGAAAAAGGTCATTCGAAAAAAATTAACAAGTGGACCTGCTTTACCGGGTAAATTAGCTGATTGTTCTTCACAAGATCTGTCGCGAACAGAACTGTTCTTAGTTGAGGGGGATTCTGCTGGCGGTTCAGCAAAACAAGCTAGAGATAGAGAAACACAAGCTATTATGCCGTTAAAAGGTAAGATCTTAAATACGTGGGAAGTATCTTCAGATGAAGTACTCGGTTCGCAAGAAATCCATGATATTTCGGTTGCGATTGGTATGGATCCCGATAGTGATGATTTAAGCCAATTACGTTATGGCAAAATATGTATTCTCGCTGATGCAGATTCGGATGGGTTACATATTGCAACACTACTTTGTGCATTATTCTTAAGGCATTTTAAACCGTTAATTGAGCAAGGGCATATTTATGTTGCGATGCCACCACTCTATCGGATTGATTTAGGTAAGGAAGTTTATTACGCTTTAGATGAAGAAGAAAAAGTTGGTATCTTAGAGCAACTGCAACGGAAAAAAGGCAAAGTTAACGTACAGCGTTTTAAAGGACTTGGCGAAATGAATCCATTGCAATTGCGTGAAACCACGATGGATCCCAATACGCGCCGTTTAGTTCAACTCACACTTGATGATACAGAACAAACAATGGCATTAATTGATATGTTATTAGCAAAGAAACGGGCTGATGATCGACGTGATTGGTTGCAAGAAAAAGGCGATCAGGTTGAGTTAGCGGTTTAACTTCATCGATATTTTAATCCGAACAATAGTCAAGTCGTATTAATTGAAAACGTTAAGTTATATTTTGATTAGTTTTTTTAAATCGAAGGAATACTGATGAGTGAGATTACTCATGATGGTGTAGAGATGCAATCTTTACAAAAATTTACTGAAAGTGCCTATTTAAATTACTCAATGTACGTCATTATGGATCGTGCATTACCATTTATTGGTGATGGTTTAAAACCCGTACAAAGACGCATCGTTTATGCGATGTCTGAATTAGGACTTAATGCGCAAGCGAAATATAAAAAGTCAGCCAGAACTGTAGGTGATGTATTAGGTAAATATCACCCTCATGGTGATAGCGCATGTTATGAAGCAATGGTATTAATGGCCCAGCCATTTTCTTATCGATATCCACTAGTTGATGGGCAAGGAAACTGGGGGGCGCCGGATGATCCTAAGTCATTTGCCGCAATGCGTTATACCGAATCAAGATTATCAAAGTATGCTGATTTACTGCTATCAGAATTAGGACAAGGGACTGTTGATTATGTGGCCAATTTTGATGGTACCCTTCAAGAACCTAAGATGTTACCTGCGCGTTTACCAAATATTTTATTGAATGGTACAACAGGGATTGCAGTAGGGATGGCAACGGATATTCCACCACATAATATTCGAGAAGTGACTAATGCAATCATAATGTTACTTGATAACCCACAAGCGACTTTAACTGATATTATGACCCAAATTCAAGGTCCTGATTATCCAACATCGGCCGAGATTATTACTGCACCAAGTGATATTGCTAAAATTTACGAGACAGGTCGTGGCTCAATTAGAATGCGTGCAGTATGGAATAAAGAGGATGGTGATATCGTTATTACAGAGCTACCACATCAAGTATCCGGCGCTAAAATTCTTGAACAAATTGCGACACAAATGCGCAATAAAAAATTACCATTGATTGAAGATTTACGAGATGAATCCGATCATGAAAATCCAACTCGTCTCGTTTTAGTTCCTCGTTCTAATCGTGTCGATCCAGAACAAGTAATGAATCATCTTTTTGTTACAACAGATTTAGAAAAAAGCTATCGGGTTAATCTTAATATGATTGGTTTAGATCAAAAACCATCTGTTAAGAGTTTATTAACAATTTTAACTGAATGGATTGAATATCGTCGAACCACAGTAACAAGACGGTTGAATTATCGTTTAGATAAAGTGCTAAAACGCTTGCATATTTTAGACGGTTTATTAATTGCATTTCTTAACATTGATGAAGTTATTGAAATAATTCGTCATAATGATGATCCTAAACAAGAGTTAATTAAACGTTTCTTAATTAGCGAAACTCAAGCTGAAGCAATATTAGAACTTAAATTACGGCATTTGGCAAAATTAGAAGAAATGAAGATCACTAGTGAACAAAATCAACTTGCTAAAGAACGTGATCAGTTACAAACCTTATTATCTTCCAATCGCAGGTTAAATACATTAATTAAAAAAGAAATTATTGCTGATTCAGAAAAATACGGCGATGATCGACGTTCACCAATTGTAGAACGTGCAGAAGCTAAAGCTATAACGGAACAAGAACTTACGCCGTCTGAACCCGTTACTATTGTATTATCAGAAATGGGATGGGTGCGCAGTGCTAAAGGGCATGATATTGATCCAACAACCCTGAGTTATAAAGCTGGCGATAATTATAAAGCTTCAGTAAAAGGTAAAAGTAATCAACCCGTAGTTTTTATTGATTCCAGTGGTAGAAGTTATGCGATTGAACCTAATACACTACCTTCAGCAAGAGGTCAAGGTGAACCACTTAGTGGTAAGTTATCTTTACCGGTTGGGGCAAGTATTGAACAATTGATTATGAGTACAAATGAGCAACAAAAAATTATTATGGCTTCTGATGCTGGATATGGTTTTATTTGTAGATTTGCTGATTTAGTGACTCGTAACCGCAATGGAAAAACGATTATAACTTTACCGACCAATGCTAAAGTTATGCCTCTCATTGAAATTGAGGATGATAAGTCACTGTTGTTAGTACTTACTAACACTGGGCGAATGTTAATCTTTCCTGTAAATAGCTTGCCTGAATTATCAAAAGGTAAGGGGAATAAAATCATTGCAATAGCAAGTGCCCAAGCTGAAAAACATGAGGATTATCTAATTTATATGACTCTCATATCCACAGAGTCTTGCGTTACATTATATGTCGGTAAACGTAAATTAATATTAAAACCATCCGATTTACAAAAATTTATTGCAGAAAGAGGGAGAAAAGGCTCGTTATTACCAAGAGGTTTGCAACGAGTTGATCGAATAGAGATAGATGGATAACATCATATTAATTGAGGCGGTTGAAGGTCTTTAGGAGCGATAAATATGTCTTTTATCTGGGCAATTGTCACAGGTATTGTTTTTTCTTATTTTTTTAAAAATAGTTTAATGTTTTTTGTTGGTTTATTTGTTGGTCCTATGTTATATCGCTTTTTTAATAATATGGCGCCTGTAAGAGATAATCCGGCAAACCCTACATTATTTTTAACGGTGGCTTTTGAAGTTCTGGGACATTTAAGTAAAGCTAAAGGTCAGGTAACCGTTGATGATATAAGACTTGCTAGTCACTATATGGATCAATTACAGCTTGATGCTGAAAAACGCAAGTTAGCTCAGGACTCATTTAATCGTGGTAAAGTAACTAACTATCCGTTACGTAAGCGCTTGAATGAAATTTATAATCAATATCGTTATAGAAGAAAAGTCTTAATGGTATTTTGTGAACAGCTTATTCAAGCGGCAATGAGCGACGGTTATTTAGATGAAAAAGAAAAGCAAATTTTGAATATTGTGGCTGAAGAATTTCATATTCCTAAAGCTCAAATGGCTATTTATATTCAAATGATCATGGCGAGTTATCAATTCCAACGCCAGCAGTATTCCAATCAAAACTATCAATCACAGCATAAAGGTAACTATCAAAGACATTATCAGCAATCAACTTCAAAAAATGATATCAATAACGCTTATCGAGTTTTAGGCGTGGATCCTTCAGTAGATGTGGTGATTATTAAACGTGCTTATCGCAAATTGATGAACGAACACCATCCTGATAAGCTAGTTTCAAAAGGATTACCTAAAGAAATGTTAGAAGCAGCAAAGAAACGATCACAAGAAATTCAAGCTGCTTACGATTTAATTAAAGCTGATAGAGGCTTTAAATAAAATTCATAATTGAGAGAAAGCATTTATGATGCATTGGCGTTCTATTATTCGGATTGTTGGACTACTCATCTCGCTTTTATCGGTGTTTATGTTAATACCTGCGTTAATTGCTATTATTTATCGTGATGGTGGAGGTGCTATATTTGTTCAGTCTTTTTTTCTTGCATTTATTTTAGGTATCATATTATGGCTGCCGAATCGTAAATATAAACAAGATCTTAGTACGCGTGAGGGTTTTTTAATTGTTGTTTTATTTTGGGTTGTGTTAGGCACGATTGCAGCATTTCCATTTATTTTTGATAATCATCTCAACCTAAATCTAACAACGGCATTTTTTGAATCTTTTTCTGGACTAACAACTACTGGTGCAACAAGTATTATTCATCTTGATACTTTACCTAAGGCGCTACTTTTCTATCGACAGTTATTACAATGGTTAGGAGGAATGGGAATTATTGTATTAGCAGTCGCTATTCTGCCTTTACTCGGGGTTGGGGGAATGCAATTATATCGTGCTGAAATACCTGGCCCACAAAAAGATAGTAAGGTTCAACCTCGTATTGCACAAACAGCAAAAACGTTATGGTCCATTTATATATTTCTAACGGTTATTTGTGCTGTTAGTTTATGGTTAGCGGGGATGGATGGTTTCGATGCGATATCCCATAGTTTTTCAACAATATCCATGGGGGGATTTTCAACCCATGATGCTAGCTTGGCTTATTTTCATAATCCTATTATTAATTATATTATTACTTTCTTTATTATATTATCGGGTTGTAATTTTGCTCTGCATTTTAATGCTTTTAATCAATTTTCCATTAGACAATATTTCAAAGACCAAGAATTTAGAGCGTTTATTACCATTTTAGCAATATTAATAGCTATTAGTATTGTTATTATTTATCTATGGAGCGATAAAGGATTCAATACATCGGTAGATAAGGTCGTTTTACAAGTTGTGTCTACGGCAACGACCACCGGCTTCGCCATTGATGATCCTTATCATTGGCCGCCTTTATTACCAATAATGTTATTATGTGCATCATTTATTGGTGGTTGTGCTGGTTCGATTGGTGGAGGCATGAAAGTGGTAAGAGTATTACTGCTATTTATGCAAGGTTCACGCGAACTTAAGCGTTTAGTACATCCTAATGCAATTTATAGTCTAAAACTTAATAACCGCGTGTTACCAGAACGAATTATTGAGGCTGTTTGGGGATTTTTTTCTGCTTATGCTTTAGTGTTTTTGATAAGTTTTTTTATTGTTGTCGCCAATGGCTTAAGTGCAATGGATGCTTTCTACATTGTCGCTTCTTCGTTAAATAATTTAGGTATTGGCATTGATGACGCAAGTGACACATTTACTCATGTTGGTGAAATAGTGCAATGGGTTATGATAATCGATATGTTATTTGGAAGATTAGAGATTTTCACATTGTTGGTTATTTTTACGCCAGCATTTTGGAAATCATAATTGTTAATTTCGGAATATTAATATTATTCTTAATGTTAATTAAGTTATAAAATTATAAATACATATCTTAATATGTTAATTATAAGAGTACTATTTTTATCAAGAGTCTATATGAAAACGTTACTATTATATACAACCCATGAACAACAGACCGCAAAAATTATGCAACGCATTAAAAGCCAGCTTGGTTCAGAATTTGATTGTACATTGATTGAATTAAGATATGATTCGCAAATTAATTTATGTGAATATCAGTCGGTAATTATAGGTACCTCAATTCGTTATGGGTTTTATAGTAATTTAATTAAACAATTTATTGATAATAATTATCAACAATTGAATCTGATGAAAAGTGCCTTTTTTGGTGTCAATCTTATTGCGCGAAAAATAAATAAAAATACACCGGAAACTAATTTATATACACGAAAGTTCTTAGCTAAAATAAAATGGTTTCCTAAATTAAAAGCTGTATTTGCAGGAGCACTTTTTTATCCAAGCTATAATTGGTTTGATCGAAATATGATACGTTTTATTATGTGGTTAGGTAAAGGCGATACTGACGTAACTAAACCTATTATTGAGTATACTGATTGGGATAAAGTTGATATTTTTGCGCAAACTTTTAAAAAGTATATTAATCAATCCACATTAGATTAATGTTTTGTAACCCAACAATTTTTAGTAACAGCTAGTGGTATATTTTACATAGCTTATCAATTAGATTTTAAACAAATAATTGTAGATAAAGATATTAGATAAGATATTTTATGTTTTGTTATATATGCCGTTAACATATTGAATTGTGCATCACTAAGTTTGATAACTAATCATAAATTCTCGCCTCATAGTATGGAATTTGTACAGATTTGTGATGATCCGCACAAACAATAATCAACTGATAAAAAAAGATCGAAATAGCAGTTGAAGAAAGCGAAAAGATCGTTATAATGCGCATCCACTGATTGATTGAGAGCGACGAAAGGAATTCTGATTCAAACAGTATGTAGAAGAAAATTTTGAAAAAAGATAAAAATTTTCTTGACGGATAAAAAAGGATAGCGTAGTATACGCAACCCTTGAGACAGTAAACCTAGAAGGTAAACTGTTAGCTCTTTAAAAAGTAAAAACAGACAATCTGTGTG
>NZ_JAETXP010000007.1:0-77400 GCF_019641635.1 Frischella sp. Ac48
GAGCGGTAGTTCAGTTGGTTAGAATACCTGCCTGTCACGCAGGGGGTCGCGGGTTCGAGCCCCGTCCGTTCCGCCAATTTCTATTTAGGGGCGTAGTTCAATTGGTAGAGCACCGGTCTCCAAAACCGGGTGTTGGGAGTTCGAGCCTCTCCGCCCCTGCCATATCAGTAATATCTGAATAATTATTAATCACTTAGTGTTTTACATGTGATAACATTTAAAATTTTTATTTACAGAATACTCATCTCGATTATAATCCGCACAACAATATTATTGAACTTAAATTATTGAGGGTCGAAAATGGTAGAAAGTTTTCTTTCACAACAGCGTTTTTTTGATAATAAAAATTATCCAAGAGGTTTTTCACGTCATGGTGATTTTACCATTAAAGAATCTCAGCTTTTAGAAAAATATGGCTGTGCGTTTAAGGATTTAGATAATGAGGTTCGAAAACCGGTAACTGCCGACGAAAAGTCTTTTGTATCAGTTTGCCGAGGCAGCAAGGAAGCTTCTAATGAGTTTGAAAAGGTTTGGTTAAAATATTTGCATTGTATTAATAAAGCAAAAAAATTTCATACCCTATCAGGTGGTAAACCACAAGTAGATATTGCCGATGATTTCATTGATAGTGATGATTAATTTAACCAATATTTTTATGTAATTGAATTAATAATTTATCCATAGAACGATAACTTAATGCTTCAATTAAATGTTTTCGTTCTATGGCTATTTTTCCATCTAAATCAGCAATCGTTCTTGAAACTTTTAATATTCTATGCCATGCCCTAGCCGATAAACCTAACTTCATTAAAGCCTGTTCCAAAAATTCGCTATCCTCAGATGTGAGAACACAATAAGTATTAATCTCATATGTTGTTAATTTACTATTAATCTTATTTGCTCTGCTAATTTGTTTTTCTCTAGCAATTATGACTCGTTTTTTTACTTCAGCTGTCGTATTACCACGATTCATGTTTTTACTTAGCGCTCCTTTTGGTAAAAGAGGGACTTCGATGGATAAATCAAATCTATCTAGAAATGGGCCTGATAAACGATTTAAATAGCGAATTACTTGTTGGGGGGTTGTTCTATTATGGGTACCTTGATAATGTCCTGTAGGACTTGGGTTCATCGCAGCAATAAGCTGAATACTAGCTGGGAACGTAATTTTGGCGTTTGCTCTTGAGATAATAATTTCTCCAGATTCTAAAGGTTCTCGTAATGCATCTAACACTTTACGATTAAATTCCGGTAATTCATCTAAAAATAAAATGCCATTATGCGCTAGAGAAATTTCACCAGGCTTGGGGATTGAGCCGCCACCAACGAGTGCAGCTATCGATGCACTATGATGAGGTGCTCTAAAGGGTCTACAACGCCAATTTTTATTCGTATTTATTTGATTAACTAAACTGTTTATTGTTGCTGTTTGAAGTGATTCTTTATCATTTAGAGGTGGTAATAAATCAACTAATCTAGTAGCTAACATTGTTTTTCCTGTTCCTGGCGGACCTATTAATAACAGATTATGTCCTCCAGCGGCAGCTATTTCTAAAGCACGTTTGGCATGTTCTTGTCCTATAATATCTTGTAAATCGTTTAAATTCTGTTGAATATCTAACGGGACATTATAAGTTACATTCGTTAGCGGTGTTTCACCAGAGAAATGTTGGCATAACTGGAGCAAATTTTCGCATACCAATGCATTACTATGATTTATTAATGCTATTTCTGACGAATTTTCTTTTGAAAGAATAAGAATTCTATCATGTTCTTGAACAGAAATAGCCGCAGGAATTGCGCCTTTTATCGCTCTTATTTCACCTGATAACGCTAGCTCTCCTAGGAATTCATATTGATATAATTGATCCGTTTTGATCTGTAATGTTGCAGCTAAAATTGCCACAGCAATCGGTAAATCAAAGCGACTACCTTCTTTCGGTAGATCTGCTGGTGAGAGATTAATGGTTATTTTTTTACTAGGAAAAGTGAAACCACTATTTATAATTGCACTTCTCACGCGATCTTTTGCTTCTTTAACAGATGTTTCAGGTAATCCAACTAGAGTAAAGCTTGGCATTCCGTTACTGATATGTATTTCAACATCAATTTTAGGGGCTTGAATGCCAATACAAGCCCGGGTATATATTGTGAAAAGCGACATTGAATAATCCTAAATCAATTGAAATAAGATTAATTTAGCTGGATATTAGACAAATAAATTTTTTTAGTGTTTCTTTGCGATTTATTTCATATATTTCATAATTATTTTTCTGTAGATTAGTCAAATGCTTTCGGTTTATTTTGGCATTTATTAAATTTTTTTAAGAGTTACTAAGTTTAAATATTTTTGAAATCATTAAAGATAAAATAAATATAAATGCATTTGTAATAACAACAGAAGGTCCGGTTGGGCTATCATAATATGCAGATATAATTAAACCACCTATCACAGATATAATACCGATAATAATCGCAAAAATTGCCATTTGTTCTGGTGATTTTGCATAGCAACGGGCGGTTGCGGCTGGAATAATCAGTAAAGAAGTGATAATTAATGCGCCAACAAATTTCATGGCTAAAGCAATCGTTAATGCTAATAGTAAAGTGAGAATAAATTTTGTTTTGATAATGTTGATACCATTACTAAAAGCTAGTTCTTCACTTACTGTTATGAATAAAAAACGATTCCAATTGAGATACAATATAATACTGACAATAATCGTTCCAAAAAGAATATAATAAATATCATTTAGAGTGATTGAAAGTAAATCACCAAATAGATATCCCATAAGATCGACTCGAATATTATTTAATAAGCTGATAACTACCACGCCAAGTGATAGTGAACTATGCGCTAAAATTCCCAATAGTGTATCAATCGCTAATTTTTGTTGCAATTCTAGTACAATAAGACCAACAGCAAGTATTACGGTGAGAAAAATAACCGCATAAAATGGGTTTATATTTAATAAAAAACTTAATGCTATACCAAGTAAGGCTGCATGGGAGAGGGTATCACCAAAATACGACATCTTCCTCCATACTACGAATGTTCCCAATGGTCCGGTTATTAATGATAAAATAATTCCAGCAAGCAAAGGTGGTAGTAATAGTTCAAACATTTTTCTTTGCTCCAAAATTTGGTAACATAATGCGTCCCTGATAGTTAGTTTGATGCAAATGGTGATGTTTATAAACGGCAAGTTGATTAGCTGCATTACGGCCAAACAGTGCAATGAATTCAGGGTCGTTTGAGACTAATGCTGGAGTACCAGAACAACAGATATGTTTATTTAAACAAATCACTTCATCGGTCTTTGCCATTACTAAATGTAAATCGTGGGAAATCATTAACACCGCACAATTAAATTCATTTTTAGCGTTAGCAATCAAATTATACAAAGTGATTTGTCCATTTACATCAACACCTTGAGTCGGTTCATCTAAGATTAAAAGTTCTGGCTTTTTAACTAAAGCTTGTGCAAGTAAAACACGTTGCATTTCCCCCCCCGATAATTGTTGCATGGTTTTATTAATCAAACCAAATGCGTTGACACGATGTAACATTTTTTCAATATTGTGGCTATTGATAGTCGGATTGAGTTGCATAAAACGCTTTACTGTTATAGGTAAGGTTTTATCAATTTGTAAATTTTGCGGCACATAGCCAATAGTAAGATTTTTTTTACGAACAATCAAACCATTAGATGGTTTAAGAAGACCTAATACAAGCTTTACGAGTGTGGATTTACCAGCACCATTTGGACCTAATATTGTAATAATTTTACCTGTATCAATCGTAAACGAGATATTGCTTAAAATGTTCTGTTGATTAAGGCTGATAGATACATTTTTAATAGAAACTAACGGTTGCATTTTATTTATAAATCACTTGTCTTATTTAATGTTATATTATAACATAACATTAATTTTCATTTAGTACATCTATTATATATGTTTATCAAAAAATTAATTAAAAAATCTTACATCTTATTGATAATCAACATGATATTTTTTACCTCTTTTTGTCAGGCTAAAATTATTACTTCTATTAAACCCTTAGGGTTTATTACAGAAGCTATTGCTTCTGGCGTCTCAGAGACAGACGTTTTATTACCAGATGGAGCATCCCCTCATACTTATTCTTTAAAACCTTCTGACTTGATAAAATTAAATTCGGCTGACTTGATCATTTGGGTTGGTGAAGATATGGAAACATTTATGCCAAGTGTTTTAAAGGATATTGACAATAATAAAACGATTGAGTTAACTGAATACCCAACAATTGAAGCTCTCCTCAAATCAGGAGAGAAACATGGAGAGTTGAATCATGCTGACGAGCATCATGCTCACCATGAACATGGGCGATTTGATAATCATATTTGGCTATCACCTAAAATAGCTGAAATTTCTGCACAAATCATTCATGATAAATTGCAGAAAATTTATCCCCAAAAAGCAGCTCTTCTTGAACAAAATTTGCATGATTTTTTAATTAATCTAAAACAAACAGAACAAAATATTGCAAAAAAATTGAATAGCGTACAAAATAAGGGATATTTCGTTTTTCATGATTCTTATGCTTATTTTGAAGCTCAATTTAACTTGAATAATTTAGGTAGTTTCACAATCAATCCCTCAATTCAACCTGGGTTAAAGAAGATTTACGAAATTCAAAAAGAATTAAAAAACAGGAATGCAGTTTGTATTTTTAGGGAACCTCAATTTAGTCCGGTCATTGTTAATAAATTAATAGATGGTACTAATGTTAAAGTCGGGGAACTGGATCCCTTGGGGATGGATATTGTTATGACAAAAGATGCATACTGTAAATTTTTGTTAAAAATAACACAGCAGTTATTAAATTGTTTAGAATGAGCTAAAATTATAATCAATCAAAAAGGTTACTTGAGTGCAGCAGATTGACCCATCTGATGTTGTTGAAAAAGAATTTAAATTTCCTTATATTGCAATATTAGTTGTTTTTTTTATTTTTATATTATTTTTCAATTTATGGCGTCCGCTTAACCCTGAGCGGACAAGTTATATTCCATTAAATCCCCAAGTTCAAACGACTGTGATTGAAAAACAACAATTGCCGACATCAGTAGGTAATGCAGCAATTGTTAGGCTTGAAGAACGTATTAATAACGAGCAAAATACTGAGGAATCTTTAGATCAACCGAAGCCTGAAGATGAAGTAATTAAAGATGAAATTGATGAAGTAATAGAGCAAGATGATAGTAATGTTCAATACACTGTGAGTCGTGGAGATACTCTATCTGGTATTATGGCTCAATACGGTGTCAATCGTAATGATGTCTATATACTAACAAAACAATTCAAACAACTAACCAATTTAAGAATCGGGCAACAAATCAGTTGGACTGTTGATAATGAGCATAACTTAAAAAGTTTTAGCTGGATTATTTCTAATAATAATATGCGCATTTATGAAAAAGTGAATAATAAATTTGTTGAGCGTTTAGAAACTCGAGAAGGTATTTGGAAGCCTTATAATGCACAAGGTCAGATTGAAACATCCTTTGTAGCAGATGCTAGAAAACAAGGTCTAACAAGTAATGAAATAGCCAATATTACTAAAGCGTTACAATGGCAATTAGATTTTAGACGGTTAAAAAAAGGTGATAAGTTTTCAGTTTTATTATCTAGAGAGATGTTCGGTGATAAACATGAAAAAAGTCAATTATTGGCAGTAAGAATCCAAAATGGCTCTAAAAACTATTATGCGGTTTTAGCTGAAGATGGTCATTACTATGATATGCATGGCGCAAGTTTATCACAAAACTTTTTACGCTATCCTTTGGTAAAACAAGCGAGAATTTCATCAGGATTTAATCCTAGACGATTACATCCTGTTACTAAAAAAATAGCGCCTCATAATGGTGTTGATTTTGCTGTTTCGCGTGGTACGCCAGTGCTAGCTGTAGGCGAAGGGGAAGTTATGATTGCTAAATATAGTGGTTCAGCCGGTAATTACATAGCAATTCGCCACGGTCGACAATACACAACTAAATATATGCATCTTGATAAAATACTGGTCAAAGCTGGGCAGATAGTAAAAAAAGGTGATAAAATTGGTTTATCTGGCAACACAGGGCGTTCAACAGGACCACATCTACATTTTGAATTACATATTGATGGTAAACCAGTAAATCCGTTAACAGCAAATTTACCTATTTCTGATGGTTTAACCGGTAAGTCTAAAAAAACGTTCTTGGAGCAGTTTAAGAAAATTAAACCAAAACTTGCATTTGAATCTGAACACAATAGTAATTAATATTAGATATCAATGCTAAAAGGTCAATAATATTTATTGGCCTTTTTTAATAAAAAAGTTTAGCTTATGCAATTATTAAAATTTAATTTTGGTTGTAATCAAATCAAATTAGCAAATAAACTTTAATCCTTAATAAACAGTGTTAAAAGTTAATCAAAGGTAATGGCTAGTGGCCGTTTTATCCAAATTCCTGCCGGCGATATTGTCGTTTTATAACAAATAACTTCAACGCCATTTTGGTAAGCTTGTTTAAGAAGACTGCTATAAGCCGGATCGATATCATATGCAGGGCAAAACTGTTCTATTCCTGTATGCATGACAAGAAAGAAAACCACAGCGCGTTCTCCTTTTTTCACGATAGAGATCAATTCCCGAAGGTGTTTTTGACCTCTGGTTGTGATTGTATCAGGGAAATAGCCATATTGATTATTTGGGTTAAATAATGTCACTGATTTTATTTCAACATAACACTGATTTCGTTTGTTATCAGATAATAATAAATCGATACGACTATTTTCTGAGCCATATTTAACTTCAGATTTGATATTGTTATAACCTATCAATTTTGGAATTTTATGTTTAATAATGGCTTCTTTAACTATTTGATTCGCTCTAATAGTATTTACACATATCCAATGATTTTGGCTTGTTAAGGTTAATTCCCAGCTATTAGGTAATTTTCGTTTGGAATTGTTAGAGGTTGAAAACCAAACCGTATCCCCTTCATTGGCACAACCTGTCATTGCTCCTGTATTGGCACAATGAATTGTGATAATTTCACCATTATTTAGTTGAATATCCGCTAAAAAGCGTTTATAGCGCTTAATTAACGTTGCTGATTGTAACTGAGAAGGGAAAAGCATTGACATTCACTCTGGATATGAAAAAGTATGTTATTATAAACCTAATTATATTTATAGTGCGAATTAAACGTAAAAGTGATTGAAAACAGGTGATATTTGGCTAAGAAGACGAAGACCGAGCAAAAAACAAAACAACGTTCTAAAAAAAGTAAGAAAAAAAATACTAAAACTAGTAAAAAAAGCTATTTTGGTTGGTTATTGTTAAAATTATTGCTTGTTATTACCGCTGTAATTATTGTAAGTGGTATATATTTAGATCAGCAGATTAAAGAAAAAATCGATGGTAATGTTTGGCAATTACCTGCTACGGTTTATGGTAGGATTATTATACTTGAATCAGGTGACGTTTTTAGTCAGAATGAAATCATCGCTCAGCTAAATAGTTCTCATTATCGGCAAGTTTCGGTCATAACTAAACCTGGTGAGTTTATAGTAAAGCCAAATTACATCGATATTTATCGTAGACCATTTTCCTTTCCCGATGCTGATGAAGAGCCTTTTTATGCCAGAATCACTTTTAAGCAAAATCATATCATCAAAATCATCAATCTTAATAATGGTCGGAAAATCGATTCATTAAAAATTGATCCTAAACTTATTACTTTAATACGGTCTTCAAATAATGAACAACGTTTATTTGTGCCATTAAAAGATTTTCCTGAATCATTAGTGCAAACGTTAATTGCGACAGAAGATAAGCGTTTTTATCAACATGATGGTATTAGTATTTATTCAATATTACGCGCAATTTATGCTAATTTGATTTCTGGCAGAACCTTGCAAGGTGGAAGTACTTTAACCCAACAATTAGTTAAAAATCTTTTTTTAACGAACGAGCGCTCTTATGTGAGAAAATTACGTGAAGCTTATATGGCGATTATTTTAGATTCTCGTTACAGTAAGGAACGGATTCTAGAACTCTATCTGAATGAGGTTTATCTCGGTCAGGTTGCCGATCAAGAAATTCATGGTTTTCCTTTAGCAAGTCTTTATTATTTTGGTCGACCCGTTAATGAATTAAGCTTGGATCAGCAAGCTCTATTAGTTGCAATGGTAAAAGGGGCTTCCTATTATAATCCTTGGTCCAAACCAGATAGAGTGCTAGAGCGTCGTAATCTTGTTCTAAAGTTGATTCAAGAGCAAAATATAATTGATGAAGAATTATATCAATTATTATGTCGTCGCAGCCTATCTATTCTACCTAAAGGTGGCGTAATTTCACCACATCCCGCTTTTGTTCAATTGGTAAAGCGAGATTTACGTAAACAGCTCGGTGAACATGCTAATCATTTATCAGGTATGAAAATTTTCACAACTTTTGATCCGTTAGTACAACAGGCTGCTGAACAGGCACTTACCGAAGAAATAGCACGTTTAAAAAAAATTACGAATAATCCATATTTACAAGCAGCGATTGTGATAGTTGACCGTCAGACAGGAGAAATACGGGGATTAATTGGTGGTGAAGATCCACAATATCCAGGATATAATCGCGCCTTATTTGCAAGACGGCCTATCGGCTCTTTGGCGAAACCGCCGACTTATTTAACTGCCTTAAGTCATCCACAACAATACCAACTCAATACTATTCTTGAGGATAAACCGATAACGATAAAATTAGATAATCATACTATATGGAAACCAAATAATTTTGATAAACAATATCGTAATAAAGTGTTATTAGTCGATGCTCTGGCTAAATCACTCAATGTTCCATCTGTTAATCTTGGCATGTCCGTAGGATTATCTGCGACAAAGAAAACTTTGCTTTCGCTCGGGGTGCCCGAGTCTGAAATTAAAGCTGTTCCATCGCGATTTTTAGGATCATTAGAACTCACTCCTTTAGAAACTGCACAAATCTATCAAGTGATTACCAATACCGGCAAAAAGTCGTCATTATCTATTTTAAATGCTGTTGTTTCTAATCAAAACCAATTGGTTTTTCAAAGTTATCCTAATATTATTCAGGCAGTTTCTGCGCAAGCAGCTTATTTAACAACTTATGCAATGCAACAAGTTATAGAACGAGGTACAGCTAAAGCGCTAAGCAGTGATTATCCGTCGACTCATTTAGCGGGAAAAACGGGTACAACAAATGATTTACGTGATAGTTGGTTTGTCGGAATTGATGGAAAAAATGTTGTAGTTATTTGGGTGGGGTTAGATGATCACAAACCGATGCAATTAACTGGTTCTGCTGGAGCGTTAAAAATCTACCAGAAATATTTACATTACAATCCACCACAATCTTTTTATCAAAATCAACCAGCAAATATTAAAATGATAAATATTGATGCTCAGGGAAGATGGCAATGTGCTGGCGTTGGTGTAATGCAGCTACCGGTGTGGGCAAGTGATAAAAATGGGTTATGTAGTAATGATAATTCAATATCTGATTACCAAAAAACTGAAGATCAAGCACCTAATTGGTTGAAAAGAATGTTTAACTTTTAAACAAATAATAAAATGTTTGAATAAATTTAAAGCATAATTAAAAATATCAAAAATTAATTTAACAAAGCTTATTTTTTGATTAAAATAGCCGAACTAAAAATTAATCTTATTTAATTATCACAATAAATTAACTTAAACCCCATTGACGAAAATGGGATTTAACGGTAAGATGCGCGCCTTATGCAAAATAGATTGCCTTTAACTATTGACCCGATTAAAGCGGCTCAAAAGAGATTAGATTATACGGGTGTATATCTAGCTAAAAATGCTGGTCGCTTATCTGAGTCAGTTGAATACGTGAATAGCGATATTCATTGCTCATTGTCGTTTGGCTATGATGAACAGAAACTTTGTGTAATTGCAGTTGATGCAGAAGTTGAAGTAACTTTAATTTGTCAACGTTGTCAGCAGCCGTTTGTCAGTAGAATTCACGTAGAAAATAAATTTAGCCCTGTTAAGAGTGATGCTCAAATAGAGGCACTACCGGAATATTATGAACCCGCCATGCTTAATGAGTTTGGCGAAGTCGATATCTTGGCATTGGTAGAAGATGAAATTATTCTGAGTCTACCGATTGCGCCGGTGCATGATAGTAAACACTGCGAAGTGTCAGAAGCAGAATTGGTATTTGGTGAGATTCCTACTGAAGAAGGTAAACCAAATCCGTTTGCAATTTTAGTCAGTTTGAAAAATAAGCCCTAGAGAGAGGAGTAAGTCCATGGCCGTTCAACAGAATCGTAAAACTCGTGCAAAACGTGGTATGCGTCGTGCACATGATGCATTAACAGTAGCTAATATTTCAGTTGATGAATCGGGGAAAACTCATTTACGCCATCACGTAACCGCTGACGGTTATTATCGCGGTCGTAAGGTTGTAAATAAATAGTTTTCCTTATATCAAGGTGATATTTTGGATAATCTAACCATTGCGTTAGATGCTATGAGCGGGGACTTCGGTCCTCGTATCGTTGTCCCTGCCGCTTTAAAGGCACTTGATCACCATCAAAATCTTAAGATAATTTTAGTTGGTAATACATCTGAAATAAGTCCCTTTTTATCTGAAAATCACCCACGTCTAACGATTGTTGAGTCAACAAGCGTTATTACAAACGAGATGAAACCTTCGTTTGCAATTAGACACAGTCAGGGATCATCGATGCGTGTAGCGATAGAGCAAGTTAAATTAAAGCAGGCTCAGGCGTGTGTTAGCGCAGGTAATACTGGTGCTTTAATGGGATTATCAAAGTTATTACTTTACTCCATACCAGGTATTGAGCGCCCAGCTTTAGTTGCTACCTTGCCGACGATCAAAAAAGGGAATACGGTTATTCTAGATTTAGGCGCGAATGCGGAATGTAATAGTGAAATGTTAGTTCAATTTGCTATTATGGGATCTATTTTAGCTAGTACAATGTCCGATATTACGAAACCCCGGGTAGCGTTATTGAATATTGGTAAAGAAGATATTAAAGGTTTGGATAGAATCCGAGCTGCCGCTAATATATTAAAAGCAGATGAACGGATAAATTTTGTTGGTTATTTAGAGGGTGATGAACTGCTGACAGGTAAAACTGATGTGTTAGTTTGTGATGGATTTGTCGGAAATGTCACATTAAAAACAGTAGAAGGATTAATTAAAATCTTTTTATCATCAACGCAATTAATGAGCAAAGGAAATTCAATTTTCGCTAAATTAGCTGGGCATTGGGTACAAAAAAAGATGGCAAATTATTTTGGTCATTTAAATCCCAGTCATTATAATGGTGCCTGTTTGCTCGGATTACAAAGTATTGTCATAAAAAGTCATGGCGGAGCAAATCAAAATTCGTTTCTTGCTGCTATTGAACAAGCCATTTTAGCTATCGAAAATAATATACCTGAAAGAATTGCGTCAAGCCTTTCTTCTGTATTACCTAAGAGTGAAAATAATCAATGTTTACAAAAATTTTAGGAACGGGAAGTTATCTTCCTAAGCAAATCAGAACTAATGCTGATCTTGAAAAAATGGTTGATACCAGTGACGAATGGATAACAACTCGAACTGGAATTAAAGAAAGACACATTGCTGCTGATAATGAAACAGTTACTTCAATGGCTTACGAAGCAGCAATCAAAGCGATTGATATGGCGCAAATTGATAAAAGTGAAATCGGGTTAATTATTGTGGCAACAGCTAGTTCAGTTAATGCATTCCCAAGTTCAGCAACTGAATTACAGGCAAAATTGGGATTAACTGATTTAATTGCTTTTGATGTTTCTGCGGCCTGTTCAGGCTTTATTTATGCATTGGATATCGCTGATAAATATGTCAAAACAGGTATAGTTAAGTGTGCATTGGTAGTAGGTTCTGATATGTTAACTCGAGGAGTTGATCCCGAAGATCGTGGAACTGTTATCATTTTCGGTGATGGTGCGGGTGCTGTAGTTATTGGTGCTTCAGCGGAACCAGGTATTATTGCTTCTCGTTTACATGCAGATGGAAAATATGGCGATTTACTTAAATATCCAAATGTAGATCGCCGTAATTTAACTGATCCTGCTTACATGGTGATGCATGGTAACGAAGTATTTAAAGTTGCGGTTCGTGAATTATCCAATTTAGTCGACGAAATTTTAACAGAAAATAACATTCGTAAATCGGAATTAGATTGGTTAGTGCCACATCAAGCTAACTTACGCATTATTGCCGCTACCGCTAAGCGATTAGATATGGATCTCAGTAAAGTGATTGTGACTCTAGATAAACAAGGGAATACTTCAGCGGCATCTGTACCATGTGCATTAGATATTGGTGTAAGAGATGGGCGAATCCAGCGTGGACAATTATTGTTATTAGAAGCATTTGGTGGTGGTTTTGTTTGGGGATCGATTTTAGTTCGATTCTAAAATTATAAATAGGCAATTATCGTTTGATAATAAAAATTAGGGTAAGTTAATGACTAAATTTGCTATGGTATTTCCCGGTCAAGGGTCACAAACAATTGGTATGCTTAAGGAGTTAAGCAAAGAATACCCAGTTATTCAGGAAACATTCTCGCAAGCATCGTCTGTATTAGGATATGACCTTTGGCAGCTTATACAGGAAGGCTCTGTTGAAGAATTAGGTAAAACTTGGATTACTCAACCTGCTTTATTAGCCGCATCCGTTGCAATTTTTCGAGTATGGCAGCAAAAACAAGGTCCTAAACCTGACTTTATGGCTGGACATAGCTTAGGTGAGTATTCAGCACTTGTTTGTGCAGGTGTTATTGATTTTAAAGATGCGATCAAATTAGTTGAATTGCGTGGTAAATTAATGCAAGAAGCGGTTCCTGCTGGCACAGGAGCAATGTATGCTATCATCGGCTTAAATAATGAAGCCATTCTAAAAGCGTGTCAAGAAGCTGCACAAGATCAGGTTGTTTCACCTGTGAATTTTAATTCGCCAGGTCAAGTTGTTATTGCAGGTAATAAAGAAGCTGTAGAACGAGCTGGAGCATTATGTAAAGAAGCTGGCGCTAAACGGGCATTACCTTTAGCGGTGAGCGTACCGTCACATTGTATACTAATGAAACCTGCTGCCGATAAATTGGCAAAAACATTAGCAGGTATTGCATTTAATGAACCTCTTTATCCGGTTATTAACAATGTGAATGTGAAAATGGAAACAAATGCACAGGCGATTAAAGAGGCTTTAATCGCCCAATTATACAGTCCAGTACGTTGGACAGAAACTGTTGAATTCATGGCTGCTCAAGGCACTGCTTTATTAATTGAAATGGGGCCAGGAAAAGTTTTAACAGGTTTGACCAAACGCATTGTCGATACACTTTCAGGAAGTGCAGTTAATGATCCAACATCATTAAATCTAGCACTTGAAAGTGTAAAATAAATAAAATAAGAGGAGTTTGTATGAATTTAGCAGGAAAAATTGCTTTAGTTACAGGTGCTAGTCGCGGTATAGGTCGCGCAATTGCTGAAAGGCTTGTAACAAGCGGCGCAACTGTGATTGGTACAGCAACAACTGAAAACGGAGCGAATGCTATTAGTCAGTATCTTGGTGAAAACGGTAAAGGCTTTGCACTTAATGTGACTGATGAAAAATCAATAGAATCGGTAATTGAAGCCGTTAAATCCCAATTTGGCGATATTGATATTCTTGTTAACAATGCAGGAATTACCCGTGATAATCTTTTAATGCGCATGAAAGATGAAGAATGGCAAGATATTCTTGATACTAATTTAACTTCAGTATTTCGTTTATCTAAAGCACTTATGCGTACGATGATGAAAAAACGCTATGGGCGAATTGTGACAATTGGCTCTGTTGTAGGGACAATGGGAAATGCCGGCCAAGCAAATTATTCTGCGGCAAAAGCGGGTCTAATCGGTTTTAGTAAATCACTTGCCCGTGAAGTTGCTTCACGTGGCATTACGGTAAATGTTGTTGCTCCAGGTTTTATCGAAACTGATATGACTAGAGCATTAAATGATGAGCAACGGACAGCTATTTTATCGCAAGTTCCTGCTAATCGTTTAGGCGATCCAAAAGAAATTGCTAATGCAGTAGCATTTTTAGTATCAGATGAAGCATCTTACATCACTGGCGAAACTTTACATGTCAATGGTGGAATGTATATGGTTTAATCTTGAAATTTAGTGTAGAATAAGCCGCAATTTTGATAAAATGAGTAATAATTAAATAATCAGGTTGAAAATTTGTTTGCAATTTTTTCAACATTTTATAAACTTACAGTCTCAGCCATTATTGGCGATATTTATAGGAAAGAAAAGAGTATGAGCACTATTGAAGAGCGTGTTAAGAAAATTATAGTTGAGCAACTTGGTGTTAAAGAAGATGAAGTAAGAAATGAGTCTTCTTTTGTTGAAGATCTAGGTGCCGACTCTCTTGATACAGTGGAATTAGTTATGGCTTTAGAAGAAGAATTCGATACTGAAATTCCTGATGAAGAAGCTGAAAAAATCACTACTGTTCAATCAGCGATTGATTATATTACTGCAAATCAATAAGGTTTGTCAGAACCTTAAACTGGCGATCATATTGGTGATCGTCAGTTTGTTTTCATATAATTTCACTTGATATTAATTTCAAAAATTGCCTTATTATGATGAATAAGCGCAGATCATATTTTAATCCTTTTCAGGAGAAACAACATGTCTAAACGCAGAGTTGTTGTGACTGGAATGGGGCTAATATCTCCGGTAGGTAATACCATTGAATCAGCATGGCAAGCATTGTTAGCTGGTCAAAGTGGTGTAGGACTTATTGAACATTTTGATACAACCCCTTTCGCAACACGTTTCGCCGCTATGGTAAAAGATTTCAATGGCGAAGATTATAATATTACTCGTAAAGATGCTCGTAAGATGGATTATTTTATTCAATACGGGATTGCCGCGGGTATCCAAGCAATGCAAGATGCCGGAATTGAAATAACTGAAGAAAATGCTAAGCGTATTGGTTGTGCAATTGGTTCAGGTATTGGCGGATTAGGTTTAATTGAAGAAAATCATAGTGCTTTAATTAATGGCGGTCCTCGTAAAATCAGTCCTTTCTTTGTACCATCAACGATTGTCAATATGATTGCTGGTCATTTATCCATTATCTACGGGTTAAAAGGTCCAAGTATTACTATTGCTACGGCTTGTTCTTCAGGTGTGCATAATATTGGTCATGCCGCGCGTATGATTGCTTATGGTGATGCCGATGGTATGTTGGCAGGTGGTGGCGAGAAAGCAAGTACACCATTGGGAATTGGTGGTTTTGGTGCAGCCCGTGCATTATCGACTAACAATGATAATCCTCAAGCAGCTAGTCGTCCTTGGGATAAAGATCGGGATGGTTTTGTATTAGGTGATGGTGCTGGTATCTTATTTTTAGAAGAGTATGAGCATGCTAAAAAACGTGGCGCCAAAATATATGCAGAGTTAGTTGGTTTTGGCATGAGCGGTGATGCTTATCATATGACTTCACCACCAGAAGATGGTAGTGGTGCGGCATTAGCGATGGAATGTGCTATTCGTGATGCAGGTATTACTCCTGAACAAGTTGGTTATATTAATGCACATGGTACATCAACACCAGCTGGTGATAAAGCTGAAACACAAGCGGTTAAATCTATTTTCAAAGAAAACAGCCACAAGGTTATGGTAAGTTCAACCAAATCGATGACAGGTCATTTATTAGGCGCCGCTGGTGCAGTCGAATCTATTTTTACTATATTAGCATTACGTGATCAAGCAATTCCACCGACTATCAATTTAGATAATCCAGATGAGGGGTGTGATCTTGATTATGTACCTCATATAGCTCGCCAAGTGAAAGATATGAAATACGCTGTGTGTAATTCATTCGGATTTGGTGGAACCAATGGTTCGGTATTATTTAAGAAAATATAATTCATACCATTCGATAAAAAGCTGCGTTTTAACGTGGCTTTTTTATTATATAATTATTTTATATCATCATTTAAATATATAAAAAAATAGTTAAGAGACGCTTTATTTCTAATACTGTGTAATTTATTGCTTTTTGCGGCATTAGCCTATTGTCACTTATTTGATCGTTTTTTTACTCTATTAACCAATTAAAATCAAAGTAGTTAAAATCTTATTTAATGATTTTGTTAGAATCATTGCAAATCAATTTGTTAAATAAATGCTCACTTAAATTAGAAAAAAGCTATAACTCTATGTAAAGTTAATATTATTTTCTAATTATTAGTTATAAATAATATTAATCCTTATTTATCACAATATCATCGCTATAAAGTAAGTGTATTAATTTTTGGTAATTGAGGGTAAAAAGCTTCAGATTGATTACTTTATCTCAGAAATCATTAATCAGAAGGTTAATGATTTTGACGACATATTCTGATTATAATGCTATCTTGAGAAACTATATTAAAAGTATTTTAACATATAAGATTGTACCAGTTTACCTCTCATTTATCATGTCAGCGGGTAAAATAACATCTGTAGTTATGATGGTTAATATTTGCTTCCTTTAATTAAATAAAAGCTCTCAATTTTAAAGAGCTTTGGTATTAGGGAAATGTAAATTATGTTTTAATAATTTATTATTTTATTGCATTAATCACTTCGTCAATTTGGCGATCTAAACTTTCCGCACCACCGCCTGATAAGTACCAAATATCAGATGTTAAATTTACCACTTTAGTTTTCGCTTTTGTAAGCACTTTCTGATCGAAATAGTCATTTACCATAGCTTGCTTACCAATGGCTTTGCTACGATCAACGACATAAATAATATCTGGTTTATTTTCGGCAATATATTGATTATCGATAAAGGTTGGTTTTGGTCTTTCCTTAGTATTAACATTAATAGCTGTTAATGGTACTGCTCGTTTTACTTTCAATACATCATGGATTAAAGTTGCGCTTGAACTATTGTTGATTAAAAAAACTTTACCTTCATTATGAATAACCACTATAGCTTTTTTATTGCTTACTTGAGTTATAGATTGTGCATTTTGAATTTTTTTATTTAGTGATTGAATGATATCATTCGCTAAATCGTTGGTATTTGTGATTTGTCCTAATAAACGAATATGATCTTCAGTAGATTGCCAATAATTTTTAGAATCGACACTTAAATTTAATACTGGTGCGATTTTACTTAATTCTTGATATTTATTTGCCTGACGACCATCAATAATAATTAAATCGGGTTTTGATTGTTTGATTATTTCAATATTCGAGTCTTTCATACTACCGGTATCGGTAACTTTTATATTTTTGTATTGTTTTAAATAATCAGGAATCACAGATTGTGAAGTTCCCACTACTAATGCTCCTTTTCCTAAAGCATCTAAGGTATCTAAAGCCCCATAATTCATTACCACTATTTTGTGTGGTGTTTTTGGTACAACTACAGTTTGTTCATTAGTTTTAACTGTAATTGTATTTGAAGATTGGCAGCCTGTTAAACCTAGTATTACAGCCGCAATAGTGCTTAAAATTAATTTTTTTTTCTTGTTCATTCTTTTTCTCCAATAATTATGAAAATGATAATTATTATTATTTAAAGGTGGCAAGATGTCTACTTTTAAATTTTAAAAATATATTGATAATTATTATCATGTAGTGTAACTTTTAAATTTATTTTATAAATACAAATAATTATCATTACTAAATGTAAGGTTAAGGAAATGAGTTCGAAAAAAAAATTACAGTTACTTACTTATTCAATAAATTTAAGTTTATTGTTCACCTTTTCTACAAAATCAATGGCTGCAATAGATACGGATATGGATACTATGGTTGTAACTGCATCAGGATTTGAACAACAAATTAAAGATGCCCCAGCCAGTATTTCTGTAATCACATCTAAAGAACTTAGTAATAAACCCTATCGAGATATTACTGATGCAATAAAAGATATTCCTGGGGTAAATATTTCTGGTGGAGGCGATAAGTCAGATATTAGTATTCGTGGTATGGATGCAAAATATACGCTTATTCTTATCGATGGTAAAAAAGTCAGCACACGCGAGACTAGACCAAATAGTGATAATCCCGGTTTTGAACAAGGTTGGTTACCACCATTAGCAGCAATTGAACGTATTGAGGTAGTTAAAGGACCAATGTCTTCACTTTATGGTTCCGATGCGATGGGAGGGGTAATTAATATCATTACTAAAAAAGTGACAGATAAATGGCAAGGAAGTGTACGTTTGGAATCAACATTTCAGGATAATTCAAAAGCAAGTAATTATTATACTGGTGATTTTTCAGTGATGGGGCCCATAATTTCAGATATCCTTGGTATCCAATTATATGGACAGTATACTGATCATCCAGAAGATGAATTTGTGAGTGGTCATGCTGAACAGAAATTGCGTAGTATTAATGGTAAGCTATCTTTAAATGCCACGGAAAGTCAAAAATTTGATTTAGATTTTGGTCGATCATTACAAAATAGTAAAAACACGCCGGGTAAAACAAGTTCAATTCGTTCTAGACCAAATGTTCGTGATAATCGTAGAAATTCATTATCATTAACCCATAATGGTTATTTCGATCATTTTTCAACCACATCATTCGTAACATATGAAGCTAATAATAATCCGAAAAGGGATATGAAAATTGAAAATACAATAGTTGATACTCGTGCCATTATTCCTTTTAGCATTAATACGTTAACTATTGGTGGTAAATATGGTCATCAGGAACTGCAGGATAAAGGTAATAAACTTGAAAATAACGTAGATAAAATAAAACGTTGGGATTATGCTCTCTTTACAGAAGATGAAATACAATTATTAGACAATTGGAGTCTTACTTTAGGTTTACGATTTAATAAAGACGAAAATTATGGTAGTAATTGGAATCCAAGGATTTATACTGCCTGGGATATTAATGACAATTTTACATTAAAGGGTGGTTTTTCAACGGGCTATAGCACACCAATGTTAAGGCAAGTTGTAACCGATTGGGGACAAGCTACAGGCGGTGGTTATAGAAATGGCGTTATATTAGGTAATCCAGATTTAAAACCAGAAAAAAGTGATAATTATGAAATGAGTATCGCTTATAGTAATGATTATGGATTAAATACGTCTGCCACGGTGTTTTATACCAAATATAAAAATAAAATACAAAGTAATGATCTTTGTAATGATAGAACGAATAGCCAGCAATGTAATATTAATGGTGTAGGCAATTTTGATTTTATTCAAGAATGGGTCAATGTTGATAAAGCAGATTTAAAAGGGCTTGAGCTTATGCTAAAAACACCTTTATTTGACCAATTTTCATTAAATTCCAGTTATACATGGACGAAAACAGAACAAAAAACCGGTAAATATAAGGGCCGATCATTAAATCGAACACCAAAACAAAAATTTAACACGCAATTAGACTGGTATGTTACTGAACAATGGGACTTATGGGCGAAGATAGCTTATTATGGTGTAGAAAGCTCAACAAATCGTAGCGGTACAAAAATTAATTATCCTGGTTATACATTTTGGGATCTAGGAGGAGCTTATCAGGTCAATAAGGGTGCTAAAATTTTTGCAGGTATTTATAATATATTTGATAAAGAAGTCAAAAATGAAGACTTTGGTAAAACCCTAGAGGGACGTCGTTATTGGGTTGGTACAGAAATTAATTTTTAATAAATTTTCAATATAAGTTTAGCTCAGAGGGGGAATAAATCCCCTCTTTTAATTATTCATAAAGTTATGTCGTCTTTATTTAAACATGACTCGTTGATTCATGACGTTAATGTTATGTCAAACTCAGTTATCGAGTATAGGCATTTGATAGTTAATCCTCTATAATTTCTTTTAATTGTCTAACAATTGGTTAATTATGTTTACGGTTTATCACTCAAATCAGCTAGATCTTCTAAAAGAGTTAACTTCCCAATTAATTACTATTCAGCCTTTGGATGGGGTATTTGCACCAGAGATTATTTTAGTGCAAAGTCAGGGGATGGGGCAGTGGTTACAAATTCAATTGGCCGAAAAACTAGGTATCGCTGCCAATATTCAATATCCTTTTCCAACCCAATTTGTTTGGGATATTTATCGGGTATTTGATCCTAATTTACCGAAAGATAATATCTTTAATACCGATTTTATGACATGGGCATTATTAGATATTTTACCGAAATTAATCAAACAAACGCAATTTACAGCCTTACGAAATTATTTCAATTTTGCTGATGATGAACAAAAATATTACCAGCTTGCTAGTTCAATTGCTCAGCTATTTGATCAATATCTAGTTTATCGTGTTGATTGGTTAAAAACTTGGGAAAATGGCCAATTGGTTAGTGGTTTAGATCATGCCCAAAACTGGCAGGCTGCATTATGGCAAGAACTGGTAGCTTATTCAAAATCCTTAGCAATACCTTTTGTTCACCGAGCTGAAATTCATGTCAATGTAATAAAGGCGTTGAATAATTTATCGGATAGCTTAATTATTGAAAAATTACCAAAACGTATTTTTGTTTTTGGCATTGTGTCACTGCCACCATTATATTTAGAACTTTTTTATAGTTTAAGCCAGCATATCGATGTACATTTTATGTTTATGAATCCGTGCCGGCAATATTGGGGCGATATCATTGATCATTCTTTTTTAACTAAGCATATTAATTCTAATGATACGATTGATAATCTGATCCAAACTACAAACCCATTGTTAGCTTCTTGGGGGAAATTAGGGCGTGATCATCTAGCATTATTACAAAATTATAATACTAAAAATGATATTGAGGCCTTTGTAGATTATGATTGCAATTGTTTATTATCAAAAGTACAGCAATCAATATTGGACATGCAAAGTGTTCTCAATTATTCCGATTCGTTTACAGAAACAAAACAACAATACATTGAACAAAATGATCATTCCATTGAATTCCATGTTTGTCATAGTGAACAACGGGAAGTTGAAGTGTTATATGACAATTTATTGGCAATATTAGATCAACATCCAGATATTCACTTAAATGAATGTGTAGTAATGGTTGCTGATATCGATCATTATGCGCCATATATACAAGCGGTATTTGATAATGCTCCTAAACATCGTTATTTACCTTATACTATTGCAGACCAAAAACTTAAATATATTGATCCGATTGTACAAGGTTTTTTCTTGTTACTAGAGCTACCACATAGTCGATTAGAGATTGAGTTTATTTTTAATATATTAGAAATTCCAAGTATTGCTAAACGATTCTCATTAAATGAAGAAAATTTAGTTCAATTACGTAATTGGATTATCGATTCAGGTATACGTTGGGGACTTGAATCAGCCATTGATAAGCCGCATAGTTGGTTAATGGGATTAAATCGCATGTTACTTGGCTATATGATGGAGAGTAAGCTAGAGAGTTGGCAAAATATTTTCCCGTATGATGAGTCGACAGGTTTGAATGCTGAACTGGTCGGGTTTTTATCCGATTTTATTTTGATGATTGCTAAATGGCGTAATCTTTTGACTCAATCACATTCAAGTTGTCAGTGGCTACATTTATGCGCTGATTTATTAGCTGATTTCTTTATAAGTGATGTTAATAGTGAACCATTATTATTAATGATTAAAGAACAGTGGCAAAAAATTCTTCATCAAGCCAACATTGCCGATTATGGTAAAGCAATTGATATTGTTATTCTGAAGAATTTTATGCAAACTAAATTTGATAATCATTATCTTTCTCATCGGTTTTTAGTCGGAAAAATAAATTTTTGTACCCTAATGCCCATGCGTTCTGTACCATTCAAGGTGGTCTGTCTCTTAGGGATGAATGATGGTGCTTATCCACGGGCTGTTTCGCCTTTCGGTTTTGATCTGATTAGTCGTCACGCTCGAATAGGCGATAGAAGTCGACGGAATGATGACCGATATCTTTTTTTAGAAGCATTATTATCGGCAGAAAAAAAATTGTATATTAGTTATATTGGACACGATATACAGACAAATGAGCCACGTTATCCATCAATTTTAGTAGATGAATTATGGCATTATATACGACAAGGTTATCGTTTAGATGGTGATCAGTTAGCAACATTAGAAGTAGCGGTTGATAAGTTACAAGCTCATTTGATAGAACAACATACACGAATGCCATTTCATCGATATAATTTTCAAAAATCGGACGGTTACCATTTAAAAACAATTAGTTATGCTGATGAATGGTTACCAGCAGCTAAATGTCAGGGCGCTTCAACTCTGTTTCAGCAACCATTACCTAAACAAATAATTAATACGATTACATTGGACGAATTAAAGCAGTTTTATCGGCATCCTATTAAACAGTTTACAAAAAAAAGATTGGGCTATACGATAAATACTAATGATGAACAATTACCGGATACTGAAAATTTTAATTTAGATGGTTTGCAACGATTTTATATTAATAATCAAATTTTAAATCAATTTATGTTGCAACAAGATATCACGACGCAACTTGATGATAAATTATTTCAAAAAATGTTGTTAAGTAATCAATTACCTTATGGTGCGTTTGGGCAACTCTTATATGCCGAACAGAAATCCTTGATGCAACTATTGATAGAACGAATTAAGCAAGCAAAAACGGGGGAATTTAAATCATTAGATATTAATTTAATGATTGATGAGATATCTTTAGTCGGCAGAATAAATTATTTACAACCAGATGGTATTTTACAATGGCGAAGCGCCAAATTAACAGTAAAAGATGGTGTGTCACTATGGATTGAACACTTGGTTTATTGTATTTTGCAAGCAAATGATGTGCCATTTTATAACCGTATGTATGGTCGGGATGAATCACAATGGTGTTTTGATCCCATTTCACCTGATAAGGCCTTAAATTTACTTAGTGATTTAGTTAATGGTTATATAAATGGTCTAAATCAACCTTTATTTATGCCATTACAAAGTTCATGGTATTGGCTTGAAACTGCTTATGATGCAGAAAAACAAATTATTACAGACGATATGGCTATCCTATCCAAAGCGAAAAACCATTTTATAGCAAAATGGCAAGGGGGGATTGGTTTGACTGCAGAAGATGATGATTACTACCATCGCCTATATCCAGAACTCAATGATGAATTGATTGATAACGCAATAGTCTCAATAGAACGTTATTTATTGCCCATTATTCAACATCACGTTAAGGATATATCATGATATTTATTGATACCCATTGTCATTTAGATGCGCCACCTTTTACTCATGCAATGATCGATTCAATAAAAAAGTTTCGACAAGCTAAAGTGGAAAAAATTATTGTTCCTGCTGTATCAAGTCAAAATTTTGCAACAATAAAACTATTATCCCAGCACCATGAACCTATTTATTATGCTTTAGGGTTGCATCCTATTTATCCACATAATCAGGAAGATTTAGTGTTATTAGAGCATATGCTGGAAAATTTGCCGCCTAAATTGGTTGCGATCGGCGAAACAGGTTTAGACAATTATATCTCAAATGCCAATCTTGCTCAGCAGCAACAGTATTTATTACGTCAGTTTGAATTTGCCAAACAGTATCATTTACCTATGATTTTACATTCACGTAAAACGCATGCTTTACTATATGTTTTATTAAAACAAGCAAAATTACCGAATAAGGGGGTGATTCATGGTTTTTCAGGCAGTTATGAGCAGGCTATGCAGTTTATTCGTTTAGGATTCTATATTGGTGTAGGTGGCATTATTAGTTACCAACGCGCCAACAAAACTCGCAATGCTATTAGTCGAATTCCGTTAGAGTATATTGTATTAGAAACTGATGCACCAGACATGCCATTAAGTGGTTATCAAGGGCAACCTAATCGACCGGAAAACGTGGCAAAAGTATTTGATATTTTGGTTTCGCTTCGAAGTGAATCTGCTGAACATATTCAAAATACCATTTTAACCAATACGTTGACGCTATTTCCGAGAATTAATACAATGAATACCATATAGTCTATTATTGCAATATGTTAGAAAAGTTAGCTTTTCAATATAGAGTAATAACAGAAGAAAGACATATCATTAACAAAATAAACCTAATATCAAAAATATTGCAGATTTTAAATTTTGATATTAAGCTGATTCATGTTGATTCACCGCTTTTAAGTAAATTATGTTTAACCATTTCAAAAATTATTTGTGGTACCATTGCTTTACAAACCAAGTTATTTCTCCCATGAGAGAAATAACTTGATATTGTTAAAGACATTATTAGAACAATGACTCTTGAGGTGGATATGCAAAAAACAGTATTTGCGATACTATTAGGTATAACTTTTTGAGGTTTTATCTGCTCTATCAGCCACTTTCTGTTTGGCACATTATTTCTAGTTGTTTATTAACTAGTTAGAGGTTAGGCCAATCGGTAAAAAAATATCAAATGTTAAGGTTAAGCATTTTATTAACGATCATCATGAATTAAGAACTGAAATGACAAATACACATCCCATAACCCCAATTATGTATAAAATGATGCCATGGATTGCCGCAATGGCTTTTTTTATGCAAATGCTTGATAGCTCTATCTTAAATACAGCTTTACCCGCTATAGCGCGAGATCTCGATGAATCACCTTTAAATATGCAATCAGCGGTTATTTGTTATGCATTAGCATTAGCATTATTTATTCCAGTGAGTGGTTTTCTATCAGATCGATTTGGCACTCGCAATATTTTTATCTTTTCTGTGTTTTTATTCTCCTGTGGTTCATTATTTTGTGCTTTATCACCGTCACTGCTTATTTTAGATATTTCTCGAATTATTCAAGGGATTGGTGGTGCGATGATGGTACCTGTTTCACGTTTAGTCTTAATTAAATCATTCAAACGTAGTGAGTTTTTGGCTGCATTAAATGCTTCAACTATTCCAGGATTGGTCGGTCCTGTAGTTGGACCATTACTTGGTGGGTATTTTGTGCAATATATCTCATGGCATTGGATATTTTTGATTAATCTACCAATTGGATTATTAGGTATGGTAGCCGGATGGAAATATATGCCAAATATCAAAGGTAAAAATAGTTTTTTTGATACCTCAGGTGTAATACTTATTGCTTTAGCTGTAGTTTGTGCAACGTTAGCTATTGAATTAATTAATCAGAATATGAAGATCCAATTTTCAATTGGATTGTTTGCTGTTTGTTCAATTTCTTTAATTTTATATTTTAAACACGCCAAAAAGTCTCCTTCCCCCATTTTTCCTTTAATTTTATTCAAAATTCATACGTTCAAAATTGGAATAATCGGTAATTTAATTAGCCGGCTTGGCATATCAGCGGCTCCTTTTTTAGTCCCGCTATTATTACAAGTTGCTTTTGGTTATTCAGCACTTTATGCTGGACTGATGTTAATGCCAATGGCGGTAGCTTCATTTCTAGGTAAATCATTAGTACAGCCGGTACTCCGGCATTATGGATATCGACGGGTTTTAATTACCAATACTACCCTTATCGGTCTTGTTATTATAGCAATGGTTTCCTTGGAACGAGACTCATCCATAATATTATTTGGATTATTGTTATTTTGCTTGGGCGCCACCAATTCATTACAATTTACCGCAATGAATAGTATTACATTAGCAGACCTACCTAATGATCTAACTAGTAGTGGTAATAGTCTTATGGCTGTGAATCAACAATTGGCTATTAGTTTTGGTATAGCTTGTGGGGCGGTACTTGTCAGAATCTTCAGTAATTTAGATGAAGTGACTGATCACAATATCACTATGGCGTTTAAAATTACTTTTGTCGTATTAGGTATATTTACTTGTTTATCAGGTCTTATATTCAGGCAATTATATCCTGAAGATGGTCGAAATCTTATTAGTCAATCAAACTCTGATTCATCAACAGTAAGGAGCAAATAATGCAATTTCAAATTATCCCAGTAACATCATTTCAAGAAAATTGTTCGATCATTTGGTGTGAAAAAACGTTACAAGGAGCCATTGTTGATCCAGGTGGTGAGTCTGAACTTTTGATTAAAGCAGTAGAAAAGTTAAATATAACTATAACTAAAATTTTATTAACTCATGGTCATCTTGATCATGTTGGAGGAGCAAAAGCCTTAGCAAATCATTATCAAATTAAAATTTATGGACCTTCGCAAGAAGATAGATTTTTATTGGATAATCTACCTCAACAATGCGTTCAGTTCGGTTTTCCATTCTGCGAGGCTTTTGAACCTGATAATTGGTTAAACGAAGGAGATATTATTAAAATTGGTGAGGAGCAATTGTCGGTATTACACTGTCCAGGGCACACACCAGGGCATATTGTGTTTGTTAATCATTTACAAAAAGTTGCTTTAGTAGGTGATGTTTTATTTCATAACAGTATTGGTCGTACAGATTTTCCAAGAGGAAGTTATCCCGATCTTATCTCTTCAATCAAAACTAAATTATTTCCACTTGGTGATGATTTCACTTTTATTCCTGGTCATGGTGGAATATCAACATTTGGTCAAGAACGCATCAACAATCCATATTTAACCTAAATAATTTTATTAAATGTGGCTTTTGCTATTGACAGGTGCCACATAAATCTATAATATTCGCGCTATCTTTTCGGTTCCTCCATAGTTCAGTCGGTAGAACGGCGGACTGTTAATCCGTATGTCACTGGTTCGAGTCCAGTTGGAGGAGCCAACTTTCCACTTTATCTCATATCTATACATCTCTATTTGATTATAAATCAATTTCTTATATTTTTTTATATGTCTATTATCCATATACATTTATCAATTTAATTTTTTTCGGGTAAGAATGAGGGTACAGCAAAAATTCTCATTTTTCTCAAGAGGAAAAGAATTTTATGCCAAAAATAATTAAAAGATTAACTAATAATCAAATCGAAAAATATTCGAGCAGCTGATAAAGATTTGTATCTAAGAGACGGCAATGGTTTTGTTCTTACGGTTAAATGGGTACATTTATTTTCAAGACTATTCAAATTGTCTTGTAATTCCTGATACTTTTTATCACCATTAGGAAAAATTTCAATCTTTTGGATATAATTCGGTTTTTTCAACTTATTCACTAAAAAGAGAATAGATTTTTGTGGATATCAGTTTAGCTTAGTACCTTATTTTTCAAGTTCCCGAATGTTGATAACCAAAGATCCTTTAGGGTGTTTACCGTAACATTTAACAACAAGATAAACTTTGTCACCTAAAGAGGCTTGATTTAATTTTAAATAGGTATATTCATTGGGTTTATTTGGAGCATTTACTTTTTTGCTAAATGGCTATCCATCCGCTACATTAATATCAAAATCAGATTGATGTAATAAATCATAAACAATTTGATTGGGGTTTGCTGAATAAGAATCTACTATTTCGGTTTGATCGTTAGAGGATTTTATTTTTCTGTCAGAAGGCTTTCATTTTCCATTATAGGATGATTAAATTATTGTTTACTACACTATCATTACTTCATTTTATTGCTCAATAACTAATTTTTTATATTTATAATCAGTACTAAAAAAACCTTTTTCGTTCCAAATAGTATGAGTTACTTTTATGTATAAGATATTGTGATTCCAAACCAAATCCCAAATAATCCATTTTTCTGTTTCGAAATGAAAAATATGCTTTATATGATTATTTTTAATCTCATATAAGTCTATAATGGATTTTGATTCTTCATAATTTATATAAAAGGTAGTAAATTGCGTTTTTGCCTTATTTATATAGGGTATTGCTTGTAAAGTAATTGTATTATTTTTGTCATCCTGAATCTTAACCTCGCTATCTTCATAATATGAAACTGTAATAATATCCCTATTCAATGGCTTCCAATAGCCGTAATAATCATAAATTTTCATGAATTCATTATCATTTAAATTATTTGTATAAATTTTATTATTAACATTTAGATATTCTTCTTTTTTTATAAATCTTTTGTCATTTTTTTCAATCATTGGGTCATAAATTTTTTTCATATGACTAAATTCTTGTGCGTTACTTTTTTTTCTATAAAGCTTATTGAAAGCTTTTTTAAGCTATTAGCTTCACTATGTGTTGTATAACTACATATCACCAATAAAAAAATATATAAGGAAAAGTATTTTATCATTTTTGGGTTATCTCTATATAATTTGGATTATATTCTTTTTTTCAGATGTAAATGGCGATGTTAGTCTGTTTTATGTGTACTATTTTTTTATATTTTACCTTCAGTGTTTTAGTATATATAATAAGTAATAATATCTATAACACCTGTAACAGTAAACCATTTACCTTCTTGGTTTAGCCATACATTTTTCCAGTATCATTGCCATCATTTGAACCGCAATAAATAACATTTTTTTCATCTGCTTACCCACAACAATATACTACTGAGGATTGTTTTAAAAAAACAATCAGGTAAAAAATTTAGTTGGAAAAAATAACCGATTATTGAATTATCAGATTAAACTCAATGAAATATATTTTAATAATATTAAACTTTTAGTAATAGGATGTGCAAATAGCAATATTTTAGTTATTTATTCATTATCTGATAAGAGCGTTTGTAACAAAGCTTTAAAAATTGAATTACCAAAGAGTTCATTTTTTATTTATAAAGGTGTTAATTTAAAAAATAAAGGAAACTATAAATGAATATAAGATGACGGTAATACCTATTTGCAGATGGATTGATATAAAGGATTTTATAAATAGATTCCATTTTTATACAAAATTACGGTAATTCAATGAATGAATATAAATTTTTTCCTGAATGTGATACAAAGTATTTGTACTTTATAAAGTAATAGTAAGCTAATCAAATTTGAAAAAATAAATGGAAAGAGATATCACATATTTCTAATCCATGTAATGAATTAAAAGAGAAAGATATCATCAATATAAGCACGAGGATTTTTACTTGATAATGTTGTTCTTTTTTTAGCCCTGATAAGATTTTACTTTCTAGCTGAACTAGCAAAAAATAATAGAAATAAAAAAGAATTAGTTCTAAATAATATTAATAGGTTGATCTAATGGTAAAAGGAAACAATTTTATAATAAGAATATTATTACTAATTCTATGTTCTTTGGCTAACATAACATGCAGTCAAAAAGCTGTTAATCATTCCACTCCCATCGAATATGGTTACGTAGCGACTAATGTTTTAGATATTTCTTCTCCTGAGATAATTTTGCAATCTGATACGTATTTATTAGGTAAACCTTGCTATGCTTATAAACTAAAAATCAACGAACAGGAAGAATTAATCTTCTTAACTTATAATAAAGAATTCGATCTTTATTCAGATCCAAGATTAATTAAAAATGAGATTACATCTAAAATCGAAGGATATGATGATGACCAATATACTGGTATTGACTCAATAGATATTAAAATATCTGATAATAAACATTATGTTAAAATGGATGCAATTATCAAAGGTTATGTTGAAATATCAGACAATGAGCGAAGGCTACACGAAAACTATCAATGTGTCATTATCGATATCAAAAAATCAGAAGTCGTTTGGTCTGGGGTACAAATGTGTGATGGTGAGTGGAAAGATAATCAATGGATAAGTAATGGACAAGTCGAATTTGATGGCGAATAAAGTTTAAGTTCGAAAGAAAGATAAACAGCTAAAAAACATGGGAAATTTAAAAGATGAGTAATTCTAAAAAAATTTATATTTACTAGTCGCAATAGTATTCATTTCATGTTCATGTAATTCAAGTTTGGCTGACGAAAATAAACGCGATTTTAGTCAAACTTTATCCACTGAAAATGTCTCATGTCAAAAAACTATAAAAGAATATTTTCCAAATGGAACATTAAAATTATCAGGTTGCCAAGGGATTTATAATGGAACAGGAATCCAAGTTGGATTATGGAACAAATATAATCAAAAAGGCGAATTGATCGAAACGACGTATTACCAACCCGACGAGTTTGGAAAAGACTATAAAATTATTACGCAATATGAAAAAAATAAAATCATCTCGAAAAAAATTTATAACTTTGATGATTTGTATGAAGTTGAGTTAAAAGAGCTTTCGAATTTATCTAAGTCATCATCACTTGATTGTGGATATGAGTTTGGAATATCAAAACTTGTAGATTATTTTCTGCTAAGTGTGCCCAATTTCTTTTTTAAATTAAAATACTATTTTTAATATTGGGCTATAAAATTAAGAAAAAACCGACTATGCGGTTTTTAAAATAACATATTTGAAATAATTTGTTTCTATTATATCTAAGGAAAACAGTATTTACCTATCCATTTAATAATATGATGGTTTGTTAGTATTTAATTTCACACCGATACTTAAAATAATCAGACCGGTTAAACTTAAAACAACACCAGCCCATAAGGGTGATGTGAAACCAAATCCAGCATTAAGCGTGATACCTCCAAACCATGCACCAAGAGCATTACCAATGTTAAATGCTGCTATATTTGCGCCTGATGCGGCAGTTGGGGCATCCGGCGCATACCTCATTATTCTAAGTTGTAACCCTGGTGCGATAGCTAAACCAACGCTCCCCATCAGAAATAGTGAAATGACAGTCATTGTTTGATTTTCTGCTGTTAATGCAAAGATAGCAAGTACGATTGCCAAAAAGGTTAAAAGTATTGCAATAGACTTATTTAATGCTTTATCAGCCATTTTTCCGCCAATAATATTGCCAATAAATGTACCAAACCCAAACAAAACTAAAAGCCAAGGTACTGATGATGTTTGAAATTGGCTGACTTTCGTCAGGATAAATGCGATATAAGTAAAGCCACCAATTACACCACCAAATGTAAATATACTAATAAAAATAGATATCCAAACTTGGGGGCTTTTAAATACGCGAAATTCATTTTTTAAATTTGATTTATTATCTACTGTTATTACAGGTACTAGTAAACGGATACCAAACATAGTGATTATACCAATAATAGCTAATACCCAGAACGTTGATCTCCACCCAAATTTTAAACCTAAAAAAGTTCCAACAGGTACACCCATAACATTCGAAACGGTCAATCCTAAAAACATGATTGATATTGCTGCAGCTTGCTTATTCGTATGAACCATTCCTGCTGCAACAACTGCTCCAATACTAAAAAATGCGCCATGACATAAAGCTGCGATTATGCGTCCAAGCATAAGTATTGAGTAGTTTTCAGCTATTGCAGAGGTTAAGTTACCAAGAATAAATAAAGCCATTAACATAATTAGTGTAATTCGGCGTTCATATCTAGTCATAATTGCAGTTAATACTATTGCACCTACTGCCACACTTAAGGCATATCCTGACACTAAATATCCTGCGACTTGTTCAGAAACATGAAATTCATTCGCTACTTGTGGTAATAAACCAACAATACCAAATTCAGTTAATCCTATCGCGAATGCGCCCAATGCAAGAGCATATAATCCCATGGGCATGTTGTGATTTGACATTTTTTCCTCCTATAAATTAACTTAATTTTACAATGAGTTAATTAATCCAAATTTAATTTGTTATATTTCCCATGAATGACAGTATTTATTTAAAATGTTACTATTTAACTGATCTTAATGGTCAAGTAGCTTTGTGTTTTACTCATTTGATACAAAACTAACGTTTTATGATTTTATAACATTCCAAAAATTTGGAACGTTATATGCTTTAATATTCATCGTAATTGTTTCAAATGTCAATTAAAAAAATTATTGGAGCAGTAATGAACGTTCAAGAGAACAAAAAACAATCAAAAAAAAACGATGACATGAAAAATAATTTACTTTCGGTTTTAAAAGCGCTTTCCGATCCAACGCGTCTATATATAATTAAAACGCTAATCGGTGATGAACCTGGAGTCCCTAGACATTGTACAACGTTTAATCTAACATTATCCAAACCAACAATTTCACATCATTTTAAAATATTAAGAAATGCAGGACTGATAAATCAGTATGATAACGGCAATCACTCTACGACTATGTTACGACGGGATGAAATAGAAAAGCAGTATCCCGGATTATTGGATATTTTATCAAAATCTGAATAATACTTATTGATATACTGGCATATTTAGTTATCAATAGGGGATATTATGAGTACGATATTAGTTTGGTAAAAGTAGTTTTTACAAGAAAACATTGCCTATTTTATAATTCTTAGAAAATAATGTGTTTGTCTTTCTAAAATCTACAAACCTCCTTTCTAAGTCTAATATATAATATTATTTTTTATCTTTGATAATATTTATGTCAAAACTTTCATTAAGTTTTTCGAATTTATTAAGCTAATCGCAATATTTTAACAAATCAGTTAGTTAAATTAATTTATAACATATTATATAAAAATCTCTTGATACTGTATTAGTATACAGTATAATAATTATCTATTGTGGATGATGAATTTTTATATTGGAACCTTATTTATGAACGAAAATAAACAACGTGCGCTGACAGCAGCATTAAGTCAAATTGAAAAACAATTTGGTAAAGGCTCTATCATGCGTTTAGGTGATACTCAAACTTTAGATGTTGATGCGATTTCTACTGGTTCATTAGGACTTGATATAGCATTAGGCATTGGTGGTTTGCCAATGGGGCGAATTATTGAAATCTTTGGCCCTGAATCATCAGGAAAAACCACATTAACGTTATCTGTGATTGCTCAGGCACAAAAACAAGGGAAAACTTGTGCTTTTATCGATGCAGAGCATGCACTTGATCCGATTTATGCTGCTAAGTTAGGAGTTCAAGTTGATGATTTATTAGTGTCACAACCCGATACAGGAGAGCAAGCACTTGAAATTTGTGATGCATTAGTTCGTTCTGGTGCTGTTGATGTTGTGATTGTTGACTCAGTAGCGGCATTGACACCTCGTGCTGAAATTGAAGGTGAGATGGGTGACTCACATATGGGGCTGCAAGCGCGTTTAATGTCGCAAGCATTAAGAAAATTAACGGCAAATATTAAAAATGCTAATTGTCTGGTGATTTTTATAAACCAAATCCGCATGAAGATTGGTGTAATGTTTGGTAATCCTGAAACCACAACAGGAGGCAATGCACTGAAATTTTATGCATCTGTACGGCTAGATATTCGTCGTATTGGCGCCGTAAAAGAAGGAGAAGACGTAATTGGTAGTGATACTCGAGTAAAAGTGGTTAAAAATAAAGTCGCTGCACCATTTAGACAAGCAGAATTTCAAATTTTATATGGTTGTGGGATATCTAAATATGGTGAATTAATCGATTTAGGTGTTAAAAATAAATTGGTTGATAAGGCTGGCGCGTGGTATAGCTATAATGGTGAAAAAATTGGCCAAGGTAAGGCTAATTCAATTAAATACCTACAAGAACATGAAGAGATATCTAATGAATTAGAAACCAAAATCCGAGAGTTACTATTAACTAATCCTGCAAGTTTTAGCGCTTCAGAAGAAGATAGTTCGGCTACTGAAGATGGATTATAACAGCCTTAATAAAACTTTATATTCTAAAGCTGTGCAATTGCTTGCACAGCGTAACCATTCTACATTTGAATTGAAACAAAAATTATCACTTTTTATTACAAAAAAGAGTGATAATTATCATGGTAATTCCGATCAAATTTCTCACCAAATAGATGCAGTTATTCAATACTGCTTATCACGTCATTGGCTTGATGATAATAACTATATTAGTCAGTATATCGATATACGCGTTCGCAAAGGGTATGGCAAAAATCGAATTTTTATGGAACTTAAGCAAAAAGGTTTAGACAAGAGCTTAATTCTTGCCGTCATAAATCAAAAAGATATTGATTGGTATCAGCTAGCACTAAATCAGGTAAATAAAAAATTCACAAATATCAATTTGCGAAATATACAGCAAAAATCAAAAATTAATCAATATTTACTTTATCGAGGCTTTTGCCAGGAAGAAATCCGTTGTATTTTAACATTAATTTCGTAATATTTTTCAAATAACTATTTATAAATTATTGTAAATAAGTATACTTGGTTCAATAACTTAATTATACTCTATCTAATTGAAAACTTTTAAATATTTTGGATTAGATTTTAATGTTGATTAAGTAACTTAATGACAATGGTATTATTTTGCTAAATGAGCTTATGCGTTATTTAAATTAATATTACAAACAGTAGTTTTAATAAATACAATTTAAAACTACTTCTTGAAGTACAATGCGTATATAAGTATATTAAGCAAAATTTAATTTTAATAATAATCGGATTTAGAAATGAAAAGTACCGCAGAAATTCGTCAAATGTTTCTTGATTTTTTCCATAGTAAAGGACACGAGGTCGTTGCTAGTAGCTCACTTGTTCCACATAATGACCCGACGCTATTATTTACCAATGCAGGGATGAATCAATTTAAGGATGTTTTTCTTGGCATGGATAAAAGATCCTATTCAAGAGCAACTACCGCACAACGCTGTGTTCGTGCAGGTGGTAAGCATAATGATTTAGACAATGTAGGTTATACCGCTCGCCATCATACTTTTTTTGAAATGTTAGGTAATTTTAGTTTTGGTGACTATTTTAAACGTGATGCGATTCATTTTGCATGGGAATTACTCACGGGAGAAGGTTGGTTTAATCTTCCAAAAGAACGATTGCTTGTCACTGTTTATGCTACAGATGATGAAGCCTATAACATTTGGGCAAATGAAATTGGTATACCGCAAGAAAAAATTATACGTATAGGTGATAACAAGGGTGCACCTTATGCATCGGATAATTTCTGGCAAATGGGGGATACTGGACCATGTGGCCCGTGTAGTGAGATTTTCTATGATCATGGTAATCATATATGGGGGGGCCCCCCAGGTAGTCCCGAAGAAGACGGTGATCGTTTTATTGAAATTTGGAATATTGTTTTCATGCAGTTTAATCGTCTATCCGATGGCTCAATGGAGCCATTGCCTAAACCTTCAGTTGATACAGGTATGGGGCTGGAGCGAATTTCGGCTGTTTTACAACATGTGAATTCTAATTATGAAATAGATCTATTTAAAACCCTTATTCAAAATACAGCTAAGGTTATAGGTATTAGTGACTTACAGAATAAATCCCTACGTGTTATAGCGGATCATATTCGTTCTTGTGCATTTTTGATTGCTGATGGCGTGTTACCTTCTAATGAAGGACGAGGATATGTATTAAGAAGAATTATTCGTCGAGCAGTTAGACATGGTCATATGCTTGGCGCAAAAGAAGTGTTCTTTTATAAATTAGTACAACCTTTAATTAGTGTGATGGAAAGTGCAGCTAGTCAATTAACCAAAAATCAAAAACAGGTTGAAGAAACATTAAAAGTCGAAGAAGAACAGTTTTTGAAAACGTTAGAAAGAGGATTACTACTTCTCGATCAAGAATTGATTAAAATTACTGACAATCAATTATCCGGGGATATTGCGTTTAAATTATATGATACTTATGGTTTCCCATTTGATTTGACTGCTGATGTTTGTCGAGAAAAAAATATCACTGTAGATGAAGCAGGATTCAATCGCTGTATGGAACAACAGCGTCGTCGTTCACGTGAATCGGATAATTTTAGTGTAGATTATAGCACTACGATTCAATTCGATGGGCAAACAGAGTTTTTGGGTTACGAACAAGATGAATTAATGGCAACGGTAGTTGCAATTTTTCAACAAGGTAAACAAGTTGAAGCAATTAAGCAAGGAGATGAGGCAGTCATTATTCTCGATAAAACACCATTTTATGGTGAGTCTGGTGGACAAGTCGGTGATAAAGGTATGCTAACTACCGCTGAGACGCGTTTTAATGTGGAAGATAGTCAAAAATATGGTAAAAACATTGGTCATATCGGCAAGTTATCACAGGGGCATTTGACAGTTGGCGATAAGGTCACAGCAGCAATTGACAGTGAATTACGCGCACGAATTCGTCGTAATCATTCAGCGACTCACTTATTACAGGCTGCCTTACAACGTATTTTGGGTGATCATGTACAGCAAAAAGGTTCGTTAGTTAACGATAGCTATTTACGTTTTGATTTTTCGCATTTGCAATCGATTTCTTTAGAACAGCTTCAGCAAATTGAAAATTTAGTTAATCAACAAATTCGTCGTAATTATCCGGTTTCAATAGAATTAATGCCAATTGATGAAGCTCGCAATAGGGGGGCAATGGCATTATTTGGTGAAAAATATGAAGATATTGTGCGTGTTCTGACTATGGGTGACTTTTCCATTGAGTTATGTGGAGGAACGCACGTTATTCGTACCGGCGATATCGGCTTTTTCAAAATTATATCAGAATCCAGCATTGCATCTGGTGTCAGACGAATCGAAGCAACAACAGGACAAATGGCATTAGATCATGCTCATAGAGATGATAAACGTCTAAGTGATGTAATGTCTTTGCTTAAAGTGGATAAGAATAATATTGTAACTCGATTGTCTATGGTAATGGAACAAATGAAATCATTTGAAAAATCCATTGAACAACTTAAATCACAGCAGGCTGCGCAAGAAAGTGCTCAATTATTAAATAAAGTTGTTACCATTAATAATATTAAATTGTTGGTTGCTCAAATTGATAATACTGAAGCTAAAGTTTTACGTGAAATGATTGATGGATTAAAAAACCAATTAAAATCTGGTGTTATTGTGTTAGCAACAATTAATGAAGATAAAATTAGTTTGGCTGTAGGTGTTACAAAAGATTTAACAGACCAAATTAAAGCTGGTGTATTAGTCTCCCAGTTAGCAGGGAAAATTGGTGGTAAAGGCGGCGGAAGACCTGATTTTGCTCAAGCTGGTGGTTCAGATATTTCTGCATTACCTGAAGCATTATCTTTGATAAAGAACGAGTTAGGTGAGAAGCTAAAAGCGATATAGTCTGGATAATTAAGAATAGGAGTTCTAATGTTAATTTTAACCAGGAGAGTAGGTGAAACACTGATAATCGGTGATGATGTTGTGATTACAGTATTAGGTGTGAAAGGAAATCAAGTTAGGATAGGAATCAATGCGCCTAAAAATGTGTCTATTCATCGTGAAGAGATTTATAATCGAATTCACCAGTACCAACCCCCTGAAATCGACAATGACAAATGATAATTTCCATTTATTTGGCTATAATTGGGTGCTAAATATGCAAACGATAAAGATTATAGTAAAAAATATTTGACATATTTTCTATAAATCGTAATATGTGCGCCACATACTTTTTATAAATCCTTTTATAAAAAGTATTTTTAAAATAACGGTGAGATGGCCGAGAGGCTGAAGGCGCTCCCCTGCTAAGGGAGTATAGGGTCAAAAGCTCTATCGAGGGTTCGAATCCCTCTTTCACCGCCATTTTATAAATATGCATCCGTAGCTCAGCTGGATAGAGTACCCGGCTACGAACCGGGCGGTCAGGGGTTCGAATCCCTTCGGATGCACCATTTTTAAATTTATATTTGCATCCGTAGCTCAGCTGGATAGAGTACTCGGCTACGAACCGAGCGGTCAGGGGTTCGAATCCCTTCGGATGCACCATTTTATATTCATTTCTCCGAGCATCCGTAGCTCAGCTGGATAGAGCACTCGGCTTCGAACCGAGCGGTCAGGGGTTCGAATCCCTTCGGGTGCGCCATAGATTCTATAATATCGAGTATTTATTGGTAACCGATTATTTTATTTATAAAATTAGCACGAGTTATTCTAATTTTGCCTTCCATAATATATTGGTGCTATGTTATTATAATCGACACTTCCTATAAACTATTGATTAATAACTATGATAAAATCAATTCCTTACCTACGACTAAGAAAAATAGCATTATTAACAAGTATTAGTCTCTCTTTTATTATCAATGGCTGTACATTAACTGGTTCTGATATAAGTACTAATCACAAGAATATAGTCAAGCAAGCCGATCATGATTTTGATCTAAATAAATTAGTTAATATATATCCACTCACACCTTTGCTGATACGTGATTTACATAATGTCCCCGTAATTGCCAAAAATAATCCTAAATTGGATGATGAAATCAAAAAATATCAATATCGAATTGGCGTTGGAGACATCATTAACGTAACCGTATGGGATCATCCTGAATTGACTATACCTGCAGGTTCTTATCGTAGTGCGAGTGAAGCGGGTAACTGGGTACATGCTGATGGCACGATATTTTATCCTTATGTTGGTAAATTAAAGGTAGTAGGTAAAACATTAGAGGAAATACGCAACATTATTTCCACCAAGCTGTCGACTTATATTGAAAGCCCTCAGGTTGATATAAGTATTTCGTCCTTTAATTCACAAAAAGTTTATGTAACAGGTGAAGTAGTGAAGTCAGGAAAGCAGCCGGTTAGTAATGTACCTTTAACTATTTTAGATGCTGTAAATAATGCTGGTGGTTTGACCAACAAGGCTGATTGGCGTAATGTTGTTTTAACACACAAAGGTGTCAAGGAGCATATCTCGTTACAATCGTTAATGCAATATGGTGATTTAACGCAAAATAGATTATTAACCGGTGGAGATATTCTTTATATTCCAACGAATGATACTTTAAAAGTATTTGTGATGGGCGAAGTAGAGAAACAATCAACTCTGGTTATGGACAGATCTGGTATGACACTCGCCGAAGCGTTAGGCAGTGCCTATGGGATTAATCAAAAAACTAGTGATACATCAGGTGTATTTGTCATTCGTGCAACTCATACTGAAAACACAACCGCTAAAAATGAAAAAATCGCAAATGTATATCAGCTTAATTTAAAAGATGCGACAGCAATGGCATTAGCAACTAATTTTCAGTTAGAGCCTTATGATGTCGTGTATGTTACCACTGCACCGATTGAACGTTGGAATCGTACAATTATGCAATTACTCCCAACCATTCAAAGTGCTAACAGCTTAACTGAAACCATTCGTTGGATTCGCAACTGGCCGAATTAAAGAAGAGTATTTTATGTTTGATTCTATTTGTGTAGTTTGTATTGGTAATATATGCCGTTCACCAATTGGCGAAAGGTTATTACAACGGTCTTTTCCGAATAAAAAAATCACTTCAGCGGGTATTGCGGCTGTAGTCGGTGATCCGGCGCATGAAAATTCTCAGTGGGTTGCTGAACAAAATAATTTATCGCTGGCAGGTCATCGTGCTCGTCAATTAACGAGCAATATTTGTGCTGAACAAGACCTCATTTTAGTTATGGAAAAGCCTCATATAGAGGCCGTTTGTCGCATAGCACCAGAAGTTAGAGGTAAAGTTATGCTATATGGTCATTGGCTTAATGAATTTGAAATTCTTGATCCGTATGGCGGCGATTTAGATTTATTTGAAAAAACATACCTGGATTTGGATAAGTCTAATAAAGCATGGATAGAGAAACTAAAATAAGTATTAATACATAAGGTTTAATTATAAAAATGTCTACGACAAAATCAGATAAATTATCCAGTAGTAATGAAGAAATCGATCTACTAAGTTTATTTTATTCACTAGTCGACAAATGGAAAATTATTGTAACAATTACCTGTATAACCACGATTTGCGGGATATTATATGCTATTTTTGCAACACCAATATATAAAGCTGATGCACTTGTACAAGTGGAACAAAAAGTAGGTAACTCGCTACTTAAAGATTTCAGTAGTGTTATAACTGGGAGCAAACCAACTTCAACAACCGAGATAGAATTGATTCGTTCACGAATGATAATTGGTAAAACGATAAAAGATTTATCATTAGATATCGAGGTGAAGGAATCTTTTTTCCCTTTCTTTGGTAAAGGTTGGGCTCGGATAATGGGTAATAATAATAAAATTGCGTTGACCCGTTATAACGTTGATAAAGATTTGGAAGATGTCCCACTAACTTTAAAAGTTATTGATAATCAACATTATGTTATATTGAAAGATAGTGATGAGATTTTATCAGGTGTTGTTGGCGAGTATGAAACTAATCGATACGTTTCATTATTAGTAAGCGATATTCAGGCTGAACCAAATACCGTATTTAAAGTTACCAAACGTTCATATTTAAAAGTCATTAATGATGATATTTTAGATAATTTATCGGTTGCAGATAAAGGTAAGGATACTGGCATGCTAGAGTTAAGTTTGCTAGGTGAAGATCCAAAATTGATTCAGGTAATTTTAGCGCAAATTTGTGCTAACTATTTATCACAAAATGTCGAACGTAAATCAGAAGAAGCCGCCAAAAGTCTTGAATTTTTAAAGACACAATTACCGCGCATTCGTGCAGAACTTGATGAATCAGAGAATAAACTTAATGAATTTAGACAAAAAAATGACTCAGTGGATTTATCGTTAGAAGCTAAGTCAGTACTTGATTCCTCTGTTCAACTTGAAGCTCAGTTGAATGAATTGACGTTTAAAGAAGCAGAAGTATCTAAACTATATACTAAAGAGCATCCAGCATATCGTTCTTTATTAGAAAAACGTCAAACTTTATTAAATGAACGGGCGAAATTAGGTGAAAAAATTAGTTTTTTACCGCAAACTCAACAAGAGATATTAAGACTAACTCGTGATGTTAAAGCAAACAACGAAATTTATATTCAACTTTTAAATAAACAACAAGAACTCAATATTTCTCAAGCAAGTACTGTTGGTAATGTTAGGATAATCGATAATGCTTTGACTCAGCCAAGACCGCTGAAACCAAAACGAATATTGAGCATTGCCATCTCTTTTTTACTTGGACTTATTTTATCATGTGGTGCGATAATTACGTCTGTTGTATTTAGAAAAACGATTGATGGTGTTGAACAGTTAGATGATATTGGTTTAAATGTCTATGCGAGTATTCCTGTTTCTGATTGGCAGTTCAAACAAAATCAGACGTTAAAGCGTATATTAAAAGGGCATAAACGTAAAAATGTACGGGCACGTCAGTTAGTTTCAATTGGTTCACCAAGCGATCTATCTGTTGAAGCTTTAAGAAGTTTGAGAACGAGTTTACATTTTGCGATGATGGAAGCCAAGAATAATATTTTAGCTATTTCAGGTTGTAGTCCGCAAATAGGTAAAACTTTTATTACCGCAAATTTAGCGGTTGTTATTGCCGATTTAAGTAAAAAAGTGTTATTAATTGATGCAGATATGCGCAAAGGTTATCTACATGAATTGATGAAAGTTGATGCAAAGCCTGGTTTATCAGATTATTTATCAGGAAGGCTTAACATCGAACAGATGATTCATAAAGGTCAATTAAATGATTATTTGGATTTTATCCCAAGAGGTATGGTTCCGCCTAATCCATCAGAGCTTTTGATGCATCCCCGATTTAAAGAATTGTTAAAATGGGCTGAGACACAATATGATATTATATTAGTTGATACACCGCCCGTATTAGCTGTGACGGATGCCTGTATTGCTAGCCAATATGCTGGTACTGTGATGATGGTCGTTCGTTATGGACAAAATACTGTAAAAGAAGTTGAATTAGGTCTACAACGTTTTGAACAAAATAATATTAATGTTAAGGGCGCGATATTAAACTGTGTTGTGCGTAAAACTGGTAACTATTATCAATATGGGTATAATTATAAATAGCTATTAATCCATTAATTTTAAATAAAGTTCTAAAAAACACCTTAAAATTTAGTAAGTTGATCTAAACTTTAAGGTGTTTTTTATTTGAGATAAATATTTGCGTTATTTACAGTGGTTTGTGCAATAACCTTAATAATCTTCATAAAAAATAGAACTTGTGATCTTAATTAACATGCTAAAAGATTGATTAGAGCTTAAAATAAATAACCTTCATCTGTTTAACTATTAACTAAACAATTTCTGATCAGTTGTTTGAACAAAAGCTAAATTAGAACTATCTAATTCCTTGGTAATAAAGATGAACATCATAAACCATCTGCTTTAGAGTTTAGATGATAAGTTTATATAGAAAATTGAATGATATTAATTAGGTAGCTCAAATTAGTGAGCTACTCGATTAAGCCCTATTTTTGCTGAAATAAAGACATGTTTTGCATATTGATAAATGTTTGTTGAGCGGCTTTTAAACTGGCTTGAAGCATTACATAATCGGAAATTGCTTCATACCAATCAACATCTTCAAGTTCACTGATCTGTGTCTGGAAATCAATATCTAAGGTTTTACCTAATGTTATTAAATTTTCCACTTCTGCTAAAAGTGAACCACCTTGCGCACGAACACTTGAAATATGGCTAAAACAGTTATCAATTCCTTTATTAGCCTTTGCTAATAAATCTCGGAAAGCTACAGCATCGGCTTCAGTACCTTGATCTAATTCCATATTTAATGCTAAGAGTGCCTGATCAATACTGGCAAAAAGATCAATTTCAGATGTCGAATCATCTGATTCTTTAATATTTGATCCTATTAAAAATATGTTATTACCCGTAAAATTGATTGGTATTTCACGAGTCTCATCAATGAAAACGTTTAATGTCTCTTGACTACCAACATAACTGACTTGACCTTGTTCATTAACTATAAAAGGTGGGGTATCATTTTTTGAGCCAGCAAAAATATAGTGTCCATTAGCATCACGTGAATTTGCCAAGGAAATAAGTTGATCTTTGAAGCCTTGTAACTTATTGGCCAAATCCGCTCTGTCAGTATCATTCAATGTTTCATTACCAGCATAAACTAATGTTTCTTGAATATTTTGTACAATCGTAGTCGCTTCTTTTAAAATTGTATCTTGACGTGCTAGTGATTTTTCGATGCTTTGTCGTGTTGCTTGTAATTGCTCATTGCGAGCTTGTGCTTGTTTTACAACTAGTGCCTGTGATGCCGCCATTGGATCGTCTGATGGACAGAGGACTTTTTTACCCGTTGCTAAGTGTAAACCGGATTTTTGCCAATGACTTTGGGTATTTAAAATATTCTGTAAATTCTTTTGGTACATTGAATTGGTGCTGATGCGCATATTTTATCCTTTTATCACTTAGTTAAACCTAATATTGTGTCGAATAGGGTCGTTGCGGTATCAATGATTTTGGCATTAGCTTGATAATATTGCATATATACTTGCATGGAGATATATTCTTCTTCAATATTAACGCCAGAAACAGATTGATTTTGTTCATTAATTTGATTAACGATATTCTTACTTGCCGTAGCAGATATTTTTGCTGATTGAGTTTCACTTCCAATATAGCTAACCAATGAAGCATAAGCATTGGATAGTGTTGTATCCCCATTGATCAGTTTTTCGTTTTGAATATTAAGTAATTTAGCAATATTTCGATTATCTCCTGCTCCATTCTCATCGTCTAAAATTCCACTAGCTAATTTATTCGGATCTTTAGTTAATAAATGTAATGAACTGGCAATATCCGCTACAGGTTTAACCACAAATGAATCACCACTAGCTAAAGTGCCATCTATTGTAATTGCTAAACCATCGAATAATAATTTATCACCCTCCTGTTTTACATTAATTTGTTGATGATCCGATAAACGAGTGACGATCCAATCAGTGCCATTAAAAGTAATTTCATAATCCGAGGCTTTAATATCTGTAACTTTTTCATAGTCGATAGTAATAGTTGCATTACCATGGTTTTTACGATTAGCAATGGCAATTGGTCGAGAATAATCAAATAATTTTTCACCTTTATTGCCATGAATATCGACACCATCACATTGTATTTCATTAAAGCGTTCTGCAAGATTCAAAGCAATTAAACCAATCTGATTACGCGCTTCAGTCAAAGGACCATCACGAAAGGTTAATAGACCGTGTATTGTGCCGGAATTGATGTTTTCACGTGTTAATTCTTGGGTAGCACCCGAGCTATGAGTATAAATAATGGTGTTAAGTGATGGGTCTGCTGATGATGGTTGAACGCTTAATAAATTAACCGCTGAACCTTGTAATAAATTTAAGCCATTATTTAAAGAAAGATTATATTGACCATTTTGTTGGGTAACGTTCACAGCGACAATTTCATTTAATTCATTGACTAATTGATCACGTTGATCAAGTAAATCGTTAGGTTGCTGGCCGCCACTAACAGATTGTAATCTAGCAATTTTTTGATTTAATTCAGCGATTTGCTTGGTATAACTATTTATTTTATCGACGTTTTTGCTCAATTCTGTATTGACATTGTTAATTTGATTTTTTAGGTTAATTTCAGTCTTATTAAATTGACTAACCAATGATTCCAAACTACTCATTACCGTTTGGCGTGTGGCTGGATCGCCTGCATTATTTGTCAATTTATTCAAATTGGCAAATAAATTACTGATTTGTGCAGATAAACTATTTTCTTTATCTGAAAAGAGATTATCAACCTTAGATAATTCGCCATAATAAGCATTAATTGAACTATGTTGTGATTGTGCTTGGCGTAATTGATCTACCATAAATTGGTTATAACTACGATTTATAGCATTCACTTTTACACCATTACCGGTAAACCCTTTTCCTGAGTGCGTGCCATTTGCCTGACTTAAAATGATTTGCTGGCGATTATAACCAATAGTGTGGGCATTACTAATATTATTACTAATTACATTAAGCATGTTTTGCGCAGCATTGAGCCCACTTATACCGGTGTTTATTAATGAATTAGCCATGAAAACTCCTAAGGAAAATTGTGATTAACCATGTTATTAAAAAATAATAAGTTATATAAGGTATCGACGAATTCAGTAAAAACTTTAGTAAAAATTTTAGTTTCTATTTTAAAAGAATAAATAATGGTCAATATGTTGTATAAACTTGTCAATTCACATTATCTTGTTCAGTTGCCACTGGTTCAAATTGAGATGGTGTTGATTGTTCAAATTCTTCTTGAGATTTAAATTTATTTAATAAATCGATACCGGTCATCGTATTTTCATCTTCAATATATTGTTGTGCTGTTTTATTGAGAATTAAAATGCTGATACGACGATTAGAATCCTGATTAAAGTTTTTGTGATTTAAACTAACAGTATCGGCTAATGCAATAATGCGAATAATTTTCTTTGAATCTAACCCGCTATTAATAAGTTCTCTTCTTGAAGCATTTGCTCTATCGCCTGATAGTTCCCAATTGCTATATCCCCGATCACCATTACGATACTTACGTTCATCTGTATGACCAGAAATAGTGATTTTATTGGGAAGAGTATTGAGGATAGGGGCTAGTGCTTGCAAAATTTTTTGCATATTTGGATCAATTTTTGCGCTACCAATATCAAACATGGGTTCATTATTTGAGGATAATATTTGAATACGTAACCCCAATTCAGTTAACTCGACAATTAAATTAGGCGCTAATTTTTCAAGTCGAGGATCAAGATGAAAAACTTCGAAAATTTTTTGTGCTGCGGCGATTAATTGTAGAGTTTCGAGATGTTTTTGTTCTAATTCAATTGATTGTTGCGCAATATTATCGTTTTTTTCTTCACCATCCATTTTACTTAGATCATCACCGCCTCCAGGGATAGGGCTTTCACTATCACTGATTTTGTTACCACCGGTAAAACCCATTACTAATGGCGTACGAAAATATTCCGCAATACCTTGAAGTTCCTGTGGAGTTGCTTTACTAATTAGCCACATCACTAAAAATAACGCCATCATTGCTGTCATAAAGTCAGCATAAGCGATTTTCCATGAACCGCCATGATGCCCACCAGCATGTTGAATGTTTTTCTTACGAATAATAATTGTGGTAGATTGTGGTTTTTTCATGGCTAGCGTCTAATTTGTTGCGTTATTTGTTTCAATATTACTATTCGCTGCTTTATCTTTTGATTGTTGAATATGTTCTTCCAACTCAAAGAATGTAGGACGTTCAGTCGAAAATAATATTTTCCGACCAAATTCAATACAAATTTGTGGGGCGTAGCCATGCATATTCGTTAATAATATCACTTTAATACATTCGAGAATTTTGGTTGCATTGGCATTTTTTTGCCTTAACAATGCCGCTAAAGGTGAAATAAATCCATAAGCCAGTAATATACCGAGAAATGTGCCTACCATCGCATGAGCTATGAGTTCACCTAGCTCACTTGCTGGACGATCTGCCTGTGCTAAGGTATTAATGACCCCCATAACAGCAGCTACGATACCAAACGCAGGTAAACCATCTCCAATACTGGCAATTGCATCTGCGGGTTTTTCTAATTCATGATTATAAGTGGTGATTTCTTCATCCATCAATGCTTCCATTTCGAAAACATTCATATTGCCACTAATCATCAAACGTAGATAATCGGTAATAAAATCACAAACAGGAGCATCGGCCAAAATTTGTGGATATTGTTTGAAAAGTTCACTTTCTTGAGGGTTATCAATATCAGATTCAATGGATAACATGCCACTTTGACGAATTTTATTCAAAACGCTATACAATAAACTCATTAATGTAAAATAAAGTGCTTTATTGTGTTTTGCAGGCTTAAATAATTGTCCGATTGCTTTAAGCGTCGCTTTGAGTACTTTGGCATTATTACTGACAATAAATGCACCTAATGCAGCGCCACCAATAATCAGAAATTCTAACGGTTGAAATAGTACTGCTAAATAGCCACCACTTAGCACATAACCCAGTAAGGTAGAAGCAATTACAATAATATAACCGATAATAATTGGCATTAATTTTCCTTATTTTAATTTTAAACAGTCAATGTTATTCATCAAAAAATTCATTACTTTTTAGTTTAAATAGAGATCCGTTCAATGCTTGCAGGACTAAAAGTATGTGAGATGGATGAAGAGAGTACTTGTAAAAATTTGGCCTGATTTTCTTTGTGAGTTTTATGGTTTTTTTCCACCCGTGACGGTGGTTGGCATAAACTGCAAATAAAAGTGTTACGAGGTTGATAAGCGTGAGTAATGAAACGTCCCGTACATCCTTTACAACATGATTGTTGCATTACTTTACTTTCTACAAATTTGACTAATATCCATGCTCGGGTTAAACCTAAAACGGGTTCCCCTTTTTCTGGTGGTGGACACTGTTCTAAGTAAAGCTGATAAGCTTTTATAATCGCTTTAACACCCGATAGCCCACTATTTTTAACCAAAAAACGGTACGCGTTATAAAATACACTAGAATGAATATTCGGTTCCCAAGTCATAAACCAAGTAGTGGAAAACGGTAATAATCCTTTAGGCGGCGGGCATCCTTGAATTTCTTTATAAAGTTTTATCAATTTCCCTCGACTTAAATCGGTTTCACTCTCTAACATTTGAATTCTGGCTCCGAGTGAAATCAACCGCATAGCCAATTGAATATCATTGTATTTTTTTATAATACTTTTCTCTTTCATCGTCTTTCCTATTTACTTAAGGAATCTAAAAGTAAGCTTGATAATAGGATCCCAGTATGCATCTGTTTAATATCACCAACGCGTGAGTCTTCAGTTAACTTTTTAACCATATCGGAGTTTTGGAATCTTAGTTGAAAAATCAATTGATTAGTTTCCGATAAAACTAACATCTGAGGAGCATTTAAATTACTTATAACATCAGCTGTTTCTTCATCGATTCCTAAACGATACATCGCCGCATATTTATCTTTTTCAAGCATTCTCTGACTAAGCAAGAGCGTAGAAAGATTTAAATGATGTATGCATTTTAGCGTGTCATTGTCGATTACATCATCCAATTTAATCACCAATCCAAATTTATTAAAATTACCAACAGGATAACACTTAATTTTCTTATTTTAAAACGCAAAATATATTTTTTCCGCGAAATATCAACGAAAAAACAATGGAAAATTCGCAAAAACTCATATTTACCAATAATTTACATTTATTTAATAAAATTTAATTTAATTTTTATATTTTTATCAAGAAATTTTACTTTTTATTCTTTTTATCGCTTGGCTATGTAGTTGACTAACCCGCGATTCACTGATATTGATGATTTTACCTATTTCTTTTAAGTTAAGATCTTCTTGATAATAGAGCATCAATACCATCTTTTCTTTTTCCGGTAACCGATTAATCTGTTCCATAACAATGTGTCGTATTTCTTCGTTTATAATGTCCAAGAATGGATTATTATCTTCTTGTTGATCAATAATTGAATCGATACCATCACCTAATTTTCTTCTCATTTCGTCATAAGAATAAATTTGACAATTATTTGAATCCAATAATATTTTACGATAATGCTCAATTGATATTGCGAGATAATCAGCAATTTCTTGTTCTTCTGGCGCTCTAGCTAATTGATGTTCTAATTCACTAATTGCTTTGGTAACTTTTTTTATATCTTGTCTAGTTCCACGCGGTAACCAGTCACGGCTGCGTAATTCATCTAACATTGCCCCCTTGATTCGTTGCGTTGCAAAAGTACTAAAAGTAGTGCCATGTGCCGGATCGTAACGTTCAAGAGCATTTAATAATCCGATATAACCAACTTGCAGTAAATCATCCAATTCAACCGTTGAAGGTAATCTAATTGCTAATTTTAATGCTTCATGGCGAACTAATGGAATATATTGTTGCCAATCAACATCATCAACTATCCCTTGCGAGTTATATAAACTAACACTCATTTTGGTACTAAACCAATATGAAAAAAATGATTATTGGTATTATGCCGATGTTATAAGAATTTAATTGGCAAAATAGGGAAGTAAAAAATAGGTATTTATGATTATTAAGAAAAATAAAAATTCACTTAAATCATATTTTCTCAATAATCATATATATTTTTAATCAGTTAAAATTTTTCATATTTTTGTGCTTTCTAATTAAAAATTAGCATTATGACTTGCCAATTAATAATGTTAAATGTATTTAGAATGCTAAGGTTTGTTTGATTGACTAATCAAAAATATCTGTCTTTTTGATAAAAATGCTAGTTTATTTAGTAATAATTGTATTTAATATCATCATAACTAACTTTGGTTAAGTTAGCATTAACTAACTTACCAAAGATTTAAATAGTTGATATAATAATTAATGAATAATAGTGATTTTAATATAATATTGTGAAACAAAAAACACGTATAGAAATTCTTGAACGCTTAAAAGCGCACATAAAAGATCCCACCACTGAATTGATATATCATACTCCGTTTGAATTATTAATTGCGGTATTGTTATCCGCTCAAGCAACGGATGTCAGTGTCAATAAAGCGACTAAATCGCTTTTTGCCGTCGCGAATACGCCAGAGGCGATGTTAGCATTAGGGGTTGAGAGTTTAAAGGAATACATTCGTACTATTGGTCTTTTTAATAGCAAAGCGCAAAATATTATTAAAACCTGTCAAATATTGATTACTCAGCATCATAGTGAAGTGCCAGAAGATTTTGCTCATTTAGTGGCCTTACCGGGGGTTGGAAGGAAAACCGCAAATGTTGTATTAAATACTGCATTTGGTTGGCCAACAATAGCGGTTGATACGCATATTTTTCGATTATGTAATCGTACTGGGTTTGCTTGTGGAAAAACGGTAGAAGCTGTGGAAGATAAACTGCTGCAAGTAGTGCCTGCTGATTATAAAATAAATTGTCATCATTGGTTTATTCTCCATGGTCGTTATACCTGTATTGCACGGAAACCGCGTTGTGGTTCATGTGTGATTGAAGATTTATGTGAATTTAAAGATAAGGTCTATCCAGAGTAATATTATGTCAAATAAATTTAATCTTAGTGATGAGGATGTCGCGTTATTCAAAAGTGTTATCGGTAAGACTAAAAAAATAGAACAAGATACGGTTGTGCATAAACCCAACAAGCAGATAAAACGTGAAATCCGGGTTAAAAAACATCAGCAAGAAGCTTTAAATAATGAATTCTACTTTTCCGATGATTTCCAACCCTTATTGCAGGATGATCCTATACGTTACTTACGAGAATCAGCTGACCCTAATGAACTTAAAAAGTTAAAACATGGTTATTATGAACCCGAATTTTTTCTGGATTTACATGGTTTAACACAACTTGAAGCCAAAAAAGAGATATCAGCTTTAATTACAGCTTGTCTACGTGAACGGGCTGTATGTGCCTGTATTATGTATGGACATGGCAAGAATATTTTAAAAAAGCAAACACCAATGTGGTTAGCACAGCATCCTGATATTATCTGTTTTCATCAGGCTCCAAAAGCTTTTGGCGGTAGTGCTGCATTACTAGTTGTATTTGATCTCAATAAACAGATTGATGAATTTTTCCGATAATGAAGTGGATATTACCGAATCAAGTTTAAGAATGATTCGGTAATGGTAATTTGCGATTATTTTTATTGGTATAATTGCTGTAATGAAGTAACTTGAGCTGTTGCATCATAATCGAGAGCCGCCGTTGTGGCATATGCGGCATTAATTGTGGTATCGTAATGGGTTTTATACATAATGGCACTACGACGTAATATTTTAGATGCTTCAATTGCAGCCCGTCCAGACGTGGTATTAAGTATGTAACTATATTCGCCATTTTTAATATGATCATGAACGTTTGGTCTACCTTGCGTCTCTTTATTGACCTTTTGGCATAGAATACCTGCTTGTTGTAGATATTTAGCTGTACCATCGGTTGCATCAAGAGTAAATCCATGTTTAATTAAACGCTTTGCAATTTCATACACCCGTTTTTTATCCTGATCTCGAACAGATAATAATGCTTTGCCTTGTTTTTTCATCGTGGATAAGCTAGCAAGTTGCGCTTTAGCAAAGGCTTCCGCAAATGTTTTTCCGATTCCCATAACTTCGCCTGTTGAACGCATCTCTGGTCCTAAAATAGGATCAACACCACTAAATTTATTAAATGGTAGCACAACTTCTTTGACTGAATAATAATTTGGTATGATTTCATGAGTAATATTTTGTTGTTTTAAGGATTGCCCAACCATCACTCGAGCGGCAACTTTGGCTAATGCAACACCTGTCGCTTTTGAAACGAATGGAACTGTTCGTGCAGCACGTGGATTGACTTCGATCAAATAGACTTGTTGATCTTTAATAGCAAATTGGGCATTCATTAATCCTTTAACATCTAATTCTAAAGCAAGCTGTTTAGCTTGTTCACGTAATCCTGCTAATACTTCATCGGAAAGAGTGTACGTTGGTAATGAACATGCAGAATCACCAGAATGAACGCCAGCTTGCTCAATATGTTCCATAATCCCTCCGATGACAACACTATCACCATCTGCAATTACATCTATATCAACTTCAATAGCATCATCTAGAAAATGATCTAGTAATACTGGGGCATTATTTGATTCACTAACAGCAGTATCAAAATAGCGTTGTAAATCGTTGGGGTTATAAACAATTTCCATAGCACGACCACCCAAAACATAAGATGGTCTAACAACTAATGGGTAACTAATACGCTCAGCTTCATGTAAGGCTTGTTCTAGGTTAGTCACCGTAGCATTAACCGGCTGTTTAAGATTAAGTTTAGTCACCACTTGTTGAAAGCGTTGTCGATCTTCCGCTCGATCAATAGCATCTGGTGACGTACCAATAATAGCAACACCTTCTTCAGCTAATGCTTTAGCTAATTTCAGAGGTGTTTGCCCACCATACTGAACGATAACGCCATTCGGTTGTTCAAGGTGGACAATTTCTAGTACATCTTCAAGGGTAACCGGTTCAAAATACAGGCGATCTGACGTATCATAATCGGTTGAGACAGTTTCTGGATTACAATTAACCATAATGGTTTCATATCCATCTTGATGAAGTGCTTGTGCGGCATGAACGCAACAATAATCAAATTCAATTCCTTGACCAATTCGATTCGGTCCACCTCCTAAGATCATGATTTTTTTACGTTCAAACTGTGGTTGAGCTTCACATTCATCTTCATAAGTCGAATAAAGATAGGCTGTTTGCGTAGCGAATTCAGCTGCACAGGTATCAACACGTTTATAAACTGGATGGAGATTAAATTGCCAACGTTTTTGGCGAATATCTGCTTCTGTTACATTAAGTAACTGTGCAAGTCTGATATCGGAAAATCCTTTACGTTTTAAATATCGTAGTTGTTTTGCATCCAGTTGATTGATATCTAATTGGCTAATAATTTGTTCAATTTTAATTAGTTCTTCAATTTGTACTAAAAACCATGGATCAATATGTGTGAGTTCAAACACTTCTGTTAAAGTGAAACCTGAACGAAAAGCATCAGCAATATACCAAATTCTATCACTGCCAGCTTCTTGTAGCTCGTGTCGAATAATGGTTTGTAGTTCATTGTTAACTTCACTTTTGAATTTCGATTCCAGTCCAGATACACCAACTTCTAAACCACGTAATGCTTTTTGCAATGATTCTTGAAATGTTCGTCCAATGGCCATCACTTCGCCTACCGATTTCATTTGAGTGGTCAACCGATCATTACAACCGGCAAATTTTTCAAAATTGAAACGAGGTATTTTAGTTACTACATAATCAATAGAAGGTTCGAATGATGCTGGCGTTTTACCACCTGTAATATCGTTTGCTAATTCATCAAGTGTATACCCGATAGCTAATTTAGCTGCGATTTTGGCAATTGGAAATCCAGTTGCTTTCGATGCCAGAGCAGAAGATCGCGATACACGAGGGTTCATTTCAATTACAATTAAACGACCACTTTTAGGATCAACTGAGAATTGAACATTAGCGCCTCCTGTTTCAACACCAATTTCACGTAGCACAGCTAATGATGCATTACGCATTATTTGATACTCTTTATCTGTTAGTGTTTGTGCAGGAGCAACCGTAATTGAATCACCAGTATGTATTCCCATTGGATCAAAATTTTCAATCGAACAGACAATAATACAATTATCATTTTTGTCTCTTATCACTTCCATTTCATACTCTTTCCAACCAATGAGAGACTCATCAATGAGTAATTCATTGGTTGGTGATAGATCAAATCCACGTAAACATATTTCATCAAATTCACTACGATTATAGGCAATTCCCCCCCCGGTTCCTCCCATCGTAAATGATGGACGGATAATGCAAGGGAAACCAACTTTATCGAGTACTAGATGCGCTTCTTTTAAATTATGAGCGATGCCACTGCGTGCTGTTTCAAGACCAATTTTTTTCATGGCTTGATCAAAACGTTTACGATCTTCAGCTTTGTCAATAGCATCTGCGGTTGCGCCAATCATTTCAACATTGAATTGTTGAAGAATGCCATGTTTTTCTAAATCTAACGCACAATTCAATGCCGTTTGTCCACCCATAGTTGGTAAGATTGCTTCAGGTCGTTCTTTTTCAATGATTTTACTGACGGTTTGCCAGTGAATAGGTTCGATATAGGTAACATCTGCTAAATCGGGATCGGTCATAATTGTTGCAGGATTTGAGTTAACTAAAATTATCCGATAACCTTCTTCTCGTAACGCTTTACATGCTTGAGTACCAGAATAATCAAATTCACATGCTTGACCAATAATGATTGGTCCAGCGCCAATAATCAAAATACTTTTAATATCAGTACGTTTTGCCATTTTGCTTATTGCCTTTGTTTATAATTAGAAATAAGTTCAATAAAGTGATCAAATAATGGAGCTGCATCATGGGGACCTGGACTCGCTTCTGGATGACCTTGAAAACTGAAAGCCGGTTTAACATTATGATGAATACCTTGTAGTGATTTATCAAATAAAGATTTATGAGTTACCCTTAAATCATTCGGTAAAGTAGTTTCATCGACAGCAAAACCATGATTTTGAGCGGTAATCATTACCACATTTTTTTCAATGTCTTTGACTGGATGGTTACCACCATGATGACCAAATTTCATTTTAAGTGTCTTCGCATTGCAAGCTAATGCTAATAACTGATGCCCTAAACAAATACCAAAAATGGGAATATCAGTGGTTAGCAACTGTTTTATTGCCGCAATAGCATAATGACAGGCGGCTGGATCGCCAGGACCGTTAGATAAGAATATTCCATCAGGATTAAGCGCTAACACTTCATCAGCAGGAGTTTGTGCTGGAACCACCGTTAAATAACATCCGCGATCGACAAGCATGGTTAAAATTTGGCGTTTTACACCAAAATCATAGGCGACAACATGATAAGTAAATTCAGCTTTATTTTTGGCTGAAGGATGTGGATGATTTAATGACCATGAACCTTTTTGCCAGTGATAAATATGTTTAGTACTAACGCGTTTGGCGAGATCAACGCCATTTAAGCCAGGAAAGTTTTGTGCGTTAAACAATATGTTATCCGCTTGTTTCATTAGGTCTTCTTGATTAGCAGCTGTCATGATACAGCCATGTAAACTACCTTTTTCACGAAGAATACGGGTTAGTTTGCGGGTATCAATATCAGCAATACCGATAACATTATGTTGCTTAAGATAAGCTTTTAAGTTATTAGTACTTCTAAAATTACTGGCTAATAAAGGTAAATCGCGAATAATAAGGCCTTTGGCATGAATTTGATCCGACTCTTCATCAGCAGGATTTGTGCCAACATTCCCAATGTGTGGATAAGTTAATGTGATGATTTGTTCGCAGTAAGAAGGATCGGTCAAAATTTCTTGATAACCCGTCATAGAGGTATTAAAAACCACTTCACCAACGGTATATCCTTCTGCACCAATTGATTTTCCATGAAATTGAGTACCATCTTGTAATATCAGTAAGGCATGATCATGCATGATTTGCAACTCTCTTATTGAATAATAAGTCATTATTTATGAATTTATATTCATTCTATTTTAGCTTGCAAAATGAGAATAGCAATATATTTATCATAAAATATTTGATCGTTATAATATAATTAATTATTGACAAAAATAGTCTAAAATTTGAGATCGGGATGAATGATACTCTAATATATAGTAAAAAATAGTACTTTAACTTGATATTGAATAATTATTCAAATAGAATTTTGCTAATTTTTGTCCGATATCGATTAATATAAATGATAAGTCAAATATAGGAGCAACATATGCATGGGTTTTATCAACGTCATTTTTTACGATTATTAGATTTTACACCAACTGAAATTTACACACTTATTGCTTTAGCTATCGATTTAAAACGCGCTAAACGGGAAGGAACAGAACAACAATATTTAGCAGGTAAAAATATTGCGCTGATATTTGAAAAAGATTCTACTCGAACTCGTTGTGCTTTTGAAGTAGGGGCGTTTGACCAAGGTGCTCGTGTTACTTATTTGGGACCAAATGGTAGTCAAATAGGTCATAAGGAATCTATTGCCGATACTGCAAGAGTACTAGGAAGAATGTATGATGGTATTGAATATCGTGGTCACGGGCAAGAAATTGTCGAAACATTAGCCAAATATGCTGGTGTTCCGGTGTGGAATGGGTTAACTAACGAAGCTCATCCAACGCAAATTATTGCTGATTTTATGACCATGCAAGAGCATATTGGTAACCGAAAATTAGAGAGTGTTAAATTTGCTTACTTGGGCGATGCTCGTAATAATATGGGTAATTCGTTAATGGAAGGCGCGGTATTAATGGGAATGGAAATTCGCTTAGTTGCACCGAAAGCTTGTCAACCCGATCAAAGTTTAGTTGAACAATGTCAAACGATTGCAGCCAAAACGGGGGCTAAAATTATTTTAACCGAAGACGTTGCTGAAGGCGTTAAAGGGGTTGATTTTCTTTATACTGACGTATGGGTATCAATGGGAGAGCCAAAAACAGTCTGGGATGAACGTGTAAAATTGTTGGCACCTTATCAAATCAATCAGAATGTCATACAGTTAACTCAAAACCCAAATGTTAAATTTATGCATTGTTTACCTGCGTTTCATGATATGAAGACAACGGTTGGTCAGCAAATGGCAGCTCAATATGGGTTAACTAATGGACTTGAAGTTACGGATGATGTATTTGAGTCACATTATAGTATTGTGTTTGATGAAGCGGAAAACCGTTTACATACCATCAAAGCGGTCATGGTTGCAACATTAAGTAAGGACTGATGATAAGGTCAAGTCACTATTTTTAAATAAGAACATTGGGTTCAATCATCTTATTGACGTTTTAACGATTGATTTAGTCAAATGAAAATTGATTCTTATAACAAATGCAAAGGAATCGTTGTTAATCGATTCCATTTTAAATATTATTTATCGCAAGATACTTAAAACCATCGTTTAGTTTACCTCACTTGATTTTGCTATATTTTGGGTATGCGCTAACAAATCAAGCTATGATGAAAGTTTTACAAGAAATGAAAGATTATTCGCTATGGTATTTTTTAAACTGACGTTTTTATCTTATTGATATAATTTCAAACCTATTTGAAAAAAATATAACTGATAATTAACTGTTATTGAAAGTGACTGGCAAAACTGAATATGAGTATCTTTCGAAAGTTATGTAACTATATGGAAAAATACTCATTTAAGTTAAATCACATTATGAATTGCTAAAATCAGATCTGTTAATGTTTAATGGTTCGTTGTTGATGACGAAGGTTTTCAACATCAATTTTATCAAAAATATAATGTGTACCACAATAATCACAATGCATATCAATTTTACCATCTTCTGCCAAAATTGTATCAACTTCTTCTTTTGGCAAAGTAACCAAGGTGTCTTCACAACGCTTTTTGGAACAACGGCATTTAAAAACGACATTTTGTGCATCAAAAAGCCGGACCTCTTCTTGATGATAGAGTCGAAATAGGATTTCTTCGGCAGGTAGACCAAAAAGTTCTTCAGGTTTTAAGGTTTCTGCTAAAGTTGATAAATGATCAAATGCATCATGTGTTTCGTCACTGGTAGGTAAAACTTGCAAAAGTAATCCAGCTGCAACAACTTGATTTTGATATATACCAGTTTTAATTAATAAACGAGTTGGTAATTGTTCAGATTGCTTAAAATAATTTTCAATACAGCCTGTAATGGTATCTGCTTCTAGTGCAACGATACCTTGATAACGTTCTCCGTGTTCCGGCATAATTGTGATCACAATATAACCATTGCCTACCATTTCTTTTAAAGAGGTACTCTCTATAATGCTACCATTCACTCTGGCAATACCACGCATTTGTTGCTCGCTGTTACCGTTAATAACGGCTAGACTTAATGGACCATCACCTTGTAATTGAACCGTAATATCACCTTTAAATTTTAATGTCGCGGTAAGTAAACTAGTGGCAACAAGTAACTCACCCAGTATGTTTTGTACTGCTAAAGGATAATCCTGAGTATTTAAAATATGTTGATAGGTTTCATTTAAATTAACCAACTCACCACGTACTGCGTGATTATCGAATAAAAAACGAGATAACTTATCATGTAAAATTGTTGGATTATGCGATTGTGTCATAGTAACTCCAAGTGAATAGATTATTCACCATATTTAAATTTAATTAAATTTCGACGTTCTTTTTTATCCGGCCGTCTATCCGGGTGGGGCATGGTTAAAGAACCAAGTTTACGTGCTTGGGCTATATTTTCACGTTTAATAATACTTTGTTGGGTTTCTTGATAAAGTCGTTGACTTTCACTCGCTGAACGACGCTGTTCACTTATGGCTAAAATGATGACTGTTTTTTCATCATGACCTTGTCTCAGTTTTAATTCAGCTCCGACTTCAACGATTTTTCCTGGCTTTGTTCTTTGTCCATTATAATGAACTTTACCCCCATCGACCATTTCTTTAGCAATCGAACGGGTTTTATAAAAACGTGCCGCCCAAAGCCACTTATCGAGCCGAGTTTGATAATGGTCGCCATTCATATTTTTTCCCTTGAAAGTTTATCTTTCATTAACAATAGTGCTTAAATTTAGTAAATCAATGGTCGAGCATTATATTTTTGCTAATTATGTAACGATCATTATCAATTATTAATACGCCATCTAAATTTAAAGGATACAATGTACCATTTAACTCAGTCGTAAATTTTTCCGATTCCAAAGGGTTTCTAACCATATGCCAGGCGGAGAGAATTTTACTATTTATCCCATGTGCATTAATCGTGAATGATTGTACTTCTTTTGTTGTTAAACATCCTTTTCCTTCTAAAAATCCACTTTCGACTAAACTACTAAATGTTAAATCAGTACAAATGGGTTTGAAGTTTAATATCAAGTCGGGCTTTTCTAATTTTACTCGATTTAAAATACCATTTTCCGCTTTAATTGACACCGTTCCAGTTAATTTAAGCGTATTAGCGTTAGACAGAATCTCAACATTTTTTCCAAAGGTTTCAAATGCATTAAATTGAAAAGGTAAAAACGGGTCAGTTGAAATAATTAAACTTGGCATTAAAGTAAATTGCTTAATCTTAATATGGGTAAAAAGTTCATTAAATCCATTAACTTTTGTTAATGAATTATACCAGTTATTCGGTAGTTCATAATGGATTCCAGAAGCAATCAGGGAATTAACGTTCAATATTTTATTTTGTATATTACCAGAAAAAGCAAAATTCCCTTTATTCCAGATAGCAATGGCTTTTTCTATAGTGAGCTGATTATCATTAGAATGCCATTGTAAAAGTGGGTTATCAAACTGTTGATCATATAATATTAAACTTTCGGCATTAAAGGTTAAATCAGATTTATCTATCTGCCAACCTTGATTGTAATTAAGGTGAGTAATCTCCAAATTACCTTTTTCAATAGTAACATCAGGTAATTTTAAGCTGCTATTTAAAATAGACAATTTTTTTATGGTTATTTTAGGTATATTCGTCAAGTATTTAGCTAATTGATTATCAAAATTATCCTGATAATTAAATTTATTAATTTTTAACTGATCAATTAATAAAGAATGATCGGCAAGTATACTTGCTTTCCCTATAATGGCACTTTGCGCAATATTACCACCAAAATTAATGAAATTGAGCTGACGATCAGTTTGGTTACCCTGGATAATCAATGAATCTAAATGCCAATTATTATAACTAGCTTTTTCAACGGTAAAATTGAACCGGCTATTAATGTCTTTATTTAAAAGCTGTGAATTCCAAGGTTCAACCCCACCATAGATATTAGTTAAGTTAATGTTTGTATTTTCAGTTGCATTTTCATAATTAATTGAAACATTTTTGAGTGATAATATCTGAGCGTCGAAATCATCTTGTATATTAGACGAAATGTGAATATCACCATTTTCAATAAATAGATAATTAAATGTATGATATTGGAATAAGTCGTTTGTGTTTAAACCAACAATTAATTTTTCAGCATCGAAATTATTTGCTTGAGTTTTACTTTGAATGCGAATATTTTCAAAGGTAATTTCATAAGGATGAGTAATGGAATGAGAAACTTTTCCAATCGAAAATTCATAATCGGGGATTAAATGAGATAATATTTGCCCTGCATATTTTGCCCCCCAAGTCGTTTGTAAGAAAAAATACGGTAAAATAATACCAAACCATAATAGGGCGATAAAACTAAAAAATTTTATACGATTAAACATATAGATATGATATAAATTATAATAATTGTTTTTTAGATAATAATTATTATACGCGATTTTTTTTGAGATAAAATTGATAGTTCATATTTAATTTAATTTAATTAAGTTATTGTTACTTTATGTAATATATTATTACTTGCCTTATCAAAAATACGCGCTAATATATTGATTAAAAGATTACATACAACACTCTCTTTTACAAGGGAGCGTTTTTTTATTGCTTATTGAAATTCAGCGATTGAATTTAAATTGATTTTATAAGGAATAAATATTAAAGGTGAGATTATTATGCAACAGATTCCAATGACAGTTAAAGGCGCCGAACTGTTACGAGCAGAACTTGAAGAATTAAAGAATATTAAACGACCACAAATTACTGCCGCTATTGCTGAAGCAAGGGCTCATGGCGATTTGAAAGAAAATGCAGAATATCATGCCGCACGTGAACAGCAAGGATTTTGTGAAGGTCGAATTCAAGAAATAGAAGGGAAATTGTCACAAGCACAAATTATTGATATAACTAAAATGAAAAATACTGGTCGAGTGATTTTTGGTGCAACAGTAACGGTGTTAAATATTGATAATGATGAAGAGATAACTTATCGTATCGTTGGTGATGATGAAGCTGACTTTAAACAAAATTTAATTTCTGTAAATTCACCCATTGCACGAGGGTTGATTGGTAAAGAAGTGGATGATACCGTTTCGATTAAAACGCCTGGCGGTGATGTGGAATTTGATATCTTAAAGGTTGATTATATTTAACAAAAAATGCCGCATCAAGCGGCATTTTTTTAAAACATTAAATTAGGCTTTTGGTAAATTGATTTTTTGTTCTTTACTTGGTTTAAATAGTGTGAGAATTGAACCGATGAGTTGGATTTGTGTTGCACCACTTTCACGAATAATAGCTTCACAAATTAATTTTTTTGTTTCACGATCTTCTGCTGAAACTTTTATTTTAATTAATTCGTGGTAAGTAAGGGCATTTTCAATTTCAGCCATTACGCCTTCGGTTAATCCGTTTGCTCCAATCATCACGAGAGGCTTGAGATGATGGGCTTCACCTTTTAAATATTGCTTCTGTTTATTCGATAAATTCATTTAATTTACTATCATTAAGGGTTGTATTTTTGATATTCTACCCTTATATAATACAGAAATTCAATGGTTATTCACCAATGTGAATATAAATTAAGGATTTAGCGTGAGTAATAAAAAACGATCAGCCAGCTCAACACGTTGGTTAAATGAGCATTTTAAAGATCGATTTGTCCAACAGGCACAGAAAAAAGGATTACGTTCTCGAGCCTGGTTTAAATTAGAAGAGATTCAAAATACTGATAAATTATTTAAAACTGGTATGACCGTAGTAGATTTAGGCGCAGCCCCTGGTGGATGGTCTCAATATGTTGCTAAAGTGATTGGCAATAAAGGCAGAATTATTGCTTGTGATTTATTACCTATGGATCCTATCGTAGGTGTTGACTTTTTACAAGGTGATTTCCGAGATGAAGCTGTATTAACAACTTTATTGGAAAGAGTCGGTGAAGAAAAGGTTAATGTGGTAATGTCTGATATGGCGCCGAATATGAGTGGACAGCCAGCAGTGGATATCCCTCGAGCTATGTATTTAGTTGAATTAGCATTAGATATGTGTCGTGATGTCTTGGCACCGAATGGTAGTTTTATTGTTAAAGTTTTTCAAGGAGAGGGTTTCGAACAATATTTGAAATCAATTCGAGAAATGTTTAGAGTGGTTAAAATTCGTAAACCAGAGGCATCTCGTGCTAGATCGCGAGAAGTTTACATTGTTGCATCAGGTAGAAAGTAGCCAGTTGTTTTTTTTTGTAGTACTATTGTGCTTTATTTTAATACTAGCATAATCCATTATTTTTGAGGGGTTTTTCTTTTGAACGACATGGTAAAAAATCTGCTAATTTGGGGTGTTATTGCTGTTGTATTAATTGCTGTTTTTAATCAATTTAATTTAATGTCAGGCAATACTCAAAGAGTGGATTATACAACATTTAATACGGATATTATTAGCGGTAAACTTAAAGAAGTTCATATTGATGGTAAAGAAATAAAGGCCATCACTAAAAATAATAACAGTTACGTGACTTATATTCCTTATCAAGATCCTAAATTAATGGATGTATTGAATGTTAATCACGTACCAACATTTGGTACACCAGCTGAAAAAAGTAATATATTTATTACCATATTAATTTCATGGTTTCCAATTATCCTGTTAATAGGTTTCTGGCTCTTCATGATGCGGCAAATGCAAGGTGGAGGCAGAGGTGGGCCGTTGTCGGTTGGAAAAAGTAAAGCAAAAATGCTTACCCCTGATCAAATCAAAACGAAATTTACTGATGTTGCCGGCAGTGAAGAAGCTAAGCAGGAAGTAACAGAAGTCGTTGATTTTTTACGTGATCCAAGTAAATATCAGAAATTAGGTGGTCGTATACCTAAAGGTATTTTAATGGTTGGACCACCAGGGACAGGGAAGACATTATTAGCCAAAGCGATTGCAGGTGAAGCTAACGTTCCGTTTTTTAGTTTATCTGGTTCAGATTTTGTGGAAATGTTCGTTGGTGTTGGCGCTTCACGAGTGCGAGATCTTTTTGAGCAAGCCCGTAAACATGCTCCGTGTATCATTTTTATAGATGAAATTGATGCGGTAGGCCGAAAACGCGGTGGCGGTTCAATGGGTGGGCATGATGAACGTGAACAAACATTGAATCAAATGCTAGTTGAAATGGATGGGTTTGAAGCAAATAGCGGAATTATCGTCATTGCTGCAACTAACCGTGTTGATATTCTTGATCGTGCTCTATTGCGACCAGGACGTTTTGATCGTCAGGTACAAATTGGTTTACCAGATATGAAAGGCCGGGAGCAAATTTTAGCCGTTCATGTTCGTAAAGTCCCTCTTGATAATAATGTTGATTTATCTATTTTAGCGCGTGGAACGCCCAACTATTCAGGTGCCGATCTTGCTAACCTAGTAAATGAAGCCGCATTATTTGCTGCTCGTCGTAACAAACGTCTAGTTAGTATGGATGATTTCGAAGACGCTAAAGATAAAATTAATATGGGAACGGAACGTCGTTCGTTATCAATGACGACAGAACAATTAACTAATACTGCGTATCATGAAGCTGGGCATGCGATTGTAGGTTATTTAGTACCAGAGCATGATCCATTGCATAAAGTGACCATTATTCCACGAGGTCGAGCATTAGGAGTTGCATTCTTTTTACCTGAAGGCGATCAAATAAGTAAAAGTCGCACGCAATTTGAATCAGAAATTTCAACAGCTTATGCAGGTAGAATCGCCGAAGGATTGATTTATGGCGAAGATAAAATTACATCAGGTGCATCAAGTGATATTCAGTATGCTTCAAGAATTGCACGAGCTATGGTGACAGAATGGGGCTTCTCTGAACGTTTACCACCGGTATTATTTGAGTATGAAGAATCGTCTTATGGACCGTTGAAAAAGATTTCTGATAGTACAGCTAAAATCATCGATGAGGAAGTTGATGCGATTATTCAGCGTAACTATAACCGAGCAAAACAGATTTTAGCTGATAATATTGATATTCTTCATGCAATGAAAGATGCATTGTTAAAATATGAAACAATTGGTATTAAACAAATTGACGAATTAATGCATCGTAAACCTGTGACACCACCAGATGATTGGACAGAGAAAGATGAACAAACCGCCAGGAAAACACTGAATGAAACAAATAGTGAATTGGCTGATTCAACTCATTCCACATCAAAGGATGATGAGTCAAAAGACGAAGACTAATTAATTTGATAATAGAAAACGCGCTCAAGCGCGTTTTTTTATAATTTATTTAAAGTGATAATGTTATGGAAATTAAATTTAATCAGCATACGATGGATCTAACGTTTCCTCATGTAATGGGAATATTGAACATGACACCAGACTCTTTTTCTGATGGAGGTCATTATAATACTATTGATGCAGCAATGCGTCGGGTAGATCAAATGGTGCAAGCAGGTGCTACTTTTATTGACGTGGGTGGTGAATCTACCCGACCAGGTGCAGCTGAAGTTTCAGTTGATCAAGAGCTAGATCGAGTCATCCCCATTGTTGAGAGAATTGCAACATATTATGATGTTTGGATTTCTGTTGATACCTCAAAACCGCAGGTTATGACTGAATCTGCAAAGGTCGGTGCTCACTTAATCAATGATATTAGGGCGTTAACAATGCCGGGTGCATTGGAAGCAGCGCAACAATCGGGACTACCTGTATGTTTGATGCACATGCAAGGTGATCCACAAACAATGCAACAAGCACCCTATTATGAAAATGATATTTATGAAGATGTTAATCAATTTTTTACTCAGCATATACAACGTTGTATTGAAGCTGGCATTGAGCGACAAAAAATTATTCTCGACCCAGGTTTTGGTTTTGGAAAAACTTTGCAACATAATTATCGTTTATTAGCAAAGTTGGCAGATTTTCATCATTTTGGTTTGCCAATTTTAGTCGGTATGTCTCGTAAATCAATGATTGGACAAGTACTTAATGTTCCTCCTTTAGAAAGAACGATTGGCAGTGTAACTTGTGCTGTTATTGCTGCTATGAATGGTGCACAAATACTTCGTGTCCATGATGTAAAAGAGACATTCGATGCGTTACGACTTGTTCAAGCAACACTAGCAGAGCAAGATTAATTCATTAATTTTTAGATTAAATTAATGAAAACAAGATTGCTAAAAAGACGTTGTTAATTTATTGTTATTAACTGTAATGAGTCGACTAAAGTATTATTTAACAAGGAGTGGTAGGAATGTCTGATAGAAAATATTTTGGTACGGATGGTATTCGTGGTAAAGTCGGAGAATATCCTATTACTCCCGATTTTGCTCTAAAATTAGGTTGGGCAGTAGGTCGTGTTTTAGCTAAAGATGGTGTAGGGAAAGTCTTAATTGGTAAAGATACCCGAATATCTGGTTATATGTTGGAATCTGCTTTAGAAGCAGGTTTTGCTTCTGCTGGTGTTGCTGCCGCTTTTACTGGACCGATGCCTACTCCGGCTATTGCTTATTTAACGCGTACTTTTCGTGCTGACGCAGGAGTTGTGATATCTGCATCTCATAATCCATTTTATGATAATGGTATTAAATTCTTTTCCACTGAAGGTAAAAAATTACCAGATGATATTGAAATATTAATCGAAGAAGAGCTCGAAAAAGCTCTGGTTTGTGTTGAGTCAGCAAATTTAGGACGAGCGAGTAGAATCACCGATGCTGCTGGGCGGTATATCGAATTTTGTAAAAGCTCATTTGATCATGAAATTAGTTTGGCCGGACTAAGAATTGTTGTCGATTGTGCTAATGGCGCGACTTATCATATTGCTCCCAATGTATTAAAAGAACTTGGTGCTGAAGTGATTAAGATTGGCTGTACTCCTGATGGTATGAATATTAACGAAAAATGTGGTGCAACGGATGTTAATGCTTTAATAGAAAAGGTTTTGGAAGAAAAAGCTGATGTAGGATTTGCACTTGATGGTGATGGAGATCGTATTATTATGGTTGATCATCAAGGTAATAAAATCGATGGTGATCAGATTATTTATATAATTGCACGTGAAGCACTCCGCAATGGTCAACTTAAAGGTGGTGTTGTTGGTACTCTAATGAGTAATATGGGACTGGAAATTGGTCTTAAAGAGCTAGGAATTCCTTTTGTGCGAGCTAAAGTTGGTGATCGCTATGTATTAGAAAAATTAGTCGAAAATAATTGGCGATTCGGTGCAGAAAATTCTGGACATGTTTTATTATTGGATAAAACGACTACTGGTGATGGTATAATTGCTGGCTTACAAGTTTTATCTGCTATGATTCGAAATAAAATGTCCTTGGCAGATTTAAGTTGTGGTATGAAGTTAATGCCACAAGTTCTAATGAATGTACGTATTACAACGGCTAACAATCCATTGAATCATCCACAAGTTGAAAATATTATTCAAGAAGTGGAAACCGCATTAGCTGATAAAGGGCGAGTATTGATACGTAAATCAGGGACAGAACCCTTAATTCGGGTTATGGTTGAAGGCCATGATAGTGATTTAGTGACCGATTATGCTCAACGCATTGTTGAAGTAATAAAAGCATGTCAATAAAATTTTATTTTTTTAAGAGTTATGGATTTTTCCGATTATAGTAAAACGAAATAATTTAGCTTTTTGATTAAATTAAGTTTATTTAATAATGTAAAATTATCTCTTTGCTTGTGATGGCGTTTTTAAATATCGTGAAGAACCATTCCGCAGCTACTAACGTTTGTTATTTTGAATAATATGAATGAAACAAAACCCAAAAAAATCGCCATTCTTGGATCAACAGGTTCTATCGGTTGTAGTACGCTATCGGTGATTCGTCATAATCCGACTTTATTTAAGGCTTATGTATTGGTTGGCGGTAAAAATGTATCAAAAATGTTGGAACAATGTGTTGAGTTTAAACCCAAATATGTAGCAATGGCTGATATCGCTGCAGCTAAAATACTACAACAATCTGTTAATGCCTTAAATCTTGATATTGAGATATTATCTGGTGAACGAGCCATTTGTGATTTAGTGCAAATACCTGAAGTTGATTATGTGATGGCGGCTATTGTTGGTGCAGCTGGGCTACGTTCAACTTTAGCCGCTATAGAAAAAGGTAAACGTATTTTATTAGCCAACAAAGAAGCATTGGTGACGTGCGGGCACTTATTTATGCGAGCAGTAAAACACTATCAAGCTCAATTATTACCGGTAGACAGTGAACACAACGCTATCTATCAATGTCTACCTGCTTCGATTCAACATCAATTGGGGTTTGCATCATTAGCTCAGTTTGGTATTAATAAAATTGTATTGACCGGTTCAGGTGGCCCTTTTCGTGACCGAGATATTGCTACGTTAAAACAGGTGACCCCTCAGCAAGCTACTGCTCATCCTAATTGGTCTATGGGACCAAAAATTTCGGTCGATTCCGCAACTATGATGAATAAAGGATTAGAATACATTGAAGCTCGTTGGTTGTTTAATGCTAGTCAACATGAAATGGAAATTATCATTCATCCACAATCAATTATCCATTCAATGGTGCGTTATTATGATGGTAGTGTGGTTGCTCAGTTAGGTAATCCAGATATGTGTACTCCTATTGCTTATGCGATGTCTTATCCAGAGCGGATTTATTCTGGCGTACCATCTTTAGATTTTATGAAATTATCACAACTTACTTTCAAAGAGCCTGATTTTAATCGTTATCCGTGCTTAAAATTAGCAATTGAAGCATCCCTATCAGGTCAAGCAGCGACCACTACTTTGAATGCTGCTAATGAAATTGCCGTAGCAGCATTTCTAGCGGAAAAAATTGGATTTGTAGATATTGCAGCAACAGTAGCGCAAGTACTTAATCAATTAACATTTACTGAACCTCAATCTATTGATGAAGTATTTATGATTGATGACTGGGCTCGTAAACTTTGCCGTGAAATTATTAAAAACAAATATTAACAACGATAATTGACCTTTCATCAAGGTTAATAGTATAAAAGATATCCGATAGATTGCAATTGGCCAACAATAAAATTTGTGTAAATGTAATCAACAAGAATTGGATTATACGTTACCATGCCAATTGTGGAGAATGCTGTACGGTTAATTGAACCACATCAGCCATCTCAATGATTACTACCTGTTGATCAATGAGTGATATTAATCCACGAGCGAGTATATCATTACTTAATGCATAACAATATGGTGTGATAGAAAGAATTTGCTTTAATATTACACTATTTTTTAATGCTAGAATGACGCCATCTTGCCAGAATAAAACAACATCATTGGGTAAAATCAAATTGGTGTTAACTGTTGTTTTTGCGATGGTATGTAGTGTCATAGTTTGGCTAAAAAGTTAAACATTTCCTAAATGGATACTATTCTTCTATAATAACAATTAAGAGTCCAATAGAGAATGTAAAATGTCACCAATAATACGATTAAATGAAGAACAAGATACCCTTAATTTAGGTAAACAACTTGCATTAGGCTGTTTGGATTATTTAAACCACCATAATGGACCAATTATTATTTATTTAGAAGGTACTTTAGGGGCAGGTAAAACGACATTGAGCCGAGGCTTTTTACAAACTCTTGGTCATAAAGGAAATGTGAAAAGCCCTACTTATACGCTTGTTGAGCCTTATGATTTTAATGATTTTTCAGTCTATCATTTTGATTTATATCGTTTGGTAGATCCAGAAGAATTAGAATTTATGGGGATAAGAGACTATTTTGCTAAACGATGTATATGTTTAGTTGAATGGCCAAGTCAAGCGATAGAGATTTTACCTGATGCTGATATTAAAATTCAACTAAGTTATGAAAATCTTGCTCGAAATGTGATTATTGATGCTTTATCTGATAAAGGTCAATCAATAATTGCTCATAAAATTGTGGATGATTAGAAAGTTAGATTAAACTATGAATAAAGTTATCAAAAAGCTATTATTGTTTTTTATCACATTAATGATGTGCTGTTCGGTTTATGCCAAAGTGGTTGTAGCAATTGACGCAGGGCATGGAGGAAAAGATTCGGGTGCAGTAGGGCAACAACAGCTTTATGAAAAAACGGTAACTCTTTCCATTGCCAAAAAACTCAAAGCATTAATTGATAAAGACCCGCAGATAAGCGCTATTTTGACCCGTAATAATGATTCATTTATTTCAGTGTTTCAACGGTCAGAAATTGCACGAAATCACAAAGCTGATTTATTGATTTCTATACATGCTGATGCCGCGCCGAATCGTCGTGCGAAAGGCGCTTCGATCTGGGTACTATCAACTAAACGTGCCGATACTGAATTGGGTCGCTGGTTAGAAAAGCATGAGAAACAGTCTGAGTTATTAGGTGGTGCTGGTGATGCTTTATCCGGCGATAAAAACCATCCTTTTTTAAGCCAGGCAATTCTTGATTTACAATTTTCAAATTCACAACTTGTCGGATATAGTTTGGCATGTGAAATTTTAAAAGAGATGAATAAAGTGGTAGCAATTCATAAACAAGAACCTGAACATGCAAGTTTAGGCGTTTTGCGATCACCTGATATTCCTTCTGTACTAGTTGAAGTGGGATTTATTTCTAATCTCAGTGAAGAGAAATTATTAAAAAGTTCAGCTCATCAGGACAAAATCGCTCAAGCAATTTATAAAGGTCTTAAAAACTATATCAAGAAAAATCCTATCAATAAGGAAAAGCATTAATGGCTATTCAAATTCTACCGGCAGAACTGGCAAACCAAATTGCTGCGGGGGAAGTTGTTGAACGCCCAGCTTCGATTATTAAAGAACTTATTGAAAATAGTATTGATGCTGGAGCAAATCAGATAGATATTGATATTGAGCAGGGTGGCTGTAAATTAATTCGAGTGAGAGATAATGGATCAGGCATAGCTAAAGAGGAATTAGCCTTAGCATTAGCAAGACATGCAACCAGTAAAATTAGTTGTCTTGATGATTTAGAAGCCATAATGAGTTTAGGTTTTAGAGGCGAAGCATTAGCCAGTATTAGTTCAGTTTCGCGACTTACATTAATTTCTAAACCAGAATCACAAGCTGATGCTTGGCTAGTTTATGCTGAAGGTCGTGATATGTTACCTGTTATCAAACCGACGGCTCATCCAAAGGGTACAACTATTGAAGTTTTAGATATTTTTTATAATACGCCGGCCAGAAGACGATTTTTAAAAACAGAAAAAACCGAATTCTCTCATATTGACGAAGTTGTGCGTCGAATTGCTTTAGCGTATCCTAATGTTATTTTTAATCTCCAACATAATGGTAAATTCGTTAAGCAGTATCGTGTTACTCAATCGCCAGATCAGATCGAAAAACGCGTTGCTACGATATGCGGTACCACCTTTATGCAAAAGGCGATTAAATTATCTTGGCAACATGATGATCTTTGCATAAACGGTTGGATTGCTACGAATATAGGTCAAGAACCATTACAATATTTTTATGTTAATGGACGAGTTGTTAAAGACAGACTCCTTAATCATGCCTTAAAACAGGCTTTTCAAGAGACAAATAAGTCTTTATTAACATCAACTGATCACACATTAAGTTATATTATTTATTTGCAATTAGATCCTCATCAGGTCGATGTGAATGTCCATCCGGCTAAACATGAAGTGAGATTTCATGAAGCAAGATTAGTTCATGATTTTGTTTATCAGGCAATGGTCATGGCTTTAAAACAAGAAAAACAAAGAACATTAGAGCCAACAGCAAAGGTAGATTCATCATCTGAATCAGCAGAAGAGGTGAATGCCCATGTAAATTATAAATGTGATACTCGTAGCGCTGCTGGGCAAAGTATTTTTGATAAAACATCCCCACATAATGAATCGATAATCCTAAATAATCAGAATGTTGATTATAATCATTTAGTACAGCCAAAAAAATTTTCGCATATAAATGAAAATAAAATTTACGGGCAGTTAATTCAACAAACGCCAGCGACATATCGAAGTAGCAAAAAACCAGTCTCTCCAGAACAACAAGCTATTATTGAATCGCTGTTTCCAAAACATAGTGAACCATTGCGTTTACTAAAAAATGAAACTAATGTTGCGTTAGCAACTCAATTAGGACGAGTTTTAACCATTATCAATAATGAATTTGCTTTGTTGGAAAAAAACCATGAGCAACAACAAACGATTAGTCTATTATCCTTAAAAAAAGCTCAGCATCTACTCTTTAAAGTTTCTCTTTCAGCTAATAATACGGCGTTAGAGATTGAACAATTATTAATTCCGTTATCGATATTGTTAACTACAAAAGAACAACAGATTATTAAACAGTTTCAACCTAAATTAGAAAAATTTGGCTTTCAATTTCATTTTGAGAATGCAAAACTACAATTGATTTCGGTACCAAAATTAATGCGTAAAGCAAATTGGCAGCAGTTGTTACCAGATTTAATTTATTTTTTATCAGCGCAACTTGCTTTAATTAATCAAGAACAATCAATAATCGACTGGTTAATTGAACATCATTTTCAAAAGGAAGAACAATGCCAAACAATTTGGAATATTCCTAAGGCCATTCAAATTTTAACTGAATTGGAACAATTAGATTATCAATTACATAATTTGTCTGAAATTATTCAGCCAGTTGATTTTTCTCCCACTATCATGCTATTCAATTAGTTTTTTTGTATTATGAATAAACCGCAAATTTTGACTCTGATGGGTCCGACTGCTTCTGGAAAAACCGCATTAGCTATGGCTCTTTGCGAGGATTTTCCTATTGATATTATTAGTGTAGATTCCGCTTTAATCTATCGGGGGATGGACATTGGCAGCGCCAAACCCACGCAAGAAGAATTAAAAAAGTATCCTCATAAACTGATTAATATAAAAGATCCTAGTGAAAGCTATTCTGCAGCAGAATTTCGTGAAGATGCTATTACGGAAATCAATAAATCACTAGCTAAAGGCAGAATACCGCTTTTAATCGGTGGCACAATGCTTTATTTTAAAGCTTTATTAGATGGTTTATCACCTTTACCACCTGCTGATGAGGTGATTAGAAAGCAAATAGAAGAAAAGGCCAACCACTATGGTTGGCAATCAATTCATCAAGAATTGGTTAAAGTTGATCCTATTTCTGCAGCACGAATTCATCCTAATGATCCACAACGCCTAAATCGAGCACTTGAAGTCTATTTAATAACCGGTAAGACATTGACTGAATTGACGGAAGACAAAGGTCAAAACTTGCCATTTAATGTTTTGCAATGTGCAATAGCGTGTGATGATCGAAAATTACTACACGAGCGAATCGAACGTCGTTTTTTAAAAATGCTGGAACAAGGTTTTGCCGAAGAAGTTAAATATTTGATGCTTCGTAAAGATTTACATCTTGATTTACCGTCAATGCGTTGTGTTGGTTATCGACAAATGTGGCAATATTTATCAGGTGATATCAATTATGACGAAATGGTTTATCAAGGAATATGTGCTACACGGCAATTGGCCAAAAGACAAATTACTTGGTTAAGAGGATGGAAACATCAGATTAATTGGTTGAATAGTGATGATTATCAAACCTTTAATAGGTTAATAAATGAACAATTTATATAAGTTTAAGTACTTATTAACGTAAACTTAGCCTAAATAATTTACACTAAATTAGCATTGTTTATCATTATTTTAACGGAAAATATTTATAAAATAATGTATTGTATTTTTATAGTTTAAATATTTAAAAAAAAATATATTTATTTTTTAAAAATTTTATATGTCTATATCTAATTTGAATAAATTGTTGTTATTCGCAATATTATTTTTTTGATATAAATCAATATTTAATGAAAAACTAATAAATTATTTTATAATATTTATACGAAATAAGATAAATTTTAGTTTTTTCTGAGAAATTTTTAGATCAAGTGTTTAAGATTCTATTTTTTTATGATAATTTGGATCACACAAAAGCTCAGAAATAGCTAATTGAGTTTTTGAAACAATTTTAGTTTCTCATTAGTAACAAAAAAGGAAAATTACATGTCAAAAGGGCAATCTCTACAAGATCCTTATTTGAATTTATTGCGCCGTGAACACATTCCGGTTTCAATTTATTTAGTTAATGGTATTAAATTACAAGGACAAATCGAATCGTTTGATCAGTTTGTTATCTTGTTGAAAAATACGGTTAGTCAGATGGTATACAAACATGCTATATCCACTGTCGTACCATCACGACCGATTTCTAATTCACTTATACAGTCAAATGAAGCAAGTGAAAATTCAGATTAACTTGTTATCCTAATTCAGGTACACATAGTTGTTTGAACGATATAAAGGTGGTGAAAAAGCCCTACTTGTCCATGTGTTTTTTCCTCATGAAAATGATATCGAGGATTTAAAAGAGTTTGAGGTTCTTGTATCCTCAGCTCAAATCCAAATTCTCGATATCATCACCACGTCTCGCAAATCTCCGCAAATTAAATATTTTATTGGTGAAGGCAAAGCTCTAGAAATTGCTGATTTAGTTAGGCAATACGAGGCATCAGTTATTTTAATTAATCATTCTTTGACACCAACACAAGCAAGAAATTTAGAAAATTTATGTGAATGTCGTGTTGTCGATAGAACGGGTTTAATATTAGATATCTTTGCGCAAAGAGCGCGAACTCATGAAGGCAAACTACAAGTTGAGCTAGCTCAATTACAATATATTTCTACTCGTTTGGTAAGAGGGTGGACACATCTTGAACGACAAAAAGGGGGAATTGGTCTTAGAGGACCTGGAGAAACACAATTAGAAACGGATAGACGCTTAATTAAACATCGCATTCACCTGATTCTGAGTCGCCTTGCAAAAGTCGAAAAACAACGTTCTCAAAATCGTCAAGCTAGAGTTAAAGCCGATCTCTCAACTTTATCTCTTGTTGGTTATACTAATGCAGGTAAATCAACACTATTTAATGCATTAACTGATTCGGATGTTTTTACTGCCGATCAACTTTTTGCGACCTTAGATCCAACACTTAGGCGTATTAAGGTTAAAGATGTAGGTGATGTGGTATTAGCCGATACAGTTGGGTTTATCCGTCATTTACCTCATGACTTAGTTGCTGCTTTTAAAGCAACCTTACTTGAAACTAAAGAGTCTGATTTGTTGTTACATGTTATTGATGCTGCTGATGATAACCTTATCGATAATATTCATGCAGTTGATGATGTGTTAGCCGAAATCGATGCCCATGAAATCCCCACTTTGCTGATAATGAACAAAATTGATTTATTGGATGGAAAAGAAGCATCAATAGATCGCGATAGAAATGGGGTACCATTTCGTGTTTGGCTTTCTGCACAAAATAAGGTAGGATTAGATCTATTATTAATTGCATTAAAAGAGCGATTAGGTAAGCAGATATACACTTGCCAAATTAATTTACCGGTTTATCTAAGTCGGTTACGTAGTCGTTTTTATGAATTAAATGCTATAGTGCATGAGAAAGTTAATAAAGATGGGAGTTTTTGTTTAAATATTAGAATACCATTAATTGAATGGAACCGACTATGTAAACAACAACCTGATTTATTATACTTAATTAATAATCAACCCAAAAATAGACAATAGTTAGACGGAGCAAATAATATATGGCGTGGAATCAGCCCGGCAATAACGGACAAGATAATGATCCATGGGGTAATAATAACAATCGAAAAAAAACAAATAACATCATTGATGATTTTCTAGATAAACTGAATAAACTACTAAAAAAAGGGATGTCAAACAACGGTCATTCTGGAGATGTCAAGGCTCCATTTAATCTCTCAATGTTATTTGGTACGATATTAATTGTGATTATAGCACTTTGGTTTATTAGTGGTTTTTATACAGTAAATCAGAGTCAACGAGGTGTAATTACTCGTTTTGGTAAAGTTCAGCCTGAGATAATACAGCCTGGTCTAAATTGGAAACCGTCTTTAATTGATAAATATTATTTGGTTGATACGCAAGGCACTCGAAATTTTAACGTGCATGGTTTTATGATTACCGCTGGTGAAAACTTAGTATTCGTAGAAATGAATGTCCAATATCGAATTGTCAATCCAATTAAATATCTATTCAATGTAAAATCGGTAGAAGATAGTCTTCGACAAGCTGCTGATAGCGCATTACGCACGGAAGTAAGTAGTTTTAATATGGACGCTATTTTAACTGATGGACGTGCAGAAATAGAATTTCGAACTAAACAACAATTAGTTGATACAATATCAAACTATGATATGGGAATTACAATAGTTGATTTGAATTTCCAATCAGCTCGACCACCTGAAGAAGTACAAGAATCTTATAATGATGCTAATCGCGCGCGAGAAGATCTCGAAAGAGAAATCAAAAAAGCAGAGGCAGACAAAGTACAAACAGTTCAAGAAGCAGAAGGACGAGCAGCCAAGATTCTTGCCGACGCTAATGCGTATCGTGTTAAGGTGGAATTGGAAGCTGAAGGAGATGTAGCGCGTTTTAACAAGCTATTACCAGAATATAAAAACGCACCAGAAATCACTAAAGCTCGGTTATATTTAGAAACAATGGAGCGAGTATTAGGTAATACCAATAAAGTATTGGTGAACGATAAAAGTGGTAATTTATTCGTTTTACCGTTAGAACAAATGTTAAAGGCCCGAAATAATAATAGTGAAATGAAAAACGATCAATATAATTCAAATAGTGCTATTGATAATCATATTAATGCCAGTTCCCCGTTAAATTCAACGATGACACAGTCTACCCAAAATTCGTCATCCACTGATAACACGAATAACATTCGTAGTGTTAGTACAGCTACCCGAACAGGACGATAAGGAGAAATAAGATAATGCGCAAAATTATAATTCCTATCGTTATCATTTTAATTGGTATACTATTTTCATCTGTTTATGTTGTTGAAGAAGGTACTCGTGGTATCGTACTACGCTTTAACAAAATTATTGCCTTATCAGAACCTGGATTACATTTTAAATTACCTGGTGTTGATAATGTCCGGATTGTTGATGCCAAAATTCAGACTACTGGTAGTTCCAATAATGGTGTCGAACAAAAGTTTATAAACAGAGAAAAAAATTACCTTATAGTTGATTACTTTGTGCAGTGGAAAATTACTAATTTCAATCGCTATTATGAAACTATTGCCGGTGGTAACAGTATCGAAGATTTATTAATGGCTAGACTCAATGGGCGTTTACGAGCAGAAATTGGTAAACTAGATATTAATGATATTATTAACGATTCAAATGCTGAAACTAAATCGCGTAATTCATTAATGTTAAGAGTGAAAGATGCTTTAAATGGGAAACAGCAAAAAAATAAGGATATTGAAGGTGTTTCAAGTGATTATCAAGTGAATCAATCGCAAATTGATGCCGAAAATATCACGAGTATGAGAGCATTTGGTATTGAAGTTATTGATGTTCGCATCAAACAAATAGATTTTCCTGCTGCAGTATCTAAATCTATTTATGATAGAATGAGCGAAGAACGAAAAGTTTTTGCGCGTGATAAGCGATTCCAAGGTTATAAAAAAGCAGAAGAAATTCGAGCACAATCTAAATTAACAGCCACAAAAATTCTATCTGAGGCTGAAAAACAGGCGCGAACAATACGTGGTGAAGGTGATGCCAATGCTGCAAGAATTTATGCTGAAGCGTTTAGTAAAGATTTGGAATTTTATAACTTTATTCGTAGTTTAAAAGCTTATGAGGAAAGTTTCAAAGGAAATGATATTATGGTTATTAGCCCAGATAGTGAGTTTTTTAACTATATGAAATTGGATACAAATATCAAATCTGATAGAAAATAATTGTTGCTAAAATCTTTTTAGCAGTAGGATATTAATTTTAATAAAAATGAGTATGTAAACATGAGTGATAATGTTGTTGTATTGGGAACACAATGGGGTGACGAAGGTAAAGGCAAAGTTGTTGATTTATTGACTGAAAAAGCAAAATATGTCGTTCGCTATCAAGGTGGGCATAATGCAGGTCATACGTTGGTTATCAATGGAGAAAAAACTGTTTTACATCTCATTCCATCTGGGATTTTACGATCAAATGTGATTAGTATTATTGCTAATGGTGTGGTGCTATCTCCAGAAGCACTTATGAAAGAAATGCAAGAGCTTGAAAGTAAAGGTATACCAGTTAAAGAAAGATTGTTGATTTCTGAAGCTTGTCCGTTAATCTTACCTTATCATGTTGCTTTGGACCATGCGAGAGAAAAAGCGAGAGGAGCAAAAGCAATTGGAACTACTGGACGTGGTATTGGTCCAGCTTATGAAGATAAAGTTGCTCGTCGAGGGCTGCGCGTGGGTGATTTAAACGATCGTCAACTCTTTGCTGAAAAATTGAAAGAAATTATGGAGTATCATAATTTTCAATTAGTTAACTATTATAAGACAGATGCTGTAAGTTACGAAAAAGTGCTTAATGATATATTAGCTGTAGCAGATATCTTGTTAGCAATGGTCGCTGATGTCCCAACATTGTTAGAATTAGCACGCAAAAATGGCGAAAAAATCATGTTTGAAGGTGCACAAGGAACTTTACTTGATATTGACCACGGTACTTATCCTTATGTGACATCTTCAAATACTACTGCCGGTGGCGTTGCTACTGGATCTGGTTTTGGACCTCGATATGTTGGCTATGTTTTAGGAATTGTAAAAGCTTATAGTACCCGTGTTGGTGCAGGTCCATTTCCTACTGAATTATTTGATGATGTTGGCGAATATCTATGTAAGCAGGGAAATGAATTTGGTGCGACAACAGGGCGTCGACGTCGTACTGGTTGGTTAGATATTGTAGCGATTCGTAAAGCAATTCAACTAAATTCTGTTTCAGGCTTTTGTTTAACTAAACTTGATGTACTTGATGGGTTGAAAGAAGTCAAAATCTGTGTCGGTTATAAACTACCTAACGGTGATATCATTCAAGTTGCACCATCATCAGCGGAAGAAATGGGTATTGTAACGCCTGTTTACGAAACACTTCCTGGCTGGTGCGAATCGACATTTGGCATAAAATCTTTTGGTGATTTGCCACAAGCGGCTAAAAATTACATCAAACGTATCGAGGAATTAACAGAAACACCAATTGATATTATTTCTACTGGACCAGATCGTTTAGAAACAATGATTTTACGTGATCCATTTGAAGTATAAAAAACGACAATAAATAAAAAAATGGCATTTTTATAAGATGCCTTTTTATTTTAAATTAGCAAAAAAGACTCAATGTGATTGCATTTTAATCATAAATGACTAGTATTGAACAAACAATAATCAACTGATAAAAAAAGATCGAAATAGTAGTTGAAGAAAGCGAAAAGATCGTTATAATGCGCATCCACTGATTGATTGAGAGCGACGAAAGGAATTCTGATTCAA
>NZ_JAETXP010000008.1:0-62304 GCF_019641635.1 Frischella sp. Ac48
TATAACTTTGTTTATTTGTTAGCAATGTTACGCTACTGCTTTATAATCTTATCCTAATTCTATATTTCAGGTTGAATAAATATATAATCAAAATAATGGTTGACTCATTTTGTTTAACTAAATGAATAAACTTTAAAAATCATTTCACACCCATTTAATTAAACAAAATAGACTATTATTCTAAGGAAAAGCAATATGTATTATTAAACAAACGATAAAACATAAATTAGTATAACTATTAAATAAAGGATAACTTTTCCTGAATAAATGAATTAGCGGTTGCGTTTTATTGATAGTAGTGCAATTTGTTGTAACGCATCTTTATAAGGCGAATCAGGTAGAATTTTTATTGATTCCACTGCTTTTTCGGCTTCTTGTTTTGCAATTTGGTAGGTAAATTCAAGTGAATTACACTCTTGCATAATAGTTAAAACTTTTTCAAGTAAATGTCTACCATTTCCCTTTTCAATTGCTTGACGAATTAGCTTTACGTCCTCAATATTTTTTGCATGGTACATAGCATGTATTAGGGGTAAAGTTGGTTTTCCTTCATTAAGATCATCCCCTAAATTTTTACCTAGCACTTCTGCATCTTCAGCTGAATAATCAAGCATATCATCAATGATTTGAAATGCGGTGCCGATATAACGACCATAATTCTGTAATGCGGTTTCAAATTCTTTAGGAGCATTACTTATTATAGCAGCAGTATGACTTGATGCTTCAAATAATCTCGCTGTTTTTCGGTAAATAACTTGTAGATATTGCGCAATGGTAATGTTAGGATCATTACAATTTAACAGTTGTTGTACCTCTCCTTCTGCGATAACATTTGTTGCTTCAGACATGATTTTAAGTACCGGAATGGATTCAATACTAACCATCATTTGAAATGAGCGCGTGTAAATGTAATCACCTACAAGAACACTGGCTGCATTACCAAAAAGAGTATTTGCTGTTGAACGTCCTCTTCTTAGTGATGATTCATCAACAACATCATCATGTAAAAGTGTTGCTGTATGAATAAATTCAATGAATGCTGCAGCCATGTGGTGTTTGTCGCCTTTATAATTTAGTGCTTTAGCACTCAATAATGCGATAATAGGACGTATACGTTTGCCGCCACTGTCAATGATATATTTACCTAATTGATTAATTAATACGACGTCTGAATTTAGTTGTGCTAAGATAATTTCGTCTACCGTTATTAATTCATCATGTATAAGATCAATTATTTTTTCCATTATCATTTTTTAACTCAATAAACCTACTGTTCTTTAAAAATTATATTCTTTTGTATAGCATTATGCGATAAAAGCTAAATGACAACAATAAAAGTTCCATAATATGGAATAAATAATTAAAAAAATACTGTGAATGATATACATTTTCATTTAAACTTGCTAACTTAATATTCTAGTTGTATGAATACTGACTTAACGATGGAAAGAATCTATAATCCTGATAAAAATAAAAGTAATTTTGCTATTGTCGTGATTGCCGCAATGATTTTGCATTTGCTAATAATAACTTTATTAGTAATGGGGAGTTTATTTTCTGAGAAAGCACTTTCCATGGATGGCGATAGTGCGATAAAAGCGATGATGATTGATTTGTCGGTTTTGGCGGCTCCAGAACAATCTTTAGCAGAAAACTCACCTAATGTCGCGAATCAAGAAGATTTACCAGTAGTTGTTGAAAAACCGATAACAACTGAAGAAGTTGCAAAAGATAACGACGATATACCGGATATTGTTGTGGAAAAAAAACCAGAAGAACCAACTTTACCAACTAATGAGCCGACTTTGGTAATGAAAGAAAAACCTAAAAAACCTAAGAAATTACATAAGAAAAAACACCGCCAACAATCATCCCAAGCGCATGTCAAACAAGAAATTATCACTGAAAAACGGGCGGATGTAGCTACTGCTTCAGCTATATCTGATAATAATCAATTTTTAGATATGCCAACTGCAATTAGTCGAGGTTATCCTGAATACCCTAGACGAGCATTGGATATGCGCATTGATGGACATGTCATCGTATTATTTGATATCGATAATCATGGACGTGTCGATAATATTCGAATTACTGAAGCTAAGCCTAACAATATTTTCAATCGATCAGTTATCCAAGCTATGAAGCGTTGGAAATACCCGCCAAGAGCTAAACGAGATTTGAAAATTAAGATTATATTTAATCGTAATAAGTCAATCAAGCTTGAGGATTAGCATCAAACTAGTTTTGATTGACTTATAATCTTGTTTCATCAACTAACTATTCATTAATTTCTCAATTTGTTCAGGTTCTTTCGGTACATCTGCGGTAAGAATCTCATTACCTGTTGATGTGATTAAGATATCATCTTCTATGCGGATACCAATACCTTTATATTGAATAGGTACATCTGCATTTTTATTAATGTATAATCCTGGCTCAACTGTGATAACCATACCTGGTTCCAGAATACGTTCACGAGCAACCGATTTATAATCACCCACATCATGGACATCAATACCTAACCAGTGGCCTAAACCATGCATATAAAATTGACTATAAGCTTTTTGAGCAATTAAATCATCAATTTTTCCGTGCATAATATCTAAATTAATTAGGTCTTCCACCATAATACGAATGATCTTATCATTAACTTCTTTTATTGATGTTCCAGGTTTGAGTAATTCTAGTGCGCGATATTGAGCTTTTAGTACTATATTATATATTTCACGTTGAGCTTGATTGAATTTGCCATTTACTGGAAATGTACGAGTAATGTCACCCGCATAATTTTGATATTCACATCCTGCATCGATCAAAACTAAATCACCACTAACTAATGGTTGATTATTATCTTCATAATGCAAAATACAACCATTATTACCACTACCGACAATAGTATTATAAGAAGGTGTTCTGGCACCATGCATAGCAAATTCATGTAATATTTCAGCTTCTAATTGATATTCATACATATTAGGTTTACATTTTTTCATAGCTCGAATATGACCAAGGGCACTAATTCGTCCAGCTTCACGCATGATTTCAATTTCGTGTGCTGATTTAAATAGTCGCATATCATGCAAAATAGGTCGCCAATCTATAATTGATTGAGGAGCGAAGAGATTTTGCCTAAGACCATTTCTTAAAGTTTGCATTAGACGTTCGATAATACTATCAGCATAATTATATAATTGGCTCGCATGGTATAACGCTTGTTTACCACTAATGATTTTGGGTAGCAATTCATTAATTTCATTAAAAGAATAAGCTTCATCAACGTTAAGTTGTGTTAAAGCTGCTTGTTGACCTAATCGATAACCTGTCCAAATTTCAGCTAAAGAATCCTTTGTTCGATTAAATAAAATAGTTTGATGTTGATTAGCTGAATCTTTAATTAACAATAATGCTGCTTCAGGCTCATTAAATGTGGTTAAATACCAAAAATCGCTATTTTGTCGATATATATAATGAGTGTCATTACTTCTAACTACTTCAGGTGCAGCAAAAAAGATAGCTACACTATTATCAATCATTTTGGCTAAGAATTTATTACGTCGATTTATTATATCGTTAATCATTTTACAACCTACCAGCCTTTTAAAGTATTTATTTAAAGTTTATAGTGCCCTTGGTTCGTTATGCAATTACTAATGAATTGTTATAGATGAATAACGATCAGTAAACTCGTCATAGCATAAAATGACAGTAATTCGCACATATTCTAAAATTTCTTCAAAAGCAAATGCTAATTCATCTTGATTGTCATCTTCATCATAATCAAGTTGTGTAATTTGCCTTAAATCGTATATGGCTTCGCCAATATCACCTTTGATTTTTGCTAATTGTGGTTGAGCAAGCCCTAACCCTAATAAAAAATGATTTACCCAACTGACCATATCATCAATTTGTGTAAAAAGATCCTCTTCAGCGATTAATAGTTGAAATTCAAAATTTTCATTAGTTAATTTTTGCTTAATTTGCTCATAAAGCAATTTAACCGACTTATCCAACTCACCTACAATTGGCTGCCCGTTATTCATCATATCTTTTAGCAGTACTAGCCAGCTTTGGTCTTGTATACCACCAGCAACGATTCCAGTTATAAAACCATGTAATTCAGAAGCGTTAATACCGATTTGTGCAGATTTTAATTCAATATTCAAAGTAGAATAGCTTGGTTGGCTTGACATTTTTGCAACTCATAAAAGAAAATATTGTGCCTAGTATATCGCTAATTCATTAATTTTTGCACTATTTACATGGAATTGTTCGCTTGCTACATTTTAACAACATTACAATAATTACCAAGGTTATAACAAAGTAATAACTTGTAATTTAATAGGATAGTAATCATGTTTTGCGGGATATTAATTTTAAAATGTTAGATAATAAATATCCTTTACTTTAAAACAATAATCAAATAGATAGAAAAAATAAAGCTAGTGTCCAGATTTAGATGATAGAATTTACTATCATCTTTAACCATAAAACACAGAAAATTTTCAGTAAAATTAATTGTATATTTATTCAGTCATTTGGGTTTTTTCTGTGTAATGATTTTACAACATCTATACTACGTTCTAGATGCACTTTTGATTTAGCATTATCTAATACCACAATAGCAATAAACAGTGTATCTAGTAAGGTCAATTGAATAATTCTCGCTGCGGCATTTTGGCCTAATAATGGACCGTTTTTTGCAGGACTAAATATTGATAAATCCGAAATTTCTGCGAGCTCTGATTGATGATTATTGGTAATACAGATAATTTTTGTTTTATTTTTCTTAGCAACCAAAATCGCGTTACATATTTCAGTTGTATTTCCTGATTGTGAAATAGCAATAACAACATCGTTTTCTTTTAGTTGACTTGCAACCATTACCATTAAATGATTATCACTGTAAGTATGACTATGAATCCCTATACGCAATAGTTTATGTTCAAAGTCTTCTCCAACAATAGCTGAACCGCCAACCCCGAGAATCACAATCCGATTTGCATTAAAAATCCACTCTGCGGCTTGTGAGATAATTTTAGCGTCGACAATAGATTGTGCTTCTTTTAATGCTTGTACGGAATTATTAAATACTTTTTCAATGATATCATCAACATTATCTTTTTCAGAAAGTTCTTGTTCTTTATCGAATGGCAAGGCGTCAAAATATGAAAGCAATGCTTTTCTAATTTCTCTAAATCCAGAATAGCCCAATTTTTTAGCTACTTTTACCAGCAAAGGTTCTGATACCGATAGCTTTATTGCAACCTCTTTAATACTAGTTCGTGATGTTAAATTCCCTTTGGTCATCATCCATTCGATAATTCGCTGTTCAGTATTACTTAAACTTGAGAGCGAAATACGAATCATCGCACCAATTGCAAGTGCATTAGAATTATCTGGCTCATTTACTCTTTTCAATCTAAACTCTCCAATAACATTTTTATCGTTAATTCTAACCTAATTTCAGCTTAATCACATTGTAAAAGAGGTTTTTTTTATTTTTTAGCAAACTTTACAAAATAAAAAATTAACGTTAATATCATTTTTAGTGAAGTAAAAGATTTATTTCTAGTCATTGGAGAATAAAACATATGAAAATTGCAATTGGTTATGATCATGTTGGTTATATTTTAAAACAAGATGTTATTGATTATTTAACGCAAAAGAATATCACTGTCATTGATTTGGGCGCACCATCTACCGATAGGACGGATTATCCTATTTATGCAAATCGAGTAGCAAATGCAATCAATAATAAACAAGCTGATCTTGGTATATTAATTTGCGGCACGGGTGTGGGTATATCAATAGCAGCAAATAAATCACCAGGAATTCGAGCCGTTGTTTGTAGTGATCCCTATTCTGCCAAATTATCCCGCGAACATAATAACACGAATATTTTGGCTTTTGGATCTCGTGTTGTGGGAAGTGAATTAGCAAAAATGATTATAGATCAATGGTTAAATGCTGAATTTGAAGGTGGGCGCCATCAAAGAAGAATAGATCAAATTCATTTAATTGAAGAGGGTAAATACCATGAGTAAATTTTGTCCTTCACTCATGTGTGTTGATTTTTCCAAATTAGCAACGGAATTAAAACTTCTTGAAGAGGCTGGTGTGGATATGTTTCACATTGATGTAATGGATGGTAATTTTGTACCTAATTTTGCTTTAGGTACTGAAGATATAAAAGCTGTAAGTAAATTAACAACCATTCCTTACGATGTTCACTTAATGGTAAGTAATCCAGTCCCTTATATTGAAAAATTTGCTCAATTAGGATGTCAAATTATTTATGTCCATATCGAAACATTAACACATTCCCATCGTGTGTTAAATCAAATCAAAGCAACAGGAGCTAAAGTTGGTGTTGCTATTAATCCCGGTACACCGTTATGTATGTTAGAGGATATATTAGAACTTATTGATGTTGTTTTAATTATGTCAGTAAATCCCGGATTTGCAGGACAACCTTTTATACACAATTCTATCGATAGAATTAAACGTTTAAGTCACATGATTAAAGACAGAAAACTTGGGACCTCAATTGCTATTGATGGGGCAATAAGTGCTCATATAGTCGAACAATTATCTGCTTATGTAGAATATTTTATCCTGGGTACTGCTGGATTGTTTATTAAAGAAAAACCTTATCAACAAACAATTAATGAATTACGTAAGCTAGCATAATTTAATAGGCCTTGTTATATAAAGGCCTAATTTCACAAAAGATTAAAAAAAAGATAAATTTCTATTGTTTTTTCACCGTTTGATCAAATTTAAAACCTAGTATAATTAATTTTTTATTAATATTATGTGAAGTAGATCTCTTTAAAATGAATTTATTTACATATAAAATTATTTTTGTGAATTTTTGGTTTATTCATTTTATCTTTCAATAAAAAAAAGGGTTAACTACAATGAAAAGTACTTTTTTTAGCATATTGCAACGGGTTGGTAGATCGTTTATGTTACCAATTGCACTACTACCTGTAGCTGGTTTGATGTTAGGTATAGGAGCCTCTTTTACCAATGAAACAACAATCACCTCTTATGGCTTACAAAGTGTTTTAGGTGATGGAACGGTATTACATGCATTTCTTACAATTATGAAAAATGCAGGGAGTGTAGTTTTTGCAAATCTTCCGATCTTATTCTCTATTGGGGTAGCAATGGGAATGGCAAAACAAGAAAAAGAGGTAGCTGCAATTTCAGGAGCAGTTGGTTTCTTTATCATGCACTCTACAATTCACGCATTACTTGAATTAAAAGGTTTATTAATAGCGGGTGCATTACCAGATGGATCGTTAGGTAATGCAGTTGGGATTGAAACTTTACAAATGGGAGTATTTGGCGGAGTAATTGTCGGTTTAGGTGTTGCCGCGTTGCATAATCGCTATTATCGAATTGAACTTCCTGCAATTTTATCTTTTTTTGGTGGATCACGATTTATTCCCATTATTACGGCCTTTGTTTATTTATTTGTTGGTATTTTAATGTTCTATGTATGGCCTTCAATCCAAAACGGTATCTTATTACTCGGTCATTTAGTTAATGAATCTGGTTATGCAGGTACATTTATTTATGGTTTCATTGAACGGGCATTGATTCCTTTTGGATTACATCATGTATTTTATATGCCATTTTGGCAAACTGGTGTCGGTGGAACAGCAATGATTGATGGGCATCTTGTAGCTGGCGCTCAAAATATTTTCTTCGCTGAATTAGCAAGTCCAAATACTACAGAATTCTCAGTTGAAGCAACTCGTTTTATGGCTGGAAAATTCCCGTTCTATTTATTTGGTATTCCTGGTGCGGCATTAGCAATTTATCGTACTGCTAAACCACAAAACCGTAAAATGATATTGGGGCTGTTAGTTTCTGCTACTTTAACCGCAATTTTAACTGGGATTACTGAGCCAATTGAATTTTCATTTCTATTTGCCGGTCCTCTTTTATATGTTATTCACTGTTTATATGCTGGTTTATCCTTTATGTTATGCCACATCTTTAATGTTGGGGTTGGACAAACATTTTCGGGTAGTTTAATTGATTTTGTTTTATTTGGCGTGTTACAAGGCAATGATAAAACACATTGGTTCAATGTTATTTTAATTGGTTTACCAATGTTCCCACTTTATTATTTTACATTTAGTTTCTTAATCAAAAAATTCAATTTTAAAACTCCAGGTCGAGAAGATGATAATGAAGAAACTAAGTTATATACTAGAAAAGATGTTGAAGATGCTAAAAAAACAAAACAAAAGAAACAAAGTGATGTTTCCAGCACTATTTTAGAAGGCTTAGGAGGAAAAGATAATATTACTTATGTTGATTGTTGTGCTACTCGATTAAGAATTTCAGTGCAAGATAACAAATTAGTTGATAGAGAAATTTTAAAATCAACAGGTGCGAAAGGTATTATTATTAATGGGGAAGGTGTTCAGGTTATTTATGGACCTCATGTCACAGTCATTAAATCTCATTTAGAAGAGTACATTTCGACGTTAGAATAATATAAATTAGAGCATTTACGATATAAATAAAATGATGTTTTACCTATTTTTAATGATATTATTAGGTTAAAAATAGGTAGAACATAGAATAATGCCTAGTGTTAGTTTAGCTGATCATGGGAAGAGAATTGCTCGATTTAACTAATTAAATAATTCATCAAATAGCTTGCTGATAAACCCTCTCCAAAAGTACTATTTTTTATTTGAACAAATCATATAAAAATATTTATATTATTCAATATTTATTATAGAATATGCAAACAATAATTAAGCCACTTTTCTTACATTAAAGGTGATTAAGTACCCATATCACTATTTTATCAATTAAAAAGATGCCAGAACTTGGCACTATTCATCGAAAATATAATATCTGCAACAATTACTTTTGTATTATCTGTCGATGAAATTATTTGTTCACTTATTGAGAGCAATATAAATTGTTAAATTCTTGGGCTATTTTAAATATAAACAATTTTGTAAAAATTGACAAAAGTCCTAAATCGGCAACTTTTCATACTGTTTTAAATAAAATACATATTTACTTAATAAACAAATAAAAAGGATTATATCTATTGCGTGTTACAGTTATTGACTGTTATAACAACATTTGGGAAAGAACTCACTAGACTATCTAACTTTTTTAAGTAATTATTCTTTCCCTTTATAAAAATAATTTATAACTATTTTAATAGTAAATAAAAAAATAATAAATTTACAAGGAAATAAATTAGTGAAAAAATCATACTTTGAACTTGTGTTAAGCAAGCTCGTTGCGTGTAAATATTTTTGGCAAAAACAATGTTCTGTTATAGATATTATTTCAACGGTTTTTGCAAGAAAAAGTCGATTATTATCAATATCTTCTTTACAAATCATATTCTCAAATATCTTGGTAACAAATTATCAACAATTCACTTCTTTAAAAAAAATGTGGCTTAGGTGTTTTGGCGAAGATTTTTTTCTGTAAACAGTTTGGCGAAACTGTCCGCGACATCTAAACAATCTATTATGGGAAGTGAACCTTATATATTATTACCCAATCTAACTAAACTAACAAATTTAAGTTAGTTACGAACGATTCAAATAACCAAACGTGATGGTAGTTTGAGCACTATTTATACCACAAATGCTAATAGGATTATGAAAGCACCACAATTTATGCGTTTTTCTGATGTTAAACTTTTTTTAAATGTGCCGGCAGATGGTTTTTATCACAATCTTGTTGGTACAATTTTAGGGGACGATGATGGTGATAATGCAGAGGGAACGATATCAGGAACAATAAAAGCCACCTGGTATGATGAAAACAATCAGCAGGTACCTAATCATCGTTTAGGTGAAGAGTTATGGCATTGTGGTGGTCCATTTACACTTAAAATTGAAGTCAATAATGTAAGCGTAGCGACAAAATATGGTAATCCGCGTTCACGTTTTTATGGTAATGGGCAAATTATTAATTATATTTTTTTATCAGGTGGTAATAACATCTGTTTTCTCAAGCCTAAAGATATGACAATAAGAGATAATTCTTATAATGCTACTATATTTTATCCTAATAAGGGCTTTATCCGTTCAACAGGTTTTCCAAGTACAGGTTTTCAATATGCATCATTTAGTTTAATGGGACCCGGTCCAAATCAAGGTATATATCGTTGCTACATTTCTCATGGTTGGGGAAAAATCTCATTATCAACCGATGGAGGTATAGGACAAAATTGTACAATAACCTATCAATCTGCAACTAAGGGTGATTTTATTAATAGTGGAACGCCAGTTATAACGATGGAGTATTTTGATGGTCAAGCATGGCAATGGTTAGAGAGCTTTACTATTCCTGTACCAAGCAAATGGGCATTAGGTGGTAAGAGGATAAAATTTGGCAGCAGTAAGTCAATAAGCTCTTCATTATCATTTCCTGGATTGGATTATTGTTCTGGAGGAAAAACAACAATGTCTCAGGCGTTTGACAGAAATTATCGTATTCGATATATGTATGGACCTTATGAAATTACTAGCGACTTTGCAGGATTTGTGCGAGGAATGGGATCATTTATGGCAGAATGGGGAATATTGCGAAACTACGGAGGCGTTTGGAATAATGATTCTGAAATCTGGACTGCTGACGATGCACCCAATAATAGAATGTATCGAATTTATGGAATAACAGGGGGAATTCAGCCACGTCAAACCAATGATCCAAGTACTATAATGATCTGCCGCGGCGATTAATTGAAAACAATTTAAAATACCAACAACCAAAAATTGTTGGTATTAATAAGTGTTTTCGTTATTGCTGATGGATAATGCTTCGCGTTTTATTATCATTATAAGGTTATAATGAAACATAATGTTATATCGCTGGTATTAATTTATCGGCTATATGTAACTATATTAGTTAATCTCATAATAAATAGGGCTCATAAACGCGGTATTTATCTTGATTTATTTTAAAAAATATTCATGTAAAAAACATGTTTCGCAAAAACGAATATCCACATTTGAATTTTAGTTGAAATTAATTTATGATCATCAATATCTATTAAGTAATCAGATGATAAATTGGTTGCTGGCTTATATTTTAAAGGTGATTTATTCTATTTTCGTGGTTCGTAATCCATCCCACGTAAAAAAACTAGGAGCTTACAATGTCATATTTATCTATCCCATCTTTCAGTTTTCGTAAATGTATACCAATCCCAACAATGAATAATATTTTCATTTAATTATCCAGATAATACGAGTACGTTATGTATAAAATTGCGAAAGAATTTCAATTCGACGCCTGTCATATGTTAGATGGGCATAATGGGAAATGCCATAATTTACATGGGCATACTTATCGTTTGGTGATAGAAGTGTCTGCTCACTTAATTGACCAAGGAAGTAGTGCTGATATGGTAATGGATTTTGCTGATTTAAAGCAGATAGTAAAAAAACATATTATTGATAAATTAGATCATGCTTTTATTTATTATAAAAATAATAGTAATGAAAGCAAAATTGCTCAATTATTACAGCAAATGCAGCGAAAAATTTTTGCCTTTCCTTGCCGAACAACGGCAGAGGGGATGAGTCGTTATATTTTTAATGAACTTAAACAGTATCTTCCTATTTCGTCAGTAACCTTATGGGAAACACCAACATCCTATTGTCAATACAGTGAATAACATTATGCTAACCTATCCAATTGTTGAAATCTTTCAATCCTTACAAGGTGAAGGATATAATACTGGTATGCCTGCTATATTCATTCGTTTTGGTGGCTGTAATTTGCGTTGTCCTTGGTGTGATACTCATTTTGATCATTTTCAGAAATTTACCTTAACGGCGATATTAACGCGAGTACTTACTTACTCTGCGGAAAATATTATTATTACGGGGGGGGAGCCAACATTACAGAAATATTTGTTTGAATTAGTTGTTCGTTTAAAACGATTCGGTTATTACATCGCAATAGAAACAAATGGCTTAAGAACTGTTTGTACGGGAATTGATTATATTGCTGTTAGTCCTAAATATCATTATTGGCAAAATTATCACGATGCCCCGCTGATTAAGGCTGATGAAGTACGTATTGTAGTGGAGGACGCTGAGGATATTGAACAATTTTGTCTGGAAATGAAACAACGTATTAAAGCTAAGCATTACTATCTTTCTCCTTGTGAGCAAAATGGTGACACGACTTTATTGCCCACGCTGCAATTATTAGGCAAACTTAATCGAAATCGGCAAGATAATAAGTGGCAATTAAGTATACAGGCTCATAAAATAGCTAATATCGAATAAGCTAGGCTATGAATTTAAAAATTTAATCTAAATTTGATAAAATATCTAATGCTTCAGATAATTTTTTTACACCATAGACTTGCATATTCATTGCGGTTTTTTTGGGCATGTTACTAATTGGTACAATTGCACGTTTAAAACCATGTTTAGCTGCTTCAGCAATACGTTCTTGGCCACTTGGCACAGGACGTATTTCACCACCTAAACCAATTTCACCAAAAATAACCATATCTTGAGGTAAAGGACGATTACGTAAGCTCGATACTAAAGCTGCGACTAATGCTAAGTCAGCACTAGTTTCACTGACTTTTACGCCTCCAACAACATTAACAAAAACATCTTGATCCGCCATTTGTAAGCCACCATGACGATGTAATACCGCCAGTAATAATGCTAACCGGTTCTGTTCTAATCCAACAGTAACGCGTCTTGGATTACCAAAATTCGATTGATCCACTAGTGCTTGTATTTCAACTAATAGCGGTCTAGTACCTTCCCAAAGTACCATAACTGAACTACCAGAGCTCATTTCATCGCCACGAGTTAAGAAGATAGCTGATGGATTACTCACTTCTTTTAAGCCTTGCTCTGTCATTGCAAACACACCTAATTCATTAACGGCGCCAAAGCGGTTTTTATGACTACGTAATGTTCTAAAGCGAGAATCTGAGTCTCCATCCAATAGAATTGAACAGTCTATGCAGTGTTCTAGTACTTTAGGCCCAGCTAGTGACCCATCTTTGGTAACATGGCCAACCATAATAATGGCAATGCCTTTAGTTTTGGCAAAACGTGTCAGATAAGCAGCAGTCTCTCTAACTTGTGCGACACTTCCTGGAGAAGATTGTATATCTGCCATATGCATCACTTGAATAGAATCAATCACCATCAATTTAGGTTGTTCTTGATCGGCTAATAAACAGATTTGTTCGATACTAGTTTCAGATAGCATATTAATATTATTAGCTGGCAAACCTAAACGATGGGCTCGCATTGCGACTTGTTGTAACGATTCTTCTCCGGTAACGTATAAAGTCTTCATATTAGCTGATAAACGACATAATGTTTGTAACAATAATGTACTTTTACCTGCGCCAGGATTGCCACCGATTAATATTGCACTACCTGGGACAACACCACCACCCAATACCCGATCGAACTCAGAGAATCCTGTTGTGAAACGTGGTAATTCTTCTAAACTAATCTCAGTTAATTTTTGAATTTTTGATTGTCCAGCGCCGCCGGCATAACCACTGAAGCGGTCATTGCTATGAGAGTTGGTTACGGCAAGACGAATTTCAGTGATGGTGTTCCAGGCATGACATTCATTACACTGGCCTTGCCAACGCAAATAGTCAGCACCACATTCATTACAGACATAAGCGCGTTTAACTGCTTTTGCCAAATCGATACTCCTAAAATTTCAAAATGATTAATAATACTAAAATTCAAGTATTAACTGATAATAAACAATACACTGTAATACAGATTATCTTATCGTGTGCGATTATCCCTGACTATCAAGGCTAGCGGATAAAATACACATCAAACCAGTAAGGTCTGCGTAATTAATACTATTTTTTGCTTTTTGGATAACTTTTGGTTTACCGTGATAAGCAACACCTAATCCAGCAATACGGATCATCATTAAATCATTCGCACCATCACCAATGGCTACGGTTTGTTCTATTGGTATATTGAATTGGTGTGCCAAATTTTGCAACGTTTTGGCTTTGAATCGGGCATCAACGATTTGTCCTTTAATCTTACCGGTTAATTTACGATTATTATTAATATCTAATTCATTAGCATAAACCGCTACTAATTTTAATTTGCTTTTTAAATGTTCAGCGAAATAAGTAAAACCACCTGAAACAATGGCAACCTTCCACTGCCGTTTATGCAGTTCTTTTACTAAAAAAGTTAAACCGGGCATTAATGGTAATTTATTTTTTATCGATTCTAAAATCGCCACATCAGCCCCTTTTAATGTAGCAACACGTTTGCGTAGACTGGTGGCAAAATCAATTTCCCCACGCATTGCTTGCTCGGTAATTTTTGAAACCAGCTCGCCAGAACCATGTCGTTTGGCTAATTCATCAATACATTCGATCTTAATTGCTGTCGAATCCATATCCATCACTAATAAACCTTCTGAATGAAGCGACGGGAGATGGTTAATACTAGCTATATCAATCCCTAATTCATTTGCGATAGATTGCGCCTTTTTCGGCATGACACCAGCAATCCGAATCACTTGATAGTTTTTGACTTGCCAAGATGAGACAATCACTATTGGCATAGCTAGCATAGTTTGAAATTTCGAAACTAGAGTTTTATCTAATTTGCGACCATAAATAATCCAACCCGTTTTACCGGCATTATAATCTAATGGTACAATCTCACAGCCATTTAGAGATAAAGGTAACACTTGCCAATTTTTAATGTTTTCTGGCAAATCGTTAAACGTTAATGTATAACCCATAATTGATTTTAAGTTTTAATTAAATATTCATTATTATTGATTAAATTATCATAACATAAGCAATAACACTAAGTCATAAAAATTGCTTGGGCAAAAATAAACCGTCTAAATTTAGTTGTTATAATTGAAGCAAATATTCAATTTAAAGTCTTATCATTTGTACATTAATGTTCATTAGAAACAGCTGTTTTAGTTTTGCCATATTTTTTATGGACATAATAGCTTGTTGCTAAAATTAAAAACCATATAGGCGTTGCGATTAAGGCTTGTCGTGTATCATTTTCAAATGTTAACAACACAATTACAAATGCAAAGAACACTAAACAAATAATACTCATCACAATGCCACCTGGCATTTTAAATAATGATTGTTCATGTAAATGCTGGCGTTTTTTACGATATTGGATATAAGATAACAAAATCATCGACCAAATAAACATAAATAAGATTGCCGAAATGGTTGTTACAATCGTAAAAGCAGCCATTACATCAGGTACCATATAAATTAACACAACCCCACTTAACAGACACATACAAGAGAACATTAATCCATTTGCTGGCACAAAACGCCGTGATAGATGTCCAAATAATGAGGGGGCATCGTTTTTCTTTGCCAAACCAAATAACATACGACTGGTTGAATAAATACCACTGTTAGCTGATGATGCAGCAGAAGTTAATACAACAAAATTAATTACACTGGCTGCTGCAGGTAATCCAATAAGCGTAAATAATTCAACAAATGGACTTTTATTCGGTGAAATAAATGTCCATGGCGTTACACTCATAATGATGATTAATGCAAATACATAAAAGAAAATAATTCGTAACGGCACAGAGTTGATGGCTCGTGGAAGATTTATACTTGGATCATGAGTCTCCGCTGCTGTTGTACCAATAAGTTCAATACCGACAAAGGCAAAAATCGCAATTTGGAAACCTGCAAAGAATCCCATAATACCATTTGGGAACATTCCATCATATTGCCAGAGGTTAGTTAAAGATGCAGTGGTATTGGTGGTTTGTGAATGATACGAAGTAATAAGCAATAAAATACCGACAGCAATGAGCGCAAAAATGGCAATAATTTTTATCATTGAAAACCAAAATTCAGTTTCACCGAACATTTTTACTGTTAACAGGTTTAATGATGCCAAAATAAAAATACAGATCAGCATAGGAATCCATGCTGGTAAACTTGGGAACCAATATTGTGCATAACCGGCAATCGCTACGACGTCGGCAATACCTGTTATTATCCAGCAAAACCAATAAGTCCAACCTGTAAAAAAACCAGCCCACGGGCCCATTAAATCTCCAGCGAAGTCACTAAAAGATTTATAGTTTAAATTTGATAATAGAATTTCCCCCATCGCGCGCATCACAAAGAAAAGGATAAAACCTATAATCATATATACAAAAATAATTGAAGGACCGGCTAAATTAATTGTTTTACCTGATCCCATAAATAAACCTGTTCCAATTGCCCCACTAATTGCAATTAACTGAATATGCCGATTAGATAAATTGCGTTTTAGTTTTTTTTCTTGTGAAGACCCAGTATTATTAATAGAATTCATGGTATCTTTGTTCCTTAGTTAATGGTTTTTTTGATTAACGCTTTGGAGATATTAAAGTTTATAAAAAGCTATTTCAATGTTTTTCTATGATATTAATTGAATTTTTAGTGTCATATTCAAAAATATAATATTGTGAAATGTATTATAAGGTTATAATGTTTTTATGAATCAAAATGAGGCTGAAATGGATCTAGGTCAGGTATTACGTAAATTAATAAAATGGAAAACAATAAGGTATTTACTTTTCATCATTATTCTAACATCCTGTCAATATCATCCTACTCAACATGGTCAACAATATACCAATGGTCAATTACCTAGGTTGTTAAACTTAGCTCAACCTCATCTGAATCGACCCATCAATATTGATAGTTACTTGCAGCAAGTTAAACTGATTGAGCAATATTCACCTTCATTATTTAACCAAAATAAGGCAGTATATGATGCAATTAATCAATGGATTATCGAAGGTTTAGCAACAAATCAATTCAATTTTGTCGGATTAAGTACTTATCAGTTACAAGGTCAAGATAAGTGGGGAAATGTGCATTTAACTGGTTACTATACACCTGTGATGAAGGGACGGCGTACCCCACAAGGGCGGTATCGTTATCCTCTATATGCAAAACCAAGGAATTTTTCTACGCGATTACCATCAAGATTAGAAATTTATGATGGCGCATTAGACGGTCAAAAGCTAGAAATTGCCTATACCGATTCTTTGATTGATAATTTTATTATGGAAGTACAAGGTAGTGGTTTTATTGATTTTGAAGATGGTTCACCACCTATATTTTTTGGTTATAATGGTAAAAATGGTCATCCCTATAAAAGCATTGGACGATTATTGATTGAGCAAGGTAAATTCCAACGCGGAAAAGTATCGATGCAAGCGATAAAAGCTTGGGCAAAAGAACAAGATGAGCAAGTGGTAAAAAATTTATTGATTCAGAATGCTTCAACTGTTTTCTTCGAACCCCAACAACATGCTCTAGTCATTGGTTCAACGGGGGTACCATTAATCGCTAGAGCTTCAGTCGCCTCAGATCAATCGATAATACCAGCAGGTTCAGTATTACTCGTTGATATACCGTTACTCGATGATAAGGGAATTTATCAAGGGCAACGAGAATTAAGATTAATGATTGCTTTGGATATAGGGGGAGCAATTAAAGGTCAACATCTAGATATTTATCAGGGAATCGGTGAGCAAGCAGGGAATTTAGCCGGTTATTACAATCATTATGGTCGAGTATGGTTATTGGCACCACCCAAAAATAGTCACCTATTATCTCCAGTCTTAACAAGGACTTGAAAAACTTATGATAATATTGACTTATTTGAGATGATCAATTTCACTTATTATTAACTGATAATTTAGCGCTTTATAAAATAAAACCCCGATAGTTTCGGGGTTATTTTTATTAGTTGGTAATTAGAGTCACTTTTTAAGCATCACGAGTCGTGACGATAAATAAAAGCCGGTTAGCTAATTTTCATACCTGGTTTAGCACCACTATCTGGTGATAATAAATATAAGCCAGCATTATCTTGTGTACCACTGGCACAAAGCACCATGCCTTGTGAAACGCCAAAACGCATTTTACGAGGTGCTAAGTTAGCGACCATAACAGTCAGTTTACCTTCAAGTTGTGAGGGATCAGGATAAGCACTGCGGATACCTGAAAACACATTGCGAATTTCACCATCTAAATCGAGGGTTAATTGAAGTAATTTATCTGAACCTTCCACCAGTTTTGCTTCTTTAATTAAAGCTACACGCAAATCAACTTTGGCGAAAACATCAAAATTGATGATATCTGAAATTGGTTGTTCGGCGATTGCACCGGTTGGTTGAGTGATAGTATTTAATAGTGTTTTGGTTTCTTCAATCATCTTTTCGATATTCGACATTTCAATACGGCTAAACAATGTTTTAAATTTATTAATCGTATGATTAACCAATGGTTGATCTAACGTATCCCATTGTAATGTTGTATTTAAAAACTCTTCGCTTCGTTGACTTAATGATGGAATAACTGGTGTTAAATAAGTCATAATTACTCGGAATAGGTTAATGCCCATCGAGCAAATATCTTGTAGCAATTGTTCTTGATCTGCCTGCTTTGCTACAATCCAAGGTGCTTTTTCATCAATGAAACGATTTGCTTCATCGGCTAGTGCCATAATTTCACGAATGGCTTTACCTAGTTCACGTGTTTCATAATGTTCACCAATAATAGAGGCCTTTGCAATAAACATATCATACAGATCTTGATCTAAAATGTATTGTGATAGTTTGCCATCAAAACGCTTATGAATAAATCCAGCACAACGTGAAGCAATATTTACTACTTTGTTAACAATATCGCTATTAACACGTTGAACAAAATCTTCAAGACTTAGGTCGATATCATCGATCGCCGCTGATGATTTGGCAGCATAGTAATAACGTAAACAATCAGGGTCAAGGTATTTTAGATAAGTATTAGCTTGAATAAAGGTTCCACGTGATTTAGACATCTTAGCACCATCAACCGTAACATAGCCATGCACGAATATATTAGTTGGTTTACGATGATCACTACCTTCCAGCATTGCTGGCCAAAATAAGCTATGGAAGTAAACAATATCTTTACCAATAAAATGATACAGTTCAGTCGATGAATCTTTTTGCCAAAAATCATCGAATGATATTGTACCTCTATGGTCACAATAGTTTTTAAACGATCCCATATAGCCAATTGGGGCATCAAGCCAAACATAAAAATATTTGCCAGGAACACCAGGAATTTCAAAACCAAAATATGGTGCATCACGACTAATATCCCAAGGCTGTAAACCAGATTCAAACCATTCCTGCATTTTGTTAGCCACTTGTTCTTGCAGAGAACCTGAGCGAATCCATTCTTGAAGCATTGATTTAAATTCTGGTAAATCAAAAAAGTAATGTTCGGAATCTTTGATTATTGGCGTTGCGCCAGAAATCACTGATTTAGGATTGATAAGCTCAATAGGACTATATGTTGCACTACAAACTTCACAGTTATCGCCGTATTGATCCGGTGATTTACATTTAGGGCAAGTACCTTTAACAAAACGATCAGGTAAAAACATCTGTTTTTCAGGATCGAAAAGCTGAGAAATAATTTTAGTTTTTATATAACCATGGTTTTGTAAGCGCTGATAAATTAATTCTGATAACTCACGATTTTCTGGGCTGTGAGTAGAATGATAATTATCAAAACTAATATTAAAACCAGCAAAATCCCGTTTATGCTCTTGCTTAACGCTAGCAATTAACTGTTCGGGGGTTATACCTAATTGTTCTGCTTTAAGCATAATTGGTGTACCATGGGCATCATCGGCACAAATAAAATAGATTTCATGACCACGCATGCGTTGATAACGAACCCATACATCGGCTTGAATATGTTCAAGCATATGACCTAAATGAATTGCACCATTTGCATAAGGCAGGGCACAGGTTACCAAAATTCTACGTTTGTCAGTCATCTTTAACACCTTCTAATTCTTGCTGATTTAGGATATATCTCTCTAGAGTGCTGATATTATGCCTTGCTTAATATTTGCGCAAGCTAAATTCCAGCTAATGATCTGTAAATACTACATCAAACATAGGATTATCGCTAGATTTGTGCCATAATTTGTTGCAATAAAATCATAAATTAATGGATTATAAGGTTAGTATCAATGTCTGTTAGAGATTTAACATCAGTTAAATTCATCTTATCTGAATTTAACCATCCAACATTAACCAAAAATTTGTTTGAGTTAAATGCAGTCAAAGAGTGTGTCTGGTTTGGGGATAAGTTAAAAATTTCTTTGGTCATGCCTTTTGTTTGGCGAAGTGTTTTTGAAATACTACAACAACAAACGACGGATATAATTATTCAAACAACGAAAGCCAAAGCCGTTCTTTGGTCAATCGAATATGATATTGCGACTTTAAAGCGTGCTAATAATCAGCATGCGGTAAAAAATATTAAAAATATTATTGCTGTAAGTTCGGGAAAAGGTGGGGTCGGTAAGTCATCTACAGCGGTAAATTTAGCATTAGCATTGCAACATGAAGGGGCTAAAGTGGGTTTACTAGATGCAGATATTTATGGTCCATCTATTCCAACGATGCTTGGTACGAGTGATCAACATCCACTGACACCTGATAATCAACATATGACGCCAATTATGGCATACGGTTTAGCTACCAATTCCATTGGATATTTGGTTGAACAGGGCAATGCAATGGTATGGCGTGGCCCAATGGCGAGTAAAGCATTGTTACAAATGCTTTATGATACGTTATGGCCAACATTAGATTATTTAGTAATTGATATGCCACCAGGAACCGGCGATATCCAATTAACCTTAGCCCAAAGTATTCCGGTAACAGCTAGTATCATTGTGACAACTCCACAAGATATTGCCTTGATTGATGCTCAAAAAGGGATTGCGATGTTTAATAAGGTCAATATTCCTACGCTCGGGATCATTGAAAATATGAGTTACCACATTTGTGAGAATTGTGGTCATCATGAAACAATTTTTGGTGAAGAAGGGGCCCAAAAATTAGCGCAACAATATCACACGCAATTACTTGGGCAAATTCCATTACACCGTTCATTACGGCAGGATTTAGATCAAGGTAAGCCAACGGTGATGAGTCATCCAACAAGTAAATTTACCGATATATATTGCCATTTGGCAGACAACATAGCTTCAATACTTTATTTCCAAGGTAAAGTGATTCTTCCTGATATTTCTGTGAAAACATTATAGTCAAGAGTAATATGCACCAAAGCGTCATAAACTATATTAACGCTTTGGTATTGCAATAAAGCTGATCAATGAACTTGCGTTTCAGCTCATAATCTTATCACGAAACATAAAAAAAACGGCGCCGAGTAAGCATAAACCCGCCCAAATATAATCTAACTTAAAGGGCTCTTTTAAAATAAAGAGTGAAAAAGGAATAAAGACACTTAAGCTAAGGACTTCTTGAATAATTTTTAGTTGTCCTGCGGAAGCGACTTGATAACCAATGCGGTTGGCAGGCACTTGTAATAAATATTCAAACAAGGCGATTCCCCAACTGACTAAAGCAGCGACAATCCATGTTTTATTATGTAAAAATTTTAAGTGACCGTACCAAGCAAAAGTCATAAAAAGATTGCTTAGGGTAAGCATACCAATCGTAATATAAATAGGATTCATAATGAAGATAATAAATTAAATAATCAAAAAAGAGGAAGACTTAACAATACCTTAACCTAATGATATTAGCCAATATATTTTAATTAAGTAATTGATAAACTTTGCCATATTATTCTATACATTGCTTTTATAACTTTTCAATCAATATAAGTCCATACTACACGGAAAAAACGTATGAATAAGCTAAAAGTTATAAAATAAGCAATCAATTTATTGATAATAGATTTAATAGGTTGTTAAATGTTAAGATTAGCTTAAATTATGAGTCATCACATTTTTAACGTTTTGAAAAATATGATTTTATTTATGTAATCTTGATAATCAACTACCGAAAAAAAATCGAAATTAAAGTTAAATTTATCAAACCAGTGACTATCTGCTAAAATGGGGACAGATTAAAAATTTGTTCGGAGTCAAATAAATGAGATTATGCGATCGTGATATTGAAGCATATTTAGCTGCAGGAAAACTAAAAATCACCCCTCAACCACACCCTAATAGTATTAATGGTGCAACAGTTGACGTAAGGTTAGGCAACCGATTTCGAACTTTTCGCGAACATACCGCCCCTTATATTGATTTAAGTGGTCCAAAAGAAGATGTTTCCTTAGCACTTGAACGAATTATGGGTGAAGAAATTATTTTAGCTGACGACGAAGCATTTTATTTGCATCCAGGCGAACTGGCGTTAGCGGTAACATTAGAATCAGTATCAATTCCAGATACTTTAGTCGGTTGGTTAGATGGTCGTTCATCGCTGGCTCGTCTTGGATTGATGGTGCATGTCACCGCACATCGTATCGATCCAGGATGGGATGGTCAAATTGTTTTGGAGTTTTATAATTCGGGTAAATTGCCGTTAGCCTTAAGGCCAAATATGACAATCGGTGCCTTGAGCTTTGAGACATTAAGCGGTCCAGCAGATCGGCCATATAATCGTCGTCAAGATGCTAAATATAAAGGGCAACAAGGCGCAGTCGCGAGCCGAATAGATAAAGATTAAGTGTGTGGAATGAGGGAAGTAAGATGGTTAAGAAGTTATTATTGACATTGTTAATTCTAATTGTATTAGTTATAGCCGGTATTATCGCTTTAGTGGTATTTGTCGATCCAAATAATTTCAAAGGCTATATATCTGAAACAGTTAAAGATAAAACAGGTTATGTGTTAACAATAGAGGGGGATTTGCGTTGGCATGTTTGGCCCCAAATTAGTATTTTGACTGATTCAGTCCGTTTGGTCGATGAAGGAGCAAAAAAACCATTATTAACTGCTGATAATATGCGTCTTGATGTTGAATTACTCCCTTTATTTTCCAAACAATTAACTGTTAAAAATGTATTGGTAAAATCCGCTATTATCAATATTTCAGATGACAGTAAAGGACAAGTGGCCCAGAATGGTAAACCAACCACAACCGTTAATCAAAAAACTGAACAAAATACCGACGCGAAAAAACCATCAAATTGGCGATTTACTCTTAATAAGTTAGATATTGTTGATAGCACCGTTGTTTACCAAAAGGATAAAGATATTATTAATTTTAGAAATATTGACCTTTCGGTGACACAAAAAGATGAAAAACACGTTTCGATTGATTTTAGCGGCAGTGTCAATCGTGATCAGAAGGATTTCATTTATGCTTTAAATGCCGATGTTAATTTGGTTCATTTCCCAGAAAGTGCAGAAGTCGTATTAAATAAGTTAGATTATAATTATAAGGGCGTTGGGGAGGCAGCTGATCAATTAAAAGGGCAAGTCACGGGAACTTTTAATTATCAGAAAACACCAATGACCATGCATAGTAATGATTTTGCTTTAATTTTAAATGGCAATAAGATTACCGGCAAATTGCAAGCTAACCTTGATAAAAAACCTTACTTTGAAGGAATATTTACTGCCGACAAATTTGATTTAACACCATTTACTAACCCTAATAAAATCTCTGATAATGTAAATACCGAACAACTATCACGAAAACAACCAGTTGTAACATCGACGCCGGCTAAAGGAAATGAATTATCATTTTTAAACAATTTTGATGCAAAATTTAGCCTGAGTGTAAATGAGGTCTTATTTAAAAAATTAGTAATTAATCAATTAGTGGTTAATCTATCCAATAAGGATGGTATAGCAACAATTGAAAAAGCAGATTTTGATATTGCTAATGGGCATATTAATGCCAAAGGGATTGCCAATGGCAAACAGTCGACCACTTTAATCAAATTAGCGACAAAAATCACTGATATTGATCTAGGCAGTTTATTAAGTCAATTAGAGATGGTGAATAATTTAAAAGGACAACTTAATGCCAACGGTAATGTCGTATTAACCAGTATTAATCCAGATAATATCATGAAATCATTGACTGGTGATTTAGGTATGGCGGTAAATAACGCCCGTTTTGATAATATTAATTTACAACAAATTGTGCAAGATGCTGTTGCAAAATTTTGGAAAAAGGCTGTATCTTCAGATGATTATCAAAAATATACCTCTTTGCATGAACTCAGTGCAAATGCCACTTTAGCTAATGGTGATATGAATCTTTCTGAGATTAAGGCTGCATCATCCACGTTAGACATGAATGGGAGTGGTCGAATTGGTTTAGATAAACATGATTTAGATATTAATTTATTAGTTAAAATTTTAGGTGGTTGGAATCAAGATAGTAAGACTATCCAAAAGTTACAAAAGGTTGAAATACCATTACGTATTCATGGTAAATTTGATCAATTACAATATCAAGTGAATACTGATAAATTGGTTAGCGATGTGTTTAACGACAAAATTCAAAATGAGCTTGAGCGTCTGAAAGATCGTCTAAATAATAAGCTTAAAGATACTTCAAGCGATACAAAAAATAATGATGCATCAGATAATAATGGTGATGATGAGAAGGAAAAAGTGAAAGATTTAATAGGTAGTTTTCTTAAGAAAAATAAATCAAAGAATAAAGAGTAACGATTTTAATCTTAATGTAATTATTTATACAATAAAGCCACATAATTAATTATGTGGCTTTTTATTAAATAAAAAAGTGTTAGCTAGTACTGGAGAATTGTAAAATTAAATATCAACTATTCGAAAATAAGCTACCGTTATGATTTAAAGTTATGTTATTCATTATTCACTATTTTACCATTTATAAAAGATGATATTTTATATTAAAAATGCCAGCTTTAACCTGTTATCCCGACTGATTTAATTTAACTATTTCACTGCCTAATTTGTTAAAATTATGATATAATTTCAGATAAATTTATTTATTTTTATCAAGAGAGAAAGTGGTTCTATGACCGAAGTATCAACAACAGAACTCGCCAGAGAAATTACACCTGTTAATATAGAAGAAGAATTAAAAACATCTTACCTTGATTATGCAATGTCGGTGATTGTAGGACGTGCATTACCTGATGTCCGCGATGGTTTAAAACCCGTTCATCGACGTGTACTTTTTGCGATGAATGTTTTAGGTAATGACTGGAATAAAGCTTACAAAAAATCTGCGCGTGTTGTCGGTGATGTTATCGGTAAATATCACCCTCATGGTGATACCGCGGTTTATGATACGATTGTCCGTATGGCGCAACCTTTTTCATTACGTTATATGTTGGTTGATGGGCAAGGTAATTTTGGTTCGGTTGATGGTGATTCTGCTGCGGCAATGCGTTATACCGAAATTCGTATGGCAAAAATTGCTCATGAATTATTAGCCGATCTGGAAAAGGAAACAGTTGATTTTGTCCCTAATTATGATGGTACAGAACAAATACCGGCAGTGTTACCAACGAAAATACCTGCATTATTAGTTAATGGCTCCTCTGGTATTGCTGTGGGTATGGCAACCAATATTCCACCACACAATTTAGCCGAAGTCATTAATGGTTGTTTGGCATTTATCGAAGATGAAAACATCACGGTTGATGGTTTAATGGAGTATATTCCAGGACCAGATTTCCCGACTGCGGCAATGATTAATGGTCGCAAAGGTATTGAGGAAGCTTACAAAACGGGTCGAGGTAAAATCTATATTCGATCAAAAGCGGAAATTCAGGTTGATGATAAAACCGGACGTGAAACCATTATTGTTCATGAAATTCCTTATCAAGTTAATAAAGCAAAACTTATCGAAAAAATCGCTGAATTGGTAAAAGATAAAAAAATAGAAGGTATTTCGGCATTACGTGATGAGTCTGATAAAGATGGTATGCGTATTGTTATTGAGATTAAACGTGATGCCGTAGGTGAAGTTGTTTTGAACAATCTTTATTCTTTAACGCAACTACAAGTTACCTTTGGGATTAATATGGTTGCCCTTTATAAAGGACAACCTAAATTGCTTAACTTACGCGATATGATTGAAGCGTTTGTGCTACATCGTCGCGAAGTGGTGACACGTCGTACTATTTTTGAGTTGCGTAAAGCGCGCGAACGAGCCCATGTTTTAGAAGGTTTAGCTATTGCATTAGCAAATATCGACCCGATCATTGAGTTGATACGTGCCGCAGCAACTCCAGCCGAGGCGAAAGCTAAATTATTGGAAAAAGCTTGGCAATTAGGTAATGTCGCTTCAATGCTTGAAAAAGCTGGTAACGATGCTGCTCGCCCAGAGGATCTTGCTCCTGAATATGGGATTCGGGATGGTTATTATCATTTATCTGATGCGCAAGCTCAGGCAATTTTAGAATTACGTTTACATCGTTTAACTGGGCTTGAGCACGAAAAAATTCTCGATGAATATAAACAATTATTGACGCAAATTGCTGAACTATTGCATATTTTGGCTAATCCTCAGCGTTTAATGGAAGTTATCCGCGAGGAATTAGAAAGTGTTAAAGCGCAATTCCAAGATGCCAGACGGACAGAAATTACCGCAAGCAGCGCTGATATCAATATTGAAGATCTCATTGCTCAAGAAGATGTGGTCGTCACACTTTCACATCAAGGATATGTTAAATATCAGCCATTATCTGATTATGAAGCACAACGTCGTGGCGGGAAAGGTAAATCAGCAACTAAAATCAAAGAAGAGGATTTTGTTGAAAAACTTCTTGTTGCCAATACACACGATACTATTCTTTGCTTCTCAAGTCGAGGGCGCTTGTATTGGATGAAAGTTTATCAATTACCAGAAGCTAGCCGTGGCGCAAGAGGGCGTCCGATCATCAATTTACTGCCGTTGGAAGCAAATGAACGCATTACGGCCATTTTACCAGTTAGAGAATTTGATGATGAACATTGTGTCTTTATGGCGACAGCACAAGGCACGGTTAAGAAAACATCACTGAGCGAATTTAGTCGTCCACGTAGTGGAGGCATTATCGCTATTAATTTACGTGATGATGATGAATTAATTGGGGTTGATTTAACTAATAATGATCCGTTGTCAGTGATAGAAGATGACGAAATCAATGACGATGTTATCATTGAAGAGATTGAATCTGAAGATGAGGAAACAACAGAAATCTCTACTACGGAAGATATCATGTTATTTTCTGCTAATGGTAAAGTTGTTCGTTTCCCTGCTAATAAGGTACGTGCTATGGGGCGGACTGCTGCTGGTGTTCGTGGTATAAAACTTGATCATGATGACAAAGTCGTATCTTTAATTGTACCTCGTGGCGATGGTGCGATTTTAACGGCTACCCAAAATGGTTATGGTAAACGAACCGAACAAGCGTCTTATCCGACAAAATCACGAGCGACTAAAGGTGTTATCTCAATTAAAGTCAGTGAACGTAATGGTCAAGTCGTGGGTGCAGTTCAAGTCGAAGAAACGGATCAAATCATGTTGATCACTGATGCTGGAACATTGGTAAGAACACGAGTTAGCGAAGTGAGTATCGTGGGTCGAAATACGCAGGGTGTAACGTTAATTCGTACTGCTGAAAACGAAAAAGTTGTCGGTTTACAGCGTGTTGCTGAGGCTGAAGATGACAGCGAACTTAATCAAAATGATGAGGAATAATGCTCATCCCCGTTTGAATAGAGCAATAAAAGATTACTGTGAACAGATCTTTTATCAATAATTATCGGAAAGGGAAAGATATGTCATTAATTTTAAAAAAATTTAGTAAAAGTCTCGCTTGGCAAATATTGTTTGCTTTAATTTTTGGAGTTATTGTTGGTACATTATTACACAATATTTCTGCCTCAGCTCATCCATTAAATAGTTATTACCAATTCATGATCGAGAATATTTTTGGACCAGCAGGGAAAATCTTTATTAAATTGATTAAAATGATCGTGTTACCGATTATTTTAAGTACCTTAACATTAGGCATTGCTGGTTTAGGTGGCTCTAAACGATTAGGTACGCTTGGTTTTAAAACTATTTTATATTTTGAGATTATTACCACAATTGCGATTTTATTAGGTTTATTATTTGGTAATTTATTTTGCCCTGGAGAAGGTGTCAACTTAGAACAATTGACTCAAGCGGATGTTTCAACCTATATTTCAAAAAGTGCCGAAATGAGTGAAAAACCGCATGGACTCATCGTCATGATTTTGGATATGATTCCTGCTAATATCTTTAACGCCATGACAAATGGTGAAGTATTACCGGTTATTTTCTTCTGCGTATTCTTTGGTTTAGGGCTAATGAATTTACCAGATAAACAACGCCAGCCGTTTATTGACTTCTTAAAAGTCATTTCTGATACCATGTTTAAAGTCACTAATATGATTATGCTTTATGCGCCAATAGGCGTCTTTGCTTTAATGACGGTAACGATTGCTAAATATGGTTTCGCATCATTAATACCATTATTACAGTTAGTTGCTTTGGTATATTTAGCGATGGTGGTTTTCACACTGGTTGTACTCGGATTCGTCTGTAAGTTATGTCATTTCAATATTTTTATGTTACTAAGAATTTTAAAAGAAGAGTTAGTTATTGCTTTTTCAACCGCAAGTTCTGAAACGGCATTACCGAAGATTATCGAGAAAATGGAAGCGTATGGTGCACCAAAATCAGTAACTAGTTTTGTCATTCCTACCGGTTATTCATTTAATCTTGATGGTTCAACACTTTATCAAAGTATTGTCGTGATATTTTTGGCACAATTATATGGTATTGATTTATCGATCATGCAGCAAATTATTATCGTTATTACTTTAATGATTGCTTCAAAAGGTATTGCTGGTGTACCAGGTGCGTCAATCCTAGTTCTTGCTGCAACACTTGGCAGTGTAGGAATTCCTTTAGAAGGTATTAGCTATATTATGGGTGTTGAACGTATTTTAGATATGGGACGTACTGTTGTTAATGTCGTCGGCAATGCATTGGCAGCAATTGTTATTGCTCGTTGGGAAGGATTGTTTGATGACAAAAAAGCCCGAGAATATGAAAAAGAATATTTCTTAGCAAAATAATATTATTGTGATAAAAACCAGCTTAGCTGCTGTATTAGAATAAGCAAGTTGGTTTAGAGCTATTCTAATTTTGTTTAGTATTTTTAATTAATTCTTTTATTTGTGTAGTGATTATTTCGGATCTTAATATCTGAAGTGCTATATCTAACACATATTACCAATATTTAAATCGAGGGCTAGCGAGCCCTCAATGTACTCTGTTATCCCCCACAAAATAGATGACTACGATATATATTTTAAACAATAGTAATTGTTTCGGTATTGATAGTTGGCGTACTATATTTAACATTCTAGCAATCCTAAATTAAGGGCTAGCGAGCCGCCGATGTGATCTGTTATCCTCATAAACTAGATGACTGAGTTACATATTTTAAACAATAGTGAATGTTTCGAAGGTTAATATCTGATGTGCTATATCTAACACGTATTACCAATACTTAAATCGAGGGCTAGCGAGCCCTCTATGTACTCTGTTATCCCCACAAACTAGATGACTGAGTTACATATTTTAAACAATAGTGAATGTTTCGAAGGTTAATATCTGATGTGCTATATCTAACACGTATTACCAATACTTAAATCGAGGGCTAGCGAGCCCTCGATGTACTCTGTTATCCCCACAAACTAGATGACTGAGTTACATATTTTAAACAATAGTGAATGTTTCGAAGGTTAATATCTGATGTGCTATATCTAACACATATTACCAATATTTAAATCGAGGGCTAGCGAGCCGCCGGTGTACTCTGTTATCCCCACAAACTAGATGACTGAGTTACATATTTTAAACAATAGTGAATGTTTCGAAGGTTAATATCTGATGTGCTATATCTAACACATATTACCAATATTTAAATCGAGGGCTAGCGAGCCCTCAATGTACTCTGTTAACCCCCACAAAATAGATGACTACGTTATATATTTTAAACAATAGTAATTGTTTCGGTATTGATAGTTGGCGTACTATATTTAACATTCCAGCAATCCTAAATTAAGGGCTAGCGAGCCGCCGGTGTACTCTGTTATCCCCATAAACTAGATGACTGAGTTACATATTTTAAACAATAGTGAATGTTTCGGTATTGATAGCTGGCGTACCATATTTAACATTCTATCAATCCTAAATCACGGGTTAGCGAGCCGTCGATACTCCTCTTGTTAACAAATTTTTTCAATAAGCTTTTATATCAGTTTTATACGCGTAATAACGTGGTGATAGTTTAAAAAGGTACTTAAAATAAGCCAAGTGGGAAATTAGCTTTAATACCGTATAACCATGTTACGAGGTATAATAAAAAGAATCAAAACCACCTAATCAGGTGGTTTTGTGGTTCGAATATCAAATTGCCAGTAATATTAGTGGTAAATAGTAATTAACCTAATAACAGTGTATCATCAGTCACTTCTTCGCCACGCGTTTTTTCAAACTTTGTAAGTAAGTCAGCAACAGTTAGTTTTTGGCGTTCTTCACCAGATACATCTAATACCACTCTACCTTGATGTAGCATTACAGTACGTGTACCATAATGTAAAGCTTGTTTCATTGAATGGGTCACCATCATTGTCGTCAATTTATTTTCTTTAACAATTTGATTAGTTAATTCTAAAACAAACTGAGCTGTTTTTGGATCTAATGCGGCAGTATGTTCATCAAGCAATAAAAGCTTAGACGGTTGTAAGGTTGACATCAATAGGCTTACTGCTTGTCGTTGCCCTCCTGATAGCAATCCCATCATATCTGATAAACGATTTTCTAACCCAAGATCTAAAACTCTCAATTTTTCTCGGAATATGTCAGTCATTTTATGATTTAACGCTGGTATTAAACGGCCTTTTTTACCACGATTATAAGCAAGAGCCAAGTTTTCTTGGATGGTTAAATTACCGCACGTACCTACCATTGGGTCTTGAAAAACCCGTGCGACTAAACCCGCTCTACGCCATGCGGGTAAATGGCTGACATCTTTTTCATTGATAATAACATAACCGGAATCAGCAATTAAATCACCACTGATAACATTTAATAGCGTACTTTTACCCGCACCATTACTACCAATAACCGTAACAAATTCCCCTTCTTTAATATTGAGGTTCAAACCACGTAATACATGATTTTCTATCGGTGTATTAGCATTAAAAGTAAGTTGCAACTCTTCGACTTTTATCATGCGGATTTACCTCTTTTGCTTTTCCATTTTTTTAACTGTTTTGGTAATACCAACGCTAAAACCACTAAGATAGCCGTGATCAAATTTAAATCTTCACTGCCAATACCAATATCTTTTAATAGTTCATTACCTAAGGCTATCGCAATAAATAAGCGATATAAGATCGAACCAAAAATGACGGATAACGTGATTGCCCACATCCGTTTAGCTGAGAAGATGCTTTCACCCAGGATAATTGATGCAAGACCAATAACAATCGTTCCAACACCGATAGTAATATCAGCGCTTCCTTGTGTCTGGATAAATAATGATCCACCCAATGCAATTAAGCCATTAGAAATCGCCATACCTAAAATGACCATTCGACCAGTTGCAATACCTTGAGCTTTTGCCATACGTTGATTGGTACCTGTAGCACGTAATGCTAAACCTTTTTGAGTATTAAGAAAGGCGTTTAATAAAAACCAAATAGCGATCACGAATATGAAAACTAGCAGTGGTTGTACAATATATTGATTGGTAGCATCCTCATTAATAAACGGACTAAAAATAGTATTAGTACTAAGCAGGGGTAAATTAGGTGATCCAACCCAAGTATCCATTTCATCATTAAGGTATTTACCTAGTCCTAAGATCCGTAAATTAATGGAATAAAGACCAATCATGACAATAATACTGGATAGTAACTGTAAAATATTTAAACGGACATACAACCAACCAGTCATGATTCCAGCAATACAACCACCAACAGTACCAAAAAATGTTGCAAGCCATGGATTGATGCCTAAGTATAAACATAAACCACAAATTGCCCCCCCTAACGGGAAACTAGCATCAGCGGTCAGATCAGGGAAATCTAACAACCGAAATGAAATAAATACCCCAAGACTCACAATGGCGTAAATGAGGCCTATCTCTAACGAACCGAGAAAAAATTCAAATGACATGAGTTATATATCCTAATGAATTTGCTTATTAATGGATTAATAAGCAATAAAACAAATTAATTAATCAATCAATCAATAATTTTAGCCGCCATTTGTAATACTTCATCAGAAAGTGTTACACCTTGTTTTTCAGCTGCTTTAGGATTAATGACCAATTGGGTTACCTCACCAACTTGTGGCGCGATATCACCAGCTTTTTCACCATTTAAAATACGAATCACCATTTTACCTGCTTGACGACCTAAATCATAATAACTCATTCCTAAAGCAGCAGTAGCGCCACGAGCTGCAGAATCTGGATCTGATGCAATAAGGGGAATTTTTGCTTCGTTTGCGACTTTAACCAATGATTCATAAGCGGAGATAACATTATTATCGGTTGTCGTATAAATTAAATCTACTTTACCTTTTAAACTGCGTGCCGCGGTTGGAATATCTGAAGTGCGTTGAGCTGGCACAGAAATAATTTTGATATCGTGTTTAGCTAAGCGTTGTTGTAATTGCTTTAGTACAATTGTGGAATTAATTTCGCTTGGAGAATAGACATAACCAATCGATTTTGCTTCAGGTTTAATTTTTAATATCATATCAATTTGGGCATCGAGTGATAATGCATCGGATACACCTGTGATATTGGTTTTCGAAGGTTGCCAGCTCGGTGTTAATTTTGCAGCTACAGGATCTGTTACGGCGGTAAAAATAATCGGAATCGTTTTGGTTGTTGCTGCTAAGGCTTGGGCACTAGGTGTCGCAATGGCAACAATCACATCAGGTTTACTAGCAGCATATTGTTTAGCAATTTGCGCAGCATTGGCACTACTTCCTTGTGCGCTTTGATATTGTAGTTTTAAATTTTCACCATTAATATAAGAATTCGCTTTTAATTCATCTTCAACGCCTTTTCTCACATTATCTAATGCTGGATGTTCAACAATTGCAGTAATGGCAACATATTTAACATCTTTATCAGCAGCCCAACTATTAAACGGTGATATGACTAAACAAAAAGCTATACTTATTATGGAAAGCAATTTAATTTTTAAATGGCTCATTTTATTTTCCTGTAAAGTTATAAATACAACAGTAATTTAATAATGACTACTATAGTATAAATTTAGCTGTTTATCTAGCATTGAAACAAAAACATGTTGTAACATTTTATTTACACTATTATCAATACTAGTGATTTTATCAACTTTAATTGGTTTGATTATCTATTAGGCTTACTTGGTTGATTGCAAGTTGTAATAATCGTTTAGGATATAAAGTATTCAGCGTAAGTTAGTTTACTTACACTGATTTTAGATTAGGGTAACAAAAGAATGGGTGAAAATTAATTTTCAACAACCACTTTATAAGCTGACTGAATTACCTCTGGAGCAATTTTAATACCTAAACGTTTAGCCGCCACAAGATTAACAATTAAACGCAACTCCTTGCCAATTTCAGGCGTGATATTACCGACTTTTTCGCCTTGTAGAATTCGCGCAACTAATTTGCCAGATTGTCGACCTACGTCATAATAGCTCATACCAAACGCAGCGGTAGCTCCGCGTTCAATTGCATCGGGAAACGATGCTAAGAGTGGGATTTTGGCTTCATTTGCGACTTTCACTAAGGATTCGTATGCTGAAACAACATTATTATCGGTCGTGGTATAGATTAGATCCACTTTGCCAGCTAGACTTTTGGCTGCAGTTGGAATGTCTGCCGTTCGTTGAGCAGGAACGGCGATAAATTTAATTCCTTGTGCTGGTAATAATTCTTTTAACTGTTTCAAAATGATAGTTGAGTTAATTTCCCCAGGGCTATAGACATAGCCAACCGATTTTAAATTGGGAACAATTTTTTTCATAAAGGCAATTTGAGGTTCGACTGCTTGATAATCTGATACACCAGTAATATTGCTGCCAGTAGGTTGCCAGTTTTTTATTAATTTTGCAGCAATAGGATCGGTAATGCCAGCAAAAACCAACGGGATTGTTTTTGTTGATGCGGCAACGGCCTGTGCACTTGGTGTCGCGATAGCAACAATCACATCGGGTTTACTGGCAACAAATTGTTTAGCGATTTGCGCAGCATTGGCACTACTTCCTTGTGCACTTTGGTACTGAACGATTAAATCTTTACCTAATTGATAGCCTTGTGCACTAAGCTCGTCTTTAACTCCATCTCTAATTTGGTCTAAAGAAGGGTGCTCGACAATTGCGGTTATTGCAATATGTTTAACATCGCTTGCATATACACATAATGAACTGGTTAATATTATACCTAAAAATAATTTTTTTAAAAAAAGGTTAATCATAAATATCTCTATACTAGTACAATAATGATGCATTGTAACGAGATTACAATTAAATGTTAAGTGTTTTATCAGTTCAAATATTTTTGTTTATATTCCTCAACTAGTTTATTCGCTTCGGCAATTTGTTCAGTAGATAATTTTATTCTGATTAATTTTAATAGTTGAGTCGCATCCTTTTCACCATTTAATTCTGATAATGTTGCCCAAGCGTAAGCTTTTACCATTGATGAAGAATTATATTTATCATTCGAATGATATAACAGGCTAGCTAAATTATATTGAGCTAAAGCATTATTTTTTTCAGCTGCAAATTTAAACCATTTTAAAGCGCTAGCATATTTTTTTTTGTCTTGATAAATGGTAGCTAGTTTATTTGCCGCAAAACTATTCCCTTGATAAGCTTTACTAGTATACCACTCAATTGCTTTATGGGGTTGGTTAAAATCATTTTCATAAATATTACCAATGGCATTAAGCGCATCATCATCACCATTCTCAGCTGATTTTTCATACCATTTTAAAGCGAGAGCTAGATTTTTTTCTATCCCTCTACCTTGATAATAAGCATTAGCTAAATTATATTGAGCAATTGTTTCACCTTGTTCGGCTGCTTTTTGATACCAATAAAATGCTAAACGTAAATCTCGTTTAACACCGTAACCATTATCATATAAATTAGCTAAATTATTTTGTGCATATTCATTTCCTTGGTGGGCGGCTTTATCATAATAAATGTAGGCTTTATAATAATCAGGCTTGATTGCCCCATAACCGTACTGGTAAAAATAACCCATTCTAAATTGCGCGTTGGCATAATTTTGTTCGGCTGCTAGTTGATACCATTGTATGGCCTTATTAGAATCCTTTTCCACACCTGTACCATATTCATATAATATTGCTAAGTTATTTTGCGCAATCGGTTGATCTTCCATGGCCGCATTACGGTACCAATAAAAGGCTTTGGAATAATCTTGTTCAGTGCCTTTACCTACATCGTACATGTAACCGACATTAACCATTGCCGTGATATTGCCCGCATTAGCAGCTTTTTCATACCAATAAAAGGATTTTTTTTCATCAATTTCAGTTCCGTAGCCATAGTTATACATTCTTGCCAAATTTAATTGACTGAGTGTGTTATTCAGTTCTGCTCCTTTTGTGTACCAAGCAAATGCCTTTGCATAATCTTGTGTTACTGCTGTACCCTCTTCATAGAGTTCGGCTAATAAATTCATCGCCCGTGTGTATTTTAGTGCCGCAGATTTTTCATACCATTGCATCGCTTTTTGAATATCCAACTCACAACCACGACCATATTGATACATTAAACCTAAATTGGCTTGGGCTATACTATTACCCAGTTCGGCAGCTTTTTCATACCAAAATAACGATTTTTGATAATCTTTAGTAACATATTTACCTATCTCATAGAAATACCCCAAGCTATTCATGGCATCGCTATTATTTAATTCGGCGGCTTTTTCATACCAATAAATGGCTTGTGATGCATCGATATCTTGATAACTATTCCCTTCCGCATAAATGACGGCCAATTTAAACTGCGCGTAACTATTATTTTGATTGGCGGCAGCTAAATAATAGGGTAAAAAATCATATTGGTGATTATTCTGCTCCACTTGTTGTAAAGTATCTTTTAAAGGATAGGCTTTTTGAAACCAATACCAAGCTTGGTCAAGATTTATCTGTGTTCCAATACCATTTTCATAAAAATAGGCCAGATTAAAGGCAGCAGGTTGATAACCTTGAATGGCGGCTTTTTGATACCAATAAAAAGCTAATTCTTTCTCATGAGCAGTTGCTACGTAATTATCATTTCTCAGAGCTAGCTCAAACATCTCCTTTGGGTCAGTAATATTCTGTTGCTCAATCGGGATATCGATGATCTGATCTTTTTCAATATTCGCAAAAGCCAAAGTTGGGAGTAAGTTAATAATTATTAAAGTTTTAATCAATAAATTAGGCATAGCATCCACATCTGATTAATTATTGTTCTGCTGAAAATAATAAAGTATTTATGCCACTTTTGGCAAACCCTAATTGTTCAGTTTCTAAATCTAATATTAAAGAATTAACATCATCGACCACGATATCTAAATCTGGATCATGCTCTTGATTAAAGAGTTTTAGGTAACTATGACACTTTTCACAGCATTCAGTTTTAATAGCAGTAAGAACCTGATCAAGAGAATAATAACTAATATTTTCTAAATTATCACAACATGTGCATTTCGCACGTGGAACATACCATTCACTTTCACATAGGCTACAATGTAAATAGCGTAATCCCGCATGTTGACCAATATGAATAATACTGGCAGTTGGACTACTTTGACAAACAGGACATTGCCAGCATTGTTCAGCAGTATTTGCGGTTGCTTTGCCTGAAAGTTGACTTGCAAGTTGGGTATAATATACGGATAGGGCAGACCAAATAAATAATGATTCGTTACTATCGACTTGCAAAAAATGCCCAGACATCAGTTGTTGTGCCTTAGCTAATAAAACTGTTTTAGTATAACCAGTGAGTTGCTGACGAACATTATCAATTTCAGATGTGACTGATTTGGTAGCACTTAATATATAGTACAAATAGTCGATCCATTTAGTATCCAACGGTAAATTTTGTAATGATAAAGGGGGACAATCCAGTTTAGCTGCTTGTTGCACCAGTTGATTAAGATCATATTCTACTGCATCTTGTAGGATAATTTGTGCCTGAGCATAGACAATTTTATGGCAAAATTGAAGATAATCACTTAATGGGCTATCGGCAATCAGTTGTTCGATACGAGCAATGCGGTGCGAGTATAGTTGTCCAGTTTTTGGGTAATAGACTAACGGAATGTTAGGCATAATACTGGTTTTATGATTGGGTTGTGTTAACTGTTCTTGTGGAACAATTTTAATGCTCATAATAAACCTATTTTATTAAATAATACATGGATGAAACAACATTCGGGAATAAGTATTATTTTTATCTTTCTTTTTGGGAAGATTTTCAATGTCCTATTACCTTATATTTTTATTGTTGTTAATCTAACTTCAGCATCATAATACTGGCTTTTATTGACTATTTTGTTGCACATTGGATTGTGCTTGTTTGGTTTTTTGTTCTTCAAGATATATTTTATTCATTTCATCATGATACCATTTAGAATGGTTCTTTCTGGCCCATGCTCGTGAGACATAGCCAGATATCATACCTTTAACCGAGCCTTTAACCCAGAAAGCCATATAGGCATGACCTATGATCAGTAAAATTAAACCAATTGCTGCTAATGAATGAAAAAAGATGGCCAGTCTCAGTATATCGATTGGAAAGTATTGAGCAAAATAACGACGCCACATGATGATTCCCGTAATCATTAATACGGAGATCAGGCTCATAATACACCAAAATAAAATTTTTTGACCAGCGTTATATTTACCGATTGGAATATCTTCAGGCTCTTTTCCTGCAATAATACGATTAATATGTTTTAACCAACGAACATCATCGCGGTTAGGAATATTGTGGTGTGCTAATCTGATTAACATAAACATTAGTAAGATAAAAACTATGCCACCTAAAAAAGGATGTAATTCTCTGACTAATTGTGGCGTACCTAAAACTAAGCCAAATGCTTTGATCGAAGGAAAGAATAGCGATAAGCCCGATAACGCGGTTAGGATAAACAGAATGACGATGAAAACATGACAAAACCTCACTAATAAAGGCGTTCTTAATAGCATATCCTGCTTATTCATGGCGATTTTCCTCGATTATTGTTGATGTTGTTTTAGCATTTTTAGCATGAAAGGCTTTACGAGCTTGATGTTCGAACTCTTTTTCGCGTTCAACATCGTCTTCTTCAACTTCAATCGGACCTACAGCCATATAATGGAAAACTAATCCAGCAAAAGTGGCAACAAAAGCCGCTGCAGAAATCGGTTTCCAGGCACCTTTCCAAAATTTGACGATTTCACTAATGTGAGGGTTATTTGGTAATCCATGATATAAGCTGGGTTGATTAGCGTGATGTAATACATACATCACATGTGTTCCTCCAACTTGTTGTGGATTATATAAACCAGCATTTTGAAAACCACGATTCTTAAGATCAACAATTCGCTCATCGGCATAGGTGATCATATCCTCTTTAGTGCCAAAATGGATCGCACCAGTCGGACAAGTTTTAACACAAGCAGGCTCTTGTCCTACGGCAATTCGATCGACACATAGTGTACATTTATAAGCACGATTATCTTCTTTGCTAATTCGGGGGATATTAAATGGACAGCCAGCGACACAATATCCACAACCGATACAGTGTTCAGATTGAAAATCGACAATTCCATTGGCATATTGAATAATGGCGCCTTCAGCGGGACATGATTTTAAGCAGCCAGGATCGCTACAATGCATACAACCATCTTTACGGATCAACCATTGAAAATGGCCATCGACTTCTACTTCAGAATAGCGCATTACCGTCCAAGCTTTGGGAGCTAAATCCCTTGGGTTATCATAGACACCAACGGTATCACTAATTTCAGCTCGCAGATCATTCCATTCACTACACGCTACTTGGCAGGCTTTACAACCAATACAGGTTGTAACATCGATAAGCTTAGCCACTTCTTGCTGAAATTCACGCGCTTTTGGCGCAGGAGTAAGACGATTTGTTGCTGAGCGTTTGATAATGTCTTGAGTTTGTAATGACATAATTATGATCTCCAATCCACTAAGCGATCGAAGTTTCGCTAGAAACTTTCTCGATATTGACTAAAAAGGTTTTATATTCGGGGGTTTGCGAATTAGCATCACCAAGATGAGGCGTTAACCCATTGACTAAAAAGCCTTTTTGGGTTTGTCCCGTAAAGCCCCACACAATAGGAATACCAATTGTTTCAATCTGTTTGCCATCTACAGTTAGGGTTGGTAAACGTTTAGTTACTACTGCTTTAGCTTTAATATAACCTCGGTTAGAACTTACCTTAACGGTATCACCAACCTTAATGCCTTTTTGTTTTGCTAAATTCTCACTGATTTCAATAAATTGTTGTGGTTGAATAATGGCATTGAGTCTGGCATGTTGGGTCCAAAAATGGAAATGTTCAGTAATACTATAAGTCGTGCCCACATAAGGGAATTGTTCAGCTTTACCTAAACGCACCAAATCTTCGTCAAATATTCGTACTGCGGGACTATGGATTTGCTTTGGATGCAGCGGATTGGTATTAATAGGCGTTTCAAATGGTTCATAATGTTCTGGAAAAGGACCATCGACAAGACGGTTTAAGCAAAATAGACCACCTAAACCATCATTATTCATGATAAATGCGCCGGCTTTTGTATCGGGTGACAGCGTGGTCGGGAAGTCAGGAATATCATTTCCTGTCCATTGGTTACCATTCCACTCTATTAATAGTTTATTCTGATCATATGCTTTACCATTAGCATCGGCTGAGGCGCGGTTATAGAGTATTCGGCGATTCATTGGCCATGCCCATGCCCAACCAGCATGGATACCTTTACCAGATGGATCGGTAGGATCGCGACGTGCCATTTGATTACCTTGTTCAGTCCAGCAACCGCAGAATATCCAAATGCCACTTGAAGTTGTGCCATCAGCTTTTAATTGTGCAAAACCGCTAAGCAATTGGCCTTTTTTAACGGTAATATTTCCATTGTCATCTTTTAGATCAGCTAACGCATAGCCGTTATAATCCTTGGCTAGTTCTTCAGCAGAAGGTTCATTGGGGATAGAATAATTCCAACTTAGATTATGGATGGGTTCTTGACCTGGCCCACCTTCTTCTAGATAAAGTTCTTTAATTCGTAAAAAGATACGCGCGATAATTTCTGGATCATATTTAGCTTGAGCTGGGGGGGTTGCAGCCGCCCAATGCCATTGTAATAATCGTGAAGAGTTGACTATCGTGCCATTTTCTTCAGCAAAACAGTTTGCCGGTAAGCGGAAAACTTCCGTTTGAATTTGGCTAGGGTCAACATCATTAGATTCACCATGGTTTTGCCAAAAGACTGCTGTTTCCGTTGGCATAGGATCGATACTAACTAAGAATTTAAGTTTTGATAATCCTTCGCGTACAGCATTTTTATCAGGTAACGCGGCCAAAGGATTGAAGCCCTGACAAATAAAGCCATTAGCTTGCCCATCGCGCATCATCTTACTAAATTGCAAAACATCGTAGGTTTTATCCCATTTAGGTAGCCAATCAAATCCCCAGCTATTTTCAGCCGTTGCCTTTTCGCCATACATAGATTTCATAAAACTGACAAAGAATTTTGGATAATTTCCCCAGAAGTTTACTTCTGATGGTCCAAGTGGCTTAGGGGTTTTTTCAGTAAGATATTGTTCTAAGGTTAGCTGTGAATCTTTTGGTAATTCAAGGTAAGCAGGAAGACGATTAGATAATAATCCTACATCCGTTAACCCCTGAATATTCGAATGCCCACGTAAGGCATTAATACCGCCACCCATTACACCAATATTGCCTAACAACAGCTGAATCATGGCGGCAGTTCGAATGATTTGCGTACCGTAGCTATGTTGGGTCCAGCCTAAAGCATAGAGAAATGTGGCTGCGCGATTATTGGTTTTAGTACTAGCAAGTGATTGGCAGACATGAATAAAATGCTCAACTGAGCTTCCTGTTATATTATTGACAACCTCGGGCGTATAACGGTGTACATGTTTTTTTAACAGATTCCAAACACATCGTGGATGTTGTAACGTTTCATCACGTAATGCGTAACCTTTTTCATCAAGCTCATAGTACCAACTTGTTGTATCATAGTGACGAGTATTTTCATCGTAACCACTAAATAAGCCTTGGTTTTCATCAAAATTAAAATCTTCTCTCACTATTAAACTGGCGTTAGTGTGTGTAATCAGATAGTCGTAATTGACGTCATTGTGGCTAATTAAATAATTAATAATCCCTAATAGAAACGTGATATCGGAACCGGAACGAATAGGTACGTAAAGATCAGCCACTGAAGCAGTTCGTTGGAAACGCGGGTCAATCGCAATGAGTTCAGCGCCATTATGAATTTTTGCTTCCATTGCCCATTTAAAGCCTACCGGATGTGCTTCGGCGGCATTACCTCCCATGACGATAATCACATCAGCATTTTTTATATCATTCCAGTTGTTTGTCATTGCACCACGACCATAAGTGGCAGCTAAACTTGATACCGAGGGACCGTGGCAAACACGGGCTTGGGTTTCAAGACTGAGCATACCTAATGCACGTGCAACTTTAAAAGCGAGCCAACCGGTTTCATTACTGGCTGCTGAGGTGACTAACCAACCGGTCGTCGTCCAACGATTAACGGTATTACCTTGCTCATTTTGCGCAATAAAATTTTTATCGCGATCTGCTTTCATTAAACGAGCAATGCGATCGATTGCTTCATCCCAGCTAATTGATTGCCATTTATCGGAACCTGGGGCACGGTATTGGGGATATTTAACACGATTTTCACTTTTGATATAATCCAATACACCAGCACCTTTAGGGCATAAAGAACCACGACTAACTGGATGATCAGGATCGCCTTCAACATGAAATATTGATGATACAGCGTTTTTAGCACCATCACCCCGACTATATAGTAACATCCCACAACCAACCGAACAGTAAGTACAGTTATTACGTGTTTCGCTAGATCTTAGTAATTTATATTGACGCGTTTGCGCTAGCGCAACATTCGGAGAAAAACCAAGCGTTGCTACGGTTGTTCCTGCCATACCACCAGCACAGATCTTAAAGAACTGTCTACGGTTAAATAGCATATCTGCTCCTTACAAAAATGACATTTGCTAATTATTGCTTAATTTTTATTTATTATAGAAAGTATTATAACCATTATTTTTGTAATGATAATCGCTATATCTCAGAAAAAAGAGCATAAAGCATTTATTTACATTTAATAGATAAAGGTGTATCAAAAAAATTCCAATAAAATGATGTGGATACAAATTGCTATTAGATTAATAGTGACCAATTTTTTTTAATGTTTTTGTACTAAAGTGGTATATAGGGAAGGTTCACCTTGTGGACGGGTTTTAAAACGGCGATGTAACCACATATATTGTTCTTTAGCTTGTAGGATTTCTTGTTCAATAACTTTATTCATAAAGGTTGCTGCTGCAACATCATCATTTAATGGAAAATCTTGTATTGGCATGGCAACTTTCACAACATATTGTCCTTCAAGCTCTCGTTTTGGAGTGAAAGGAATAATGACTGGTTTTCCAAGTTTAACTAATATTGAGGTACCTACTGTCGTGGCTGCTTTATCTACCGCAAAAAAAGGTGCAAAAACACTATTTTTTCGACCATAATCATGATCAGGGGCGTACCAAACGATTTCGCCGTTTTTTAATGCACGAATCATCCCTTTTGTGTTATGACGATCTAACATATATTTATTGGATTTTAACCGGCCTTTTAATTGCACATAATCTAATACTGGATTATCATTTGGGCGATATACTCCCACTCCAGGATGGTTCATACCAAGAATTCGGGCACCTAATTCTAAGGTTAGGAAATGAATACCAATTAATAAAACGCCCTGTTTATTTTTTTGCACTTGTGTAATGAATTCATCACCTATAATACATGAATGTTTTTTAAGGCGTTTATCTGACCAAAACCAGGCCATACCGGTTTCAAAAATAGCTAAGCCTGTAGAAATGAAATTCTCTCGCAATAATTTTTCTCGTTCATTGACAGATAAATGTGGAAAACATAATTGTAAATTTTGTCTGGCAGTTTCTCGGCGTTTAGTCATCACTTTTTGACCCAGCAAACCTAAACTTTTCCCCAATTGATAAATGATTGGGTATGGTAATAAAACTAATGTATAAAAAATTCCAATACCAAGCCATGTTAACCAGTGTCGTGGATGAAGTAATGTTTTGCTAAATTTAGCATGAATCTCTTGATTATTGCTCATCTCTTTCCAAATGATAAAAACTTTTGATCTTTAATCCAAAGCATTATATCGAAAATCCATGAAGCAAGCAAAATGGTTACCAAGTATTTGTAAAAACAATATTAGAGGGAATTGTTTGATTTACATGTACTATTTATTCATTTTATACCGTGTTGTACCGGATTAGGTAATCATTTAAAGTTATGTTAGGATTGCCATAATCATTATAAGTGAGTATTTGTTATGCCAGAGTTACCCGAAGTTGAAACCAGCCGATTAGGAATTCGCCCTTATTTGCTACATCAAAAAATTCATAAAATAATCGTTCGTCAGTCTAAATTACGTTGGCCGATTGATAAAGATATCGTTCAAGCTGAAGGGCATTTGATTGAAGATGTGCAGCGACGTGCTAAATATATTTTAATCAAACTTGCCATTGGATGGATCGTTATTCATTTAGGTATGTCTGGGAGTTTACGAATTTTAACAGAGGATAAAGTTGCTGCAAAACATGATCATGTTGATTTAGTACTGGAAAATGGTGTGATTTTACGTTATACCGATCCTCGGCGTTTTGGTGCATGGTTGTGGACACCTTTTTTAGAATGGTTACCACAATTAGCAAATCTAGGGCCAGAGCCGTTAAGCAATGATTTTAATGCTGTTTATCTTCAGCCCCTTTTAGAAAAGCGCAAAGTACCGATCAAATCGTTGATCATGGATAATCATGTTGTTGTTGGTGTTGGCAATATCTATGCGAGTGAATCACTATTTATGGCAAGAATATTACCAACTCGTTTGGCAAATACGTTAACGGTTGTCGAGACTACACGACTTGTACAAGCAATTAAACAAGTGTTAACAAAATCTATTGAGCAAGGTGGCACAACGTTACGTGATTTTGCGCAATCTGATGGTAAACCGGGATATTTTGTCCAGCAATTACAGGTCTATGGTCGGGCAGAATTAGGCTGCTTCATTTGCAATACGCCTATTAAATCACAACGTATAGGTCAACGAAACACGTTTTATTGTGAGAATTGTCAAACATAATATGAGCTATTGTAAAATGGATAAAATAGTGATACAAGTCTTATTCTTGTCTGTAAATCAATGATTAGAGTGAAATATTCAATGAATATCAAACAGCTTAAATATTTTCAAATTCTTGCTAAGAACCAACATTACACTTATACCTCGGAATATTTTGCTATTAGTCAACCTAGTCTTAGCCATGCGATTGCTGAGCTTGAAAAAGAAGTCGGTATTAAATTATTTCAAAAAAAGGGGCGGAATGTTGAATTAACTAAAGAAGGGGAACAATATCTTTCTTATGTTAATCAAGCATTGCAATCACTAAATGAAGGTGAACAATTTGTTAAAGAATTAACCAGTATTTCACATGGACACATTCGACTCGCTTTTGTTTATTCATTAAGTATGAGCTATGTGCCGAAAATTATTCATGCCTTTACCGAATTAACGGAATATAAAAATATTTCATTTTCTTTTTATGAAGATCTCAGTAGTAATATTGTACAACAGTTAAAAACTAAGCGTTACGATATTGGACTCTGTTCTTATTTACATAATGATCCTGAAATTGAATTTACTCGTTTAGCTAGACAAGAAATTGTGTTTATCATTTCAAATAATAATCCGTTATCTAAACGTAAAAAACTTGATTTAAAAGATATTGTTAATGAACCGGTGATTTTATATACCGAACGGAGTGGAATGCAAGGCTATTTAGATAATATGATTGCTGAATCAGGAGTGAAATTAAACAATATTATTAGTCGGGTTGAAAGTGAAAATGCGATGATTGGACTTGCTTCGATAAACTATGGCATAGGTATGATGATCAAAGTACCGGTTCCAGAAGAAGCCAATGTATCATTAATACCAATGAATAAGAATCGCCAGAAGCGTGAGATCTATATCGCAACAGTGAAAAATAGGCCGTTAATGCCGGTAGCACAAAAATTCTATCGTTTTTTAACGCAATATTGTGGCGACAGTTTTTTTAATAGTTAAATTTGTGTTATTATCTATTGATATTATGAATAGATAATCTAATTTTTATAGATAAATTTCATATATATTATTAATGAAATATAATTATTTGGATAAGAAGGTCATTTTATGAGTCAGTTTAAACCTTATGATATTTATGGCATTATTGGCTATCCGTTGGGACAAACATTAAGTCCTCTCATTCATACCACGTCTTTTAAAGATCAAAACATTCCAGCTGTATTGGTAGCTTGGCCAATGCCTCCTGAGCAAGTCGAAAACTTTGTTAAATCTGTACGTTTATTAAATATTCGGGGGTGTTGTGTAACGATTCCTCATAAACAAACGGTTATTCCATTTTTAGATGAAGTCACAGATCGGGTTAAAAAAGTGGGTGCGGCTAACTTAATTTATTGGGATGGTAATAAGTTATGTGGTGACAATACTGACGTTAAAGGCTTTATGGAACCTCTTGAAAGAGAACCTTTACCAAAAACTTACCAACAGATTTTATTACTGGGTGCTGGCGGTGCGGCACGAGCGGCAGTCGTTGGTTTACAGACCCTTGGTTATACTGATATCACGGTAACAGATATTGTTGATGATTTACCAAATGCGTTAGCCAAAGAATTTTGTTTAAAAACCGTTAAATGGGAACAGCGTCATACTGTTGAAGCACAAATCATTATTAACTCAACGCCACTAGGTATGTTGGGTAAATTTGAAGGTCAAACACCTTATCAAGCCGATTGGTTTAAAGGTGAAGGTGTCGCATATGATATTGTTTATACTCCTTATTATACTCAATTCCGTTTAGATGCGGAGAAAGCAGGCTGGAAATCCATTTCTGGTCGTGATATGTTTATTGGACAAGCCAATGAACAGTATAGGATATGGACGGGTCAAGATTTATCTGCCAATGCAAAGCAAGCGGTTATCGATGCTTTAGCAAATAAATAATGGCTTGTATTGAGCATAATCAAACACAAATGTGGTGAGATAACGATGACACAATTCATAAAACAAGTTACGTTAAGTAATGGCGTAGCACTTGCTCAATTAGGATTTGGTACCTTTAAGATTGTTGATTCTAAAGAGGCAAATACTGCCATAATGACAGCATTGGAAAATGGCTATCGTTCTTTTGATACAGCACAATTATATAACAACGAAAATATCCTTGGTGACGTTTTCGCTAATTGTGGTGTACCAAGAAAGGAGCTGTTTTTGACGACTAAAGTCAGTAATAATAACCAAGGCTATGCACAAACGCTAAGATCGTTTGAGCAATCATTAAATGATTTAAAAACCGATTATATTGATCTATTTTTAGTACACTGGCCATTAAAAAATCATTTCTTTGCTACCTGGAAAGCACTAGAACATATTTATGAAAACAAAATGGCTCGCGCGATAGGTGTCTGTAATTTTCATCAATCCCACTTTGAATTGTTGAAAACGCAAGCAAATATCAAACCAATGATTAATCAAATAGAAATTCATCCTTACTTAGTTCAACAAGAACTTATAAATTATCTGCAAACTGAAAGTATCGCCATTGAGGCGTGGAGTCCTTTAGCACGTGGTCGAGTAAATGATGATCAGCTATTAATCAATATCGGTAATAAATATCAAAAAACACCTTCGCAAGTCACATTATGTTGGCATAAACAAAAAGGTATAATCGTTATTCCTAAATCGGTTAACCCACAACGTATTGCGGAAAATACACAAATCTTTGATTTTGAGCTTACTACCGAGGAAATGCAAAAAATTGATCAGTTAAATGAAGGTTTTAGAACCGGACCTAACCCAGATAATGTTTATGAAAAAAATGGCTTTTAATGTTTGCTAAATTAATGGCGGTTTGATTCTTATCGATTGGAATAATTTAAAATTCGTTGGAGAGTATCTATGACTAATATCGAACTACAGGCCTATCGACGTTTTTTTATGTTAAAAGTCGCTGAAGCAAGTGAGTTTATTGGTAATACCACTGCCGAAGTCTGGCATAATTGGGAACAAGGAAAAGAGGCTATTCCTAATCACGTTATTGAAGCGATGAAAAATCTCAAAAAGCGTCGGCAAGATAAAATTGCAGCGATTATTGCAGATATCAATAATCGCATTGGCAGTAACAATATCCGTTATTTTTTAACCTTTGCCGATTTTAAAAAAATAAATCCATCGCTTACCGTGTTGGATTGGCGACTACATCAATCTATTGCAACTGAACTCTACTTTAGAGGTCTTGAGGCATTGTGTTAATTTTTTGTCAAAATTGGCCAATCAAATCGACTAAAAATGGGTATTTAATGTACCCATTTTATATCCTTTTATATAAATTTATTCTAAAATTAATGAAAAATCTCTATTTCAATATTGTGTAAAGTATTTTTTACACATCAATCATCTTATAATTCATTGATAAATATGGGTTTTAATGTAATTAAAATAAGGTGTAAATATTAGTTGCAATTATGGTTTTTATGAATAACATAGTATTATTATTTTAATAATCATCTGAGACAATTAGCATGAATAAAACCATTTATTTAGTAGGAGCGAGAGCAGCAGGTAAAACCACAATGGGTCGTTTACTGGCTGAGAAATTAAATTACTCTTTTGTTGATACAGATATTTATCTGTTTGAAACAACTCATCGCACGGTTGCTGAAATTGTTGAAAAAGAAGGATGGGAAGGCTTTAGAAAACGTGAAAGTCAAGTTTTGAAAGATGTGACTCAACCATGCCGAGTCATTGCAACAGGTGGTGGCATGATATTAGCAGAACAAAACCGACAATATATGCAAAAAATGGGGATTGTGTTTTTTCTTTCCGCGCCAGCAAAAATTCTTGCTCAACGATTAATGAAAGATCCTAACGTGGCACAGCGTCCATCATTAACGGGATTATCGATCGTTGATGAAATGGAAAAAGTGTTAGAAGAGCGTCATCATCTCTATATGGATTCGGCAAGTCATGTGGTTAATGTTGATTGCGAAGAGATGCAAATATTAGGTCAATTCCTTGATGCGCTCAACATTGACTAGAGATTGATGTGAAAAGAATTGCTAATTCTTATATTTTAAACAGAGATTTAGTAATCATCTGTTAGACCGTCTAAAAAGCGGAAGTTTCATAAATTATAAAGTTATTTTAACATTAGCTATGGGTCATTGTGAAATTCAATGACTCATTAATAATAAAATTAACCTGTTATAAATACGTTAATCTTGCAATTAAGTTCTGAAGAATAAATAAATATTCAGGTCTAAAGTGTGTCAATTCCACATCTGCCAAAAATTTACCTATGTAATTGTTTTTTTATAGTATAACAATTCATTTTAAAAAAAATCACTTTTTGTAAGGTCTTTTTTCTTTTATAAATAGCGGTTAACCGCTAATATTGAGCTAGTTTATTTCAAAAGAATTTTATATTTAAATTTATTATGGGGTATTGAATAATGACTAACAATGTAAACTCCTATTCGATAGCAGGATCGATTTATGCTAATTATATCATTCAAAGTATCGCTTTGATTGTAATTATGCAATTTTCAGCTGAAATTTCAAAACAATTTGGCACCGATCTAATTGGCGTGGGTTATATAGCATCAGGAATAGGATTTGGTAAAATTTTCTTGATGTTTATTGGTGGTATTTTATCCGATATATTTGGTCGTAAACCCTTCATCTATCTTGGCATGTGCTGTTATATTATTTTTTTTATAGGTTTGCTATTTTGCCATGATATTGAAACTGCCTTTTATTTAGCGATGTTTATTGGTGCAGGCAATTCCTTTTTAGATACGGGTTCAATGCCTGCTCTCACTGAGTGTTTTCCGCGTTCAGCCGGTACCGCAAGTGTTTTAATAAAAGCCTTTATTTCAATTGGTACTTTAGTTCTGCCATTTATTGTAACCGTTTTCCATATTTATCAGCTTTGGTATGGTTATGCTTTTATAGGGTTTGTCGTTTATTTGTTAATCAATTTATTATTTTTGCTACCAAGAACCTTCCCTTCCTCAAATACCGTAATTTGTAGCGATAAAGGTGAGAGTAATTACTTTATTGGTAAACCGAATTTTTGGTTTGAAGGAATTTGTTTAATTATTATGGGTTTTACTACGACGGCAACGTTTGTCATAATTTTACAGTGGTTACCAGCGATTGCTGAAAAAGGTATTGGTATGGATGAGATATCATCTAAACAATTGATTAGTTATTACAGTACGGCATCAATTATTTCCGTTTTCTCTACTGCATATATTGTCAAAAAATTTGTAAAACCGATTTATTGCATCATAATATTACCATTGCTTTCAGTTGTGATTTTATCATTGTTCTTAATGAATTTAACACCTGCTATGAGCTTTTTTGTGGCAATCGGCATGGGACTAACAGCTGCTGGTGGCGTGTTACAATTGACCTTAGTGGTTATGCAACAGTTATTTCCCGATCGTAAAGGATTGGCTGTGGGTACCATGTACACATTGAGTGGATTATCATTTGTGGTTATTCCATTAGTAATACCAAAATTAGCGGTGACGAATGTTAGTTATGCCATTTTAGTTGATCTTATTATTGCCTTATGTAGTGTAATATTAGGTGTCATTGTTTATTCACGCTTCAAAAAAGTGGTTGATATGAATAAGATTTAATCGTCTGTTATTGACAAGCATTTATCACTAACAGAAAGCATCCGAATCAAATAGGATGCTTCTTTATTACTGAAGAGTATAAAAAAAGCAAGCAATATATCATTTTTACTACGGATAGAGATTATTTTTGAGCTTTTTTAGTAAAATAGATTATGATTAATATCTTGTTAATTTTGCAATCAACCTAAGCTACAACTAACTATCTGGTCGTAATATTATCTCTAGAAGATATAAATAATAACAATTAGTTGCTCACTGAATCGATGATTAAATCTTTTCTCGATAGACCATGTAGTTTTTTTGTTGAATTAAGAAATTGACAATATTACTCGGTTTAATCTTGAAGTGTTTTGCATGACTATGTATATTAATCCAGAAAAATTCTCGCTTAATATTATCTTCATGGTAAGTAAGCTGATTGTGATAATAGCCTTTAAAAATCACTAAGGTTTCTTCAATTTTTTGATTATTTAAAATATAAAAATTTTCGATTAACCCTAAAAATACCAATTCATTAATATGGATACCTAATTCTTCTAGCAACTCTCGTTTACAGGTTTCCATATAATCTTCATTATTTTCTTTCTCGCCACCAGGTAAAATGAGATAGTCATCATCATTTTCTCTCATAAATAGATACTCGCCGTAACGATTTTCAATAACAGCAGCTACTCTAAATTTCTTGTTTGTTTGCATAACCGTTCACTATTCAATTGCAATATCAGTAAATTTTTAAATCATTGGCATTAATTTTGCTGGTAACTGAATCATCAAAAAGCTTTTATGAAATTTGTTTAAACGTTCATTGCCAGATTGGTTAATTATTCTGCATTGCCTTGATAATTATATTATCGCAAATCAACGAAAAACTGTAATAAAATTAATCCATTAAGGGATTTATATCGATAGTGCTGCTATCTTTTCTAACCAAGTTTAGTGCTGGTGAATTGCGAATATTTACGGGAAGTGTCGATTATTTAAAACGGGGTGACGAGTCATTGGTGATAAAATCTAACTTTGCTTGCTAGTTTTCAATTTACTCACTAGCTGATTTTTTCTACCAAGCTATTTTGATATAGCGGTTAAGTTGTGCTGATATATATTTTAATCAAGTTCATTTTAATCTACAAATAGCATTTCCCACTTAAATAAGATTAAGAATATAGCAAAAAGACATCGTAGATACATCATAATTTATGGTATTAGATTAAGTCTCCCAAGCCAATATTTGGCATCGGAGACTTATTTTAAATCAATGATCAAATGTTAGATTGATTTTCATCGCTTATACATTATTGGCGTTGCGTTTTGGGAACTCAAAAATTTTGTGATATCGAGCAATAATTACTAATGCTAAAATCGAGCCTAATACCGCAATAAAGCCATCAAACAAGATGATATTGGCGATACTTGTTTCTGAAATGATACCTGTAATAACAGGAATGGAGAATGTCGCTAAACTTGATGACGTAAAGAAAATGCCTAGTACTTTACCTTTACCTTTTGGATAAAACTCAGACATCGTCGTTAAGGCTAATTGTAAAACACCGCCAGCAGCGGTAAATCCTAAAATAAACCCACCTGCCATACATAATAGTGATGATGGGTATAAATAAAGAGCAAATAACATAATAGCGGATAAACTCGGGTAAACAAACACGATATAGACCGGACGAATCCAACTCTTAACTAAAATTGAAGTTAAAATGACACTGGCCAACGTTCCGATTGCATAATAACTAATTGTTTGAGCAGCAGCTGATTCACTCATATTGGCTGCTGACATCGAGAATTTAGGTAACCAAATTGAAACTAAATAGAAAGTCGCGGTTGAAGTATAACCAATGATGATAAAGCAGATACCTTCAATCCAGAAGTTAGCTTTTTGTTTTAATTTTGGCAATGGATTGGTATCAATTTCTGTTGTCGCTTGGGTAACTTCTTCTGTTTGCGGTTGCTTATTATTAGGGAATGGCATTTTTAATACAGCTATGGCATTGATAGCTAAAATGGCAATACAGAAGAAGAATGACCAGCCATAATAAGCTTTATAGGTAAAAATGAGTGTCATGATGATCGGTAACACAAATTGACCACCAGCAATGGCTGCTTTGGTTAAAATTGATGCAGTTCCGGTTGCTTTCGGGAATGATTCCATCAATGCTGGATAAGTCCCTGCGTCAAGTGTGGAATTAGCAATTCCACCTAAAATTGCGAATATAAAAGCAATTTCTAAATTTGGGCTAACTAAAATGCCTAGCAAAAAGCCGATGTAAAATAAACCACCTAAAAATACAAATGGTTTACGACCAAATTTATCGGATAATGTACCCATTACAAATAGTACTAACAATCGTCCGATACCTAAACCTGAAATCACATAGGCGATACCTGCATCATTAGTATTAAATTGTTTGGTTAAATAATCCATATTTTGAGCAAGAATAATTGCCCCCATGCCATGAACGAAATAGTTCATATATAAGCAGATTGAGGTCCAAAGATATTTGTTTTTCATTTTGCATCCTTTTTAGGTAATTTAAATTTGTAAACTTTTCTATTGATTTCAACTTATGAAGTTTTGCTCTTCTCTGTCAGGAATCATTTATTTGTGAGATAAATCTATAATTATTTGAATTTATTATGAAATTAAAAATATTAAACAACTATATATTTAAAAGTTAGATATAGTCGTAATCTTTAATAGATATTTTTTAACAAATAAATAAGGTTAATCCGTTTTTTTCCAATTCCCCCTTGATTTATATTAATGAAACAGATTTATCTCATTGTTTTTTATCAAAATTGATGTAAATGTTACTAGTTATCACATATTTTATTTTAAATAAATTCATTAAAAAAATAAATTAAAATAACAAAATCTATAGATAAAATTATTTTATTGTTTTACATTAATAGCAACACTTTTTTATCATTTTTAGTAAAAATTTTTAATTTTAGGAGGATAGTATGTCGACTGAACGTCCTATTGGGCTTGCAGCCTTGACTGTGTTAGATGTATCCCCAGCAAATCAAGTTATTGTTGCCGCTGAGGCTGGTTATACGCATGTTGGTTTAAGATTAATTCCCGCAACGCCTACTGAGCCAGTATATGCTACAGTTGGCGATACACCTTTAATTCGGGAAGTTGAACGACGATTAAAAGAAACGGGCATCAAAGTTTTAGATATTGAAATTTTCCGTTTAAAACCAGATACACGTGTGATTAATTTTTTACCAGTACTAGAAACGGGCGCACGTTTAGGCGCCAGTCAAGTATTATTAGCGGGTAATGACCCCGATCCCAACCGTTTAGCTGACAATTTTGCTCGTTTATGTGAAATTGCTGCTCCATTGGGGATTGCTATTAATATTGAACCGATGCCATGGACCGATGTGCCAACCGTTAATTCTGGCGTGGCATTATTACAAGCGGCTAATCAGAATAATCAAGGGATGATTATTGATCCATTGCATTTTGATCGTGGTGCAAATACTCTTGAGGACCTGAAAAAAGTACCAAAAGATTGTTGGCGTTATATGCAATTATGTGATGGCACCAAGGAAAAACCACAAGATATTGAAGGATTATTGTATCAGGCACGTAATTATCGTTTATCTCCGGGACGTGGTGGAATTGATCTCGTTGCTTTATTAAAAGCATTACCAGAAATGCCGATTTCAATCGAATGTTGTAATGATGAATTTGCTTTGCGTCATTCTCCGATTGAGCGAGCTAAAATGTATTTGGAAGATACAAAAAAATTACTAAAATTGGTCGCTGAGTCTTAATAATAAAAATTGGAGAAAAACATGAGAGAAAATATTGATGGTCATTTTTTATTAATCGGATTAATGGCTTATCCAATTCGACATAGCCTTTCACCTAAAATGCAAAATATTATATATTCTAAGTTGGATGTGCCTTATGTGTACTTAGCGTTTGAAGTGACACAAGAAAAACTACCCGATGCCATCAAAGGTTTACGAGCATTAGGATTGCGTGGCAGCGCAGTTTCTATGCCAAATAAACAATTGGTATGTCAATACTTAGATAAATTAACGCCTGCCGTAGAACTGATTGGTGCATGCAATACTATTTCAAATGATGATGGTGTACTAACAGGTTATAACACAGATGGTATGGGTTATATGCGTTCATTGAAAGAAGCTGGTGTTGATGTCATAGGAAAAAAAATGACCATACTTGGCGGTGGTGGTGCAGCAAGTGCGATTGCAGTACAAGCAGCATTAGACGGCGTTAAAGAGCTAGCTATTTTCAATCAACAAGATGAATGTTTTGCCAAGATTGTTGAGATCGCAAAACGCATCAACGAAAAAACCGCTTGTAAAGCCACCGTATATGATCTTGCGGATAAATCACAATTATGTCAACAAATCGCCGAAAGTACTGTTCTGTGTAATGCTACTGGTGTCGGTATGAAACCGTTAGAAGGGCAGAGTTTGATTACAGATCCGACGATGTTAAGAAAAGAATTAGTGGTGACCGACTGTATTTATAGTCCACGTAAAACGAAATTACTTGAGATTGCCGAAAGTCAAGGCTGTAAAACATTAAATGGTATTGGCATGATGTTATGGCAAGGTCACGCACAAATTAAAATTTGGACAGGTCAAGATGCACCAATTGATTATGTTAAAGAAAAAATGGGCTTTAATTAATTTTGCAAGATAAGCGATATTGTTATTTTATAGTATAAATATTAATAGTCAGTATCAAACTAACCTCTTATTTTTACCATGGTATTAACAAGAGGTTAACCATCATGATAGAAACTGGTGATCAAATGACAAAAATGATAGTAAAAGGTTTAGAAATTGGAGTAGGGGCCCCTAAAATTATTGTTCCTGTAGTAGGTAAAACTGAACAAGCGTTATTAGAAGAAATTGAATTTTTAACTGGGATTGATTTTGATATTTTAGAATGGCGAGTTGATCATTTTGACGAGGTTGCGGACATTGATAGCGTTAAACAAATGGCGGGTAAAATTCACGCAATAATTGGTCATAAACCGATTTTATTTACTTTTCGTACTGCTAATGAAGGTGGCGTTTATCCAGCATCGATAGAATTTTATATCAATTTAAATAAACAAATGATAATGAGCGGATTGATTGATTTTGTCGATATTGAAGTATTTACTGGCGATGAATATGTAAAAGAAATTGTTGCGTTAGCGCATCAGCATCAAGTTCTGGTCATTGCTTCAAATCATGACTTTGATAAGACCCCTGCTAAAGATGAAATTGTTTTACGATTACGTAAAATGCAAGATTTAGGGGCGGATATTCCGAAAATTGCCGTAATGCCACGTTCAAGAGAAGATGTAATTACATTACTGGCTGCCACTGCTGAAATGAAAGATAAATATGCCAAAAAACCATTAATTACTATGTCTATGGCTGGTAAAGGTGCAATTAGTCGTGTTGCGGGAGAAACCTTTGGCTCAGACTTTACCTTTGGCGCAGCTAAAAACGCATCAGCTCCCGGTCAGCTCGATGTTAAAGAATTACGATACATATTAAATGTGTTACATCGTAGTTTAGCTTAAATGCACTCGCGATATACCATCGTGTTAAGTGCTTAAGAGTTGTAAATATACCGTCATGACAAGCGAATCTATGAAAGATAGAGTGCGGGTTAGTGTCGATAAAGAATCAGTCTAAGCTCGATCAGTGATGATTGAGAATATTAATTTTTAGGAGTTTTGTATGAGCAATAATTGGTTAGGTTTAGCGGGTGATGTTTGTGTTATAACCGGTGCTGTTGGTGGAATGGGTGCTGAAATATGTCGTGAATTTGCTAAACAAAAAGCTAATTTAGTGTTGATTGATCTGGATGAGGCGAAATGTCAGGAATATGCTAAACAATTAGCCAGTGAGTATGGTATTAAAGCAATCGGTTTAGCTTGTAATACGACTGACGAAAAAAGTGTTGATGCGGCTGTGATAATGGTAAAAAAAGAGTTTGGTCGTTGTGATGTGTTAGTTAATACAGCAGCAATTTTAAAATTCTGCCCATTAGAAGACTTACCGCTTGATGAATGGAATCTCACGGTTAATGTTAATATGACAGGTTATTTCTTAATGTCACAGCGTTTTGGTCGTTTAATGATTGAACAAAAAGCGGGTCGTATGGTGCATATTTCTACCGTAGCATCACACACTCCAGAAACTTACAGCGGCGCATACAGTTCAACTAAAGCAGCAATTTCTATGTTGTCAAAACAGATTGCAGCAGAATGGGGACAATTCGGTATTCGTAGTAATGCTATTTGCCCATGTTTCGTAAAAACTCCATTATCGAAAAAATTCTATGAAGATAAAGAAGTTGAACAAGGTCGAACACGTATGATTGCTAGCCGACGTATTGGTGAAACTATTGATATTGCCAATGCAGTATTATATCTAGCGAGTAAACGTTCAGATTATTCTAATGGCACTGAATTGGTTGTCGACGGTGGTTATGAAATTATGTTGGGGGATTTAGCGCCAAGACCAGGTGGTCGTCGTCAATTTGCCATTAATTCACGTAGAACAGCAAAAGCATAGGCGAATTATTGGTTAGTACAATCTATCTGATTCAATCACGCAATTAGCCTTATTATTTGAAATACCACACTTAAAGGTGGTATTTTTTATTTATAAAATCGATTAAATTAATCATTCTTATTAAAAAAATAAATAATCGATTCTATTTTATTTGTATAAAAATCAATATGATATTTTAATTTTTAAATTATCTTATTTTGATATTATTAAAATAAATTAATGATGTTAATAATAATTTTTGATTCTTTTTTTCTCATTATTTTTTCCACTTTATTTAATAAGTACATGTTTATTAAGGTTAAATTAAAAAAATAGAGCTTATTTAATTTATAAAATATTTGAATTGATTTGATGAAAAATAAAGAATTTATTTATTAATAAATGGTGTATAATATGCTTAATCGAATATCAATTTTAAAATTAGAACTAAGCACAAGCACCGTTTTGTGTGGTGATATGAGGGAGTAACATGAGCAATTTCTCTTCAATATTTCAACCCATTACCATTAAGCGCACTACTATAAAAAATCGTATAGTTATGCCACCTATCGGCACTAATTTTGCGACTTTAAGTGGTGAGTTTGTGGATGATCACTTACAGTATTATGAACAACGCGCCAAAGGCGGTACGGGATTAATTATTTTAGAAAATGTCTGTGTAGATTATCCTTACGGAACGAATGGTACAACGCAATTACGTATTGATAATGATCAATATATTCCAGGTTTTTATCGTTTCACAGAACGTATGCATAAACATGGAGCAACGGTTGCTGTACAAATTAATCATGCAGGAGCATCGGCTTATTTTGGTCGTTTAAATGGTTTACAACCGATCTCAGCATCTAATGTGCCTTCTAAAACGGGGGGAAATGCTCCTCGCCCTATGTCAGTTGATGAAATTCATTATGTCGTAAAACAATATGGTCTGGCTGCTTCCCGTGTTCAACGGGCTGGATTTGATGCAGTAGAAATTCACGCTGGTCATTCCTACTTATTAAGTCAATTTTTATCGCCATTGTTTAATAGACGAACCGATGAATTTGGTGGCAGTATCGAAAATCGTGCCAGAATTGTACGGATGGTGATTGACGAAATTCGTAAACATGTTGGACCTCATTTTTTAATTATGCTGCGTTTTAGTGCTGATGATTTTATTGAGGGGGGTAATACGTTAGAAGATACCTTGGAAATTCTTGAATATTTAACCGATGAGGTAGATATTTTTGATGTGTCAGCGGCGCAAAATGATACATTATTTATGCAAATTGACCAAATGAATCTTCCCGATGGTTGGCGCTCTTATATGGCAAAAGCGGTAAAAGAAAAATTTAATAAACCGACTATTACGTCAGGTAATTTCCGAGATCCACAAATTATTGCAGATACTATCGCCAATGGACATGCTGACTTTGTGGTGATGGGACGAGGTTTGATAGCCGAGCCTTATTGGGTAGAGAAAGTCAAAAACAATGAAATAGATACTTTAAGACGTTGTATTTCTTGCAATATCGGTTGTGCCGATCATCGTATTGCAAAATCAAAGCCGATTCGTTGTACCGTTAATCCTGATATTATTACATACGAAGATTACAAGCGCTATCAAGTTACTCAGCCATTAAATGTCGTCGTTATTGGTGGTGGTACAGCAGGACTTGAAGCCGCTGCCTCGGCAGCGGAAGTTGGTTGCCATGTCACATTGTATGAGGAAAAGCCGTTTCTAGGGGGATTGTCTGCAATCATTTCACGTTTCCCTTATAAACGTAGAATAGCTGATTTGCCGAAATTTTTAATCAATCGAATTAATAAACTTGCTAATGTCAGTATACACCTTAATACTAAAGCGACTCCTGAAATGATCGCTAATCATCATCCCGATCTTGTTGTAGCCGCAACGGGTGCTAAGGCCTTATTACCACCGATTAAAGGTTTGCATGAACAATTAAAAAATCCTGAACGGAAAATTTTTTCAATCTTTGATCTAATGGATAATTTTGACCACTTTACCAACATTCCCGATAAAAGAATTATAGTAATTGGTGGGGGTGCGGTTGGATTAGATGTGATTGAATATTTTTCTGAAAACAAGGCAAAAAGTACCACCATTGTTGAAATGCAATCAACATTAGCTAAAGATTTAGATGTCATTGCTCGTATATCAATGATGAAAATGATTGAAGACAATCAGGTTAACGTTTTATTGGAAACCACTTTACAAGAGGTTAAAGCAGATCGCTTTATTGTTAGTCGAAATGGTCAAATTGAAGAACTTGAATTTGATTATGGTTTTATCTGTTTAGGTTTAACACCTGTGGCAGAGTTTACCGAACAATTCCGTCAACATGCCAATAAAAATAATTATCAATTCCAACAAATTGGTGATTGCAAGCAGGCGAGAAAATTAATTGATGGTATGCGTGAAGGTCGTGATGTTGTGGCGGCGATTCAATCTATTGAACGAGCTAAAGCACATGAGATCCGAGGTGTTGATATTAATCATGCTATTTGATGTTATTGTCGATTAAAATTTATTATTGGTAAATGTTCTATAATAATTGTACGAAGAAATAATCGTAATTGTGTATATAAAATATAATGATAAATTTAGGGGGCTCACGCCCCTTTTTTTATCAATATCGTACCCTATAAATAAATTTGTGAATTTGCCTTTTTTTACTACTCCAATGAGTAAAAAAAGTAAATCCAACTGGACGAAAAAATGACAAAGAGAAATGCCCATAAAGCTAGCCAAAGTAACAAAAAACAATAAGAATTAGGCAAATTAACGGGCTTTATGAATAAACTGGTGATTGAAACGGCGTTAAATGAAGAAATGGTTCTAGGTTTAACTTAATGTTAATTCTGTATGACAAATATTTAATTTTAGATTTTCTCAATAAAAAATGAGAGTCCTTATAAAAAAATTATAGAGGGCTGGTTTATCAATTGAAATCTCCTCTGGTTAGGTTGAGAATTATCTCTTATTTTCAATTAATAGGTAAAGCGGATGCAGGATTACTACCCAATGTTGCATCAGTTGCTATAGCGCAATTACCACAATTATGAGTTATATCTTCAGTATAGTAATCAGGATTTACATCGCATATAGAACTTGCCGTATCATTAAGAATAGAATTCGTCTTTTCCTTTTCAACAACATTATTCCAATTAACCTCATCTAATTCAACCGTGACTGTATCAATTTTATAATGTACTTTGGTTCTGACTTCGGTGGCGGTTATTTTGATGCGGGCGTATTTTAATAAGCGTAATGAGCGGGTAAGGGGTTTGGCTAAGCTGCCGATTAATAATCCTTCCAAACTGTTTTTTAGTCGTCCTTCAGCAGCCTTGTCGTCCGGTTTGGCTTGTAAATATTCGGTTACTGGGTTAGCCAGTTCAGGAAATTGTTGTATTAAGTTTGACAGGCGTTCTTCATGGCGATTAGATACCACAAAATCGGTGACACTGCCATCAAGCCCAATTATTCTTATCGTGTTTTTATATTTACGATCATTCTAATTTTGCAAGACACTTATACTTAGCTAAAAACCTTTCGTATTTTAGCAAAACGTCGATTTCAGGAATAAGATATAATTTACAATGTTATGCCTAACATCTAAAATTAGAAGTTAACCGCCAAATTAAATTTCGTTATTAAAAGTTAATTTGACAATAACATAGGGTTTATTAGTTCCAGTTTAATCAGTAAAAACAAAAGATTGTGATATTTCTCCATCAAATAAAGTGATTTTATTCACTTTCGATAGATATAATTGTTGTTCTTTTAGCTCTAGAACACCTTCTATAATTGCATCCATAGCATAATATGCATACTCACCACCAACAAGAACACCAAAACTTTGATCTTTATCAATAATTAACTCAGTAATATTATTTGGTAAAATAATATTATTTTCAGACCAACCATATTTATTATCTGTCAAAAAAACTTTTTCATTTAGACCTCCTAAAGCATAAAAATAACCTTTAAACCGCACTAAGCCACAAAGTTTCTTGTTCACAATATCTTTTATTGATAGCATATTTTCCTCTAATTTAATTTAGGATTAGTAAGTATTGCCTGACCGCTATACTTTAGATTAAATTCATTAATGAGAGTAAAGTATTAGCGACCTAGCGCAGGATCCCTAATTGCTACAACAGTCTGACCGTTTCTAATAGTGACACCATCAACAACAACTGCATGATATCCGCGGTCTAATTTCATTGCAACTATACCATTAGCAGTAGCTGATGAAATGTCTTCTAAAGAAGTTTTAGATGCAAATCTGGCATCATTTATACCCTGATTTTTCAGTGCCGTAACTAAATCGGTCATTCTGGCACCGTTTGAACCAACTTTAGAATCGGTGATTAATTTATTTAGATCATATTTCATGCCAGCAATATCTAATATCATCGCACGTGAATTATCACCACAAGTAGGTAAATTTCCTTGATTTAGAACTAAACGTTTCCCATTTCTGATGATGCTGGTACTCGCTGGATTTCTGGGTTCAAGATTTCCTTCAGTAGTTCCAAAACTCTCATTTATTCTCTTTTCAGTAACATTATTCCAATTAACCTCATCCAATTCAACCGTGACTGTATCAATTTTATAATGTACTTTGGTTCTGACTTCGGTGGCGGTTATTTTGATGCGGGCGTATTTTAATAAGCGTAATGAGCGGGTAAGGGGTTCGGCTAAGCTGCCGATTAATAATCCTTCCAAACTGTTTTTTAGTCGTCCTTCAGCAGCATTGTCGTCCGGTTTGGCTTGTAGATAGTTGGTATTGCTTGCTCTAATATCATTAAAGTTGAGCAGGACAAATACGTTATTAATATTCTCGACGAAGATAAAGCCAACCTAAATTTCCTTTTTTATTAATTATCGGAATATCTGGTCGAATAACAATCAAATTCAGATTCATTTGTTTTATATTTAGAATTGGTCTATTTTGCCAATCATAAAGAATAGGATAAGCACTTGAAATGGTATTAGTATCAATCTGTTGCATTTCCTCTTCCTCTTCTTCAGTTAATTTATCGTCAAAAATTATATTAATATCCATTATGTCATTCATATAATTTAATGTAATACCTCTCATTTTTTTTGTTGCTACACCTACTAAATCATTCATTATGTAAAACATCATTTTAGAGCGAATATCAATTATTTCCTTTTCTGATAGTTTATTTTTATTCATTTTGTTGGTCTCGCTGGGACTATATGTACACCTGTTTTCGAATAGTGAATTGTAATATTAGCCGTTGGCTCAAATTTACTTGTTTCCATATTATAATAATTTCCTATAACTTTATTACCCGTTATCCTTTCTCTTGAGCCTGGTTTACCTAATGGGGTTGAATTTAAAGATGTGCCAGTTCCTGCATATTGATTGACTAAACTTTGAATATCGATATCATTATTTAAAGTGCTTCTTGGTGTAGAAGAACTAGCGTTTGCTGTTTTGTGCTCATTAGTCCCAACAATATGCTTATTTTGCTGATTCATATTAACATTTAAATTTGGATTTGCATCTGGTGCGAAATTAGCTCTTGGTTTTACTGGGCTGTTACTAGTTTCCATCCCCGTTTCAACAACATTATTCCAATTAACCTCATCTAATTCAACCGTGACTGTATCAATTTTATAATGTACTTTTGCTCTGACTTCG